>JAJDVJ010000153.1 GCA_022826205.1 Silicimonas sp. | reverse complement strand
TCCGGATATAGGAGGATCAAAGATTACTAGATGTATCGCTGTCATCGGACCGTCAGCAGTTGGCAAGTCCGAACTCATAGACCAGATGACAATGCTCGAAGGCAAAAGGCCGCCTGCCGCACCGCCTGTCGACCTGCGCTGCGCGGAGTATTCCTACCTCGGTGAAGACTGGGTCGCACTGGACTGCCCGGGATCGCTCGAGTTTGCGCAAACTGCGCTTGATGCCATTCTCTGTGCCGATGCCGTCGTCATCGTAGCATCTCCTGACCCCGATCAGGCCGTCCTTGCTGCGCCCTGGATTCGCCTCGCCGAGACGGGCAACGTTCCTCACTTTGTCTTCGTGAACCGTATTGACGAGTGCCGCCACGACGCCCGCAGCATCATGTCTGCCATTCAATCCTATTCTGCCAATCCGATCATCCTGAGGCAGGTTCCAATTCGTGATGGTGAGCGTGTCGTCGGCGCTGTTGATCTCGTGTCCGACCGGGCCTGGCGTTATCGGGATGGTGAACCGTCCGAACTCATCGAGGTGCCGGATGAACTTCAGGAAAGGCAGGCAGAGGGTCGTGAAGAACTGCTTGAGACCCTTTCGGAACATGATGACTGGCTTCTCGAGGAAATCATTGAAGATCGAACGCCCGCGACGGGCGCGGTCTACGGGATCTGCGCGCGGACGCTTGCCGAGAATCTGACGGTCCCGGCCTTTTTCGGATCCGCCGCGTCCGGAAACGGCATCCGCCGATTAATGAAAGCCCTCCGCCACGAAGCTCCCCAGCCCGGTGACACGTCTTCCCGCCTGAACGGCGCTGTTGCATCTGCATTCATGAGCCGCAGCCGGAAGCACGTGGGCAAGTTTGTCTGGTTGCGCAGTTTCGCTGACGAATTGAGTTCGGGAGCAACGGTCGGCGGAAATTCAATAGGCGGGCTGGTCGAGCCCTTCGGGGAGAGGCCTGCTGCCAAAAAGTCTATCGATGCCGGCGGGGTCGCCGCGGCCGTGAAATCGGACCATCTGAATGCCGGATGCCTGTATTCCGATTCCGCTCAGATCGAATCACCCGAATGGTACAAGCCATTTCCCGCAGTCTGGAACCGGACCATTTCAGCGGTGAACGACCGGGATGACGTCAAGCTTTCTGAAGCATTGCACCAGATTGCCGCGGAAGATCTGTCGCTGACCGTGATTCTCGACCAGGAGAGCGGCCAGGTCATCCTTGGCACCCAGGGATCGCAGCATCTTCGAAGAATCCAGCAGACACTGTCCGATGTCTTCGGTGTCGATACGGACACCGGACCATTCGTTGCCCACTATCGGGAAACGATCACGCGGAAGACCGACATACATTTCCGTCACAAGAAACAGTCAGGGGGTGCGGGACAGTTTGCCGACGTCAAGCTGACGGTTGGGCCTGCCAAACGTGGAGACGGTTTCGCCTTTTCGGAAAAGATTCATGGTGGATCGGTCCCCAGGAACTACATTCCCGCAGTTAAGTTGGGCGCCGAAGAGGCCATGGCGCGAGGACCGCTTGGATTCCCTGTCATTGATGTGCTGGTCCAGTTGTACGACGGCCAGCACCATTCGGTCGATTCGTCAGACATGGCTTTCAGGATCGCCGGCCGCGGCGGAGTTTCCGAAGGATTGAGCAAGGCACAGCCGGTATTGCTGGAACCGACTTTCGAGGTCCGGTTCCGGGCGCCATCTGTTTTTACGGGCGCCCTCAATCCGATGATCTCGTCCATGCGCGGCCAGATTCTTGGATTTGATCGTGAAGCCGATGCAGAGGGCTGGGATGTTGTTCGTGCACTCATGCCCGGTACTTCCCTTGAAGGCCTGATCAACAACCTTAGGTCGGCAACCCAGGGTGTTGGCAGGTACGAAGCTGACTTTGCGCATTTTCAGGAGTTGTACGGTCGCGAAGCCGATGAAATCGTCGAGGCACGCGCCGAGGAAAACGCACGTCGCTAAAGTTTGGGCGGTCTTTCAGCACCAGGCGGTCGCAAGAGCTGTGCCCTCTTGCCTGTTTTCGCCGCCTGAGCCAACAGTTCAGACACACGGTCGACCCTGGGACCATCCCATGCTGCGCTCAACGCCTTGGGTCGCAGACTTTCGCGGCCGATAGTCAAGGGCAGGACCAGTGCCATGCCGCATGAAGCCAATTCGGCCTGTGCTCTGGATCTAAGCCGTGAATCGGAACGCCGCCAATGACACCTTGAGCAACTTGCAACCAATTCTGCAGTGTCCCAAGCTGGCCCGACCTAAGTGCAGTGCCATGAAGAAACCGGGCGCGATGGTCCAGCGACCGCAGTGCCGCACCCGCTTCCCACTTGCGGAAACGCGTCTCGCAACCTAACTTCACTTCATGCCAGACGCGCCGCTCATAGATCCGTTTCAGCGCGCAATCACGTATTTGCGCGTTTCGGTCACTGACCGCTGCGATTTCCGTTGCGTGTATTGCATGTCGGAACACATGACCTTCCTGCCGAAGCGGGATCTGCTGACTCTGGAAGAGCTGGACCGGATGTGCTCGGCATTCATTCGACTGGGCGTCAAAAAGCTCAGGATCACCGGCGGCGAGCCGCTCGTCAGGCGCGAGATTCTCACATTCTTCCGCTCCATGACCAGACACGTGGAGCGAGGCGCCCTCAAGGAACTGACCGTCACGACGAACGGCAGCCAACTCGCACGGTTTGCGGACGACCTTTTCGATGCCGGAGTGAGGCGCGTGAACGTCTCGCTTGACACGCTGGACCAGGAGAAGTTCGCCCGCGTCACGCGCTGGGGTCGTCTGCCCCAGGTGCTGAACGGCATTGATGCAGCGCAGAATGCCGGGCTGCGTGTCAAGATCAACACGGTTGCCCTCAAGGGATTCAATGAAGACGAGCTTTTTCGGCTTGCGGAATGGTGCGCGTCACGCGACATGGACCTGACCTTCATCGAGGTCATGCCAATGGGCGACCTCGGCGGCGAAGACCGCGTTGGCCAGTACTGGAGCCTGAAGGATCTGCGCAACCGTCTTGAAGAGCACTACACGCTTGTCGACTTGGCCCACCGGACGGGAGGGCCCGCACGGTACGTACGGGTTGAGGAGACCGGCCAGCAAGTGGGTTTCATCACGCCCTTGACGCACAACTTCTGCGAATCGTGCAACCGAGTGCGGCTGACTTGCACCGGCGAACTCTACATGTGCCTCGGCCAGGAGGACATGGCGGACCTCCGAGCTCCTCTTCGGGCCTCGGAGAGCGACGGGTTGCTGGAGGACGCGATTCGGGCAGCCATCGGGCGCAAGCCAAAGGGCCATGACTTCGATTATTCGCGCCAGCGCGCGGACGGACAGGTCAGCCGCCACATGAGCCACACGGGCGGTTGATCGATTGAACTGACCTTCGTCCCCAAGACCGGCGATGATCAGGGCCATGTTGCATCTTCGCCGACGCATGCCCGCCAGCAGACGCGTGCACCCAATGTTCAGCTATGTGGACCGAGACGTTCCAGGATGGGTATCCAGAGAAGGCGGACGGAACTCGAGGCCGCTGCTGCAGCTTCAGCAAGCCCTTTGACGTAGAGAGCGAATCCGCGCGAGGCAACCTGATCCGGACCGGCCTCGAAGATCTCGGCAAGTTCACGAAATCAAGGCAAGCATGGGGCCGGACCAGAGCCCGAGCCTGATGCCCGCATCAAGCCAGTTGCCCGTCCGGCAAGATCTCTCTACGTGCTGTAGATCTCGCCGAACTTCGCGTCGAGATAATCGAGAAGCGGGGCTTCCGAGGGCGCTTCCCCAATCGCACGCTCCATGAGGTCGCGGGGCTTCAACAGGCCGCCAAAGCGGTGGATGCGCTCGCCGAGCCAGCGGCGGGCGGGCTCAGTCGCACCTTCTGCAAACGCTTCGCCAATTCCGGCAACCTCGCGCTTCATGGTGGCGTGCAGACAACCCGCATAAACATTGCCCAACGTATAGGTCGGAAAATAGCCCATAAGGCCCTCGGACCAGTGCACGTCCTGCAGAATGCCATTGGACGGCTTGTCGACGCCGATCCCGAAATCTGCCTGGAATCTCTCGTTCCACGCATCATTTGCATCACCGGTCTCGAGCCGCCCGTTGACCAGGTCGCGCTCCAGGTCAAACCGGAGCAGGACGTGGAGATTGTAATCGACTTCGTCTGCCTCGGTCCGGATGAAGCCGGAAGAAAACCTGTTGACCGTGGCAAAAAACGATTCTTCGTCCGCGATGCCGAAGTCCCCGAAAATGTCCCGCATTCTCCGGAAGAGCCAGCCGGTGAATTCCCTGCTGCGACCGATCTGGTTCTCGTAGATGCGGCTCTGGCTTTCGTGTACGCCCGTTGACACGCCGTCACCAAGCGGCGTCAGCAGATAGGCCCGATCGATGCCTTGCTCGTAGCAGGCATGACCGACTTCGTGAATCGTCGAATAGATGCAATTGAACGGATCCCTCGTTTCCGTCCGCGTCGTAATTCGCACGTCAAGGCCGGATCCGGAGGAAAATGGATGCACTGCCTTGTCTATGCGACCGCGCGTCCTGTCATAGCCGAACACTTCTGCAAGCTCGGCAGAAAGCCGGAGCTGGCCTGATTCGTCAAATTCGTGATCGAGTTGCGCAATCTTCCGCTCAGATCCCATGATGCGATCACGCAAGCTCACAAGGCGCGGGCGCAGCGTGCCGAACATCTTGTCAAGCTCGACTTCGGTCATCTCTGGTTCGAACCCATCAAGCAGGGCGTCATAGAGATTGCCTCCGTCGGCGAGCGCCGCCGCCTTCTCGCGCACCAGCGACACAACCTCGCCAAACTTCGGCGCGAACAAGCCAAAGTCGTCGGTCCGCCGCGCCTCGGCCCATATGCGTCGCGAAATCGATCCGGTTCGCGCGAGCGCCGCAGAAAGCTCCTCGGGAACACGCAGGTTGCGTTCGTAGTTTCGGCGAATCAACTCGACTTGCCGACATTGCACCTCGTCTGCCGGGCGCGCAGCTTCAAGCCAGTCTCCGATGCGGGAATCGGTGCGCCGACGGTGCAGAACGCCATCGAGGGCGGCGACCTCCTCCGCTCTCTGCTCGCCTGCACCGGATGGCATGACGGTCTCCTGGTCCCAGGACAGCCGTCCCATGACCTGACCCAACGCTTCAGTCTCGCGTTGAAACGCCATCAGTTCGTCATACGCGCTCATTTCGCATCCCTCACCGATTGATCGAGCGGATAGCTCGCCAGGAACCGTGCACGAAGGATCAGGAAGAAAAGCAGCACCGCACCTACTTGGTGCAGAATCGCAAGTCCCGGCGGGGCCACGTAGAGCACAGTCATGATTCCAAGCAGCAACTGAAGGACCAGCATGGCCAGAACAGCCGTGAACGCCCCGCGGGTCGCCCTGTTGCCCGATCTTCGGGCTCGCAGCCAGAATGCGATGCCAAGGACCAGCAGCAGGTAACCCGCAATTCTGTGCATGAACTGTACCAGCCCGGCATTCTCCAAGAAGTTCCGCCACATCGGCTCAAGGTCGAATGCGGCAGGTGGAAAAAACTGCCCCGCCATGCTCGGCCAGTCATTGAACGTGCGGCCAGCGTCGATCCCCGCCACGAGCGCCCCGAGCAGGATCTGCAGGAACGCAAGGTGCATCAGACCCGTGGCCGCTGACAGGAGCCGAGCGTCGCGCATCCGCCTCGCTTGCAGAAGGCCGACCTCGCTCCGGCCAAGAAGCATCACTTGCTACGCAATGATGCCGAGGATCACGAATGCCAGCCCGAGATGCACCGCAAGCCTGTAGGAAGCGACGTCCAGCACGTCGCCGGCAAGACCGGACGAAACCATCCACCACCCGATCACGCCTTGAACGCCGCCAAGTACACCCGGCAGCAGCAAACGCCCTGTCCAGCCGGCAGGAATGCGGCGCGTAGCAAGAAAGAAGAGGAATCCGACAGCCCAGACGAGGCCCGTAATGCGGCCAAGCTGCCGATGCCCCCACTCCCACCAATAGATGGTCCTGAATTCGGCCAGGGTCATGCCTTCATTCTGAAGCTGGTACTCGGGAATCTGCCGGTACTTCTCGAACTCCGCTTCCCACGCATCGACGCCTATGGGGGGGAGGGCACCGGAGATGGGCTGCCATTCAGTGATCGAAAGCCCGCTGTCGGTCAGCCGCGTCATCCCGCCCACAACGACTATCAACACAACCAGGACGCCAAGCGCGGACAGCCAAAGGCGAATGGCTCTCTTGGCGTCCTTTCGGGCACCGTCTATGACACCGCCAGCGGGCACAGCGGTCCGTTCCGAGCCTTCACCGACCTCCTCGAATATGTTGCGCTTTCTGCTCATCTCCAAACTCTTGCCTCGCGCAAAATGTAATTCGGCACCCCCAACCCGTCCAGTCAGTCGCCGCGCTCTTTCCAGCGAACCATCTGGCGCAGGATTCCGTGAAGAACCTGCACGTCAACTGAC
This sequence comes from Silicimonas sp., assembly GCA_022826205.1. Lineage (GTDB taxonomy): Bacteria > Pseudomonadota > Alphaproteobacteria > Rhodobacterales > Rhodobacteraceae > JAJEFO01. The sequence continues at coordinate 10,746 of JAJDVJ010000153.1, read as the reverse complement.
GTGAGCGGCATGCGCGACCATAAGTTCCTGAGCGTCTGCTTCATCCCGGCGGCCTTTTCGGGAGGGAAAAAGAAACCGGCATCCTGAAGACGGTTCTCGTAATGGGATGCCAGATGTTCCACTTCGGCATGCGACGCCGGCAAGGGCTCCGTGAGTTCGCCCTCCCGATCCGGATCGCAGCCCACTGCCCGACGCCATTCGTACGCGATCAGGAGCACGCATTGCGCAATGTTGAGGGAAGGGAACTCCGGGTTCACGGGCACCGAAATGATCGCATTCGCCCGCGCGACATCGTCGTTCTGGAGACCAGCGCGCTCCGGCCCGAACAGCACGGCCACGTCCTGCCCACCTGCGATCCTGGCCGCCGCATCCTGCATCGCTACCAGAGGCGTGAGGACATCTTTCGTGAGTTCCCGGCTGCGTGCTGTGGTCGCATACACGAAGGTCGCGTCGGCAACCGCTTCAGAAGTCGACCCGACCAGCCGCGCTTCGTCGAGGAGCCGTCCCGCACCGCTTGCCATGGCCACTGCCTTGGGGTTCGGCCAGCCGTCCCTCGGCGCGACGATCACCAAGCGGTCCAGACCGAAATTCCACATCGCGCGCGCGGCAGCGCCGATGTTCTCGCCCATTTGGGGCTCTACAAGGACAATGAGGGGTTGGCTCACGAAAGCGCAAATAGGACGCCTCTGACGTGGGCACAAGCCAACAGCGCAGACGAATTTCCAATGGGCAAGTGCCAAGGTTCGCGCGCATGGCTGGTCTGGGCCAAGGTGCGGCACGAGAGAGGGTCGCCAGCCTTCCCACGCGGGCGGCAAGCGGCTATAGCCTCGGACGCAAGACCCGGGAGATGCCGGATGTCCGGTTCGGACAAGCCTCAGATATATTTGCTGACTCCGCCGGGGTTTGACCTACCGACGTTTCGGGACCAACTGGCCGCCGTCCTGGACGCGCATGAGGTAGCCTGCCTGCGCCTGTCGATGGCAACGCGGGACGAGATCCGGTTGTCGCGCGCGGCCGATGCATTGCGCGAGGCGACGCATGCCCGCGACGTGGCCATAGTGATCGAATCTCATCTTGCCCTCGCCCGGGATCTTGGGCTTGACGGCGTGCACCTCGTCGACGGGGCACGATCAGTCAGGAAGGCACGCGGTGCGTTAGGCAAAGACGCCATCGTCGGAACGTACTGCCACGCCTCTCGCCATGACGGAATGATTGCCGCCGAGGCTGGTGCCAACTACGTGGCCTTCGGGCCTGTCGGCAGGTCGGCGCTTGGTGACGGCACATTGGCCGAACGTGACCTCTTTACCTGGTGGTCCGAGATGATCGAGCTGCCTGTCGTGGCGGAAGGCAATCTCGACACCAGCCTTGCTGCGAACCTTGCCCCGGTCACCGACTTCATTGCAATTGGCGAGGAAATCTGGCGGCAGGACGATCCTGCCAAGGCCCTAGCCGGAATCGTCCGCGCCTTCGGCTGATCCCTGGGGATGGGCCGAACGCACCCGCACCTCGGCCTCTGCCGCAAGCGCCTTTCGCCCGGCAAAGTCCGTGACGAGCAGCGGTGCATGCCACGTCACCTCAACCATTCCTTGGCGCCGGGTTCCAAGCGTCTTGATGACATGGGGGCCGAACTCCATGTCGCCCCACCATCCGTAATATCGTGGGTCGGCACCCTCCGGCGCGTGATATACGACCGTGACTGGCTGAACCCAGAGTTCCGGCAGGCGATTCGAGAAGAGAGCGGCGAACAGCGTCGACTTGAACGGCAGGACGCGCCGGCCATCGCTGGACGTGCCCTCCGGAAAGAACAGGATCCGGTGCCCGTCCCCCAGACGCTCTTCGAAAACCGTTTTCTGGTTCCCGGCCTCCCGCCGTTCCCGCTGGACGAATACGGATCCCGTGCCGCGCGCCAACCATCCAATGCCGGGCCAGCTGGCCACTTCGGCCTTTGCGACAAAGTAGAGCGGTCCAGCCGCATTGAGCGTGAATATATCCAGCCACGAACTGTGATTCGACACGATTACGCCCGGACGGTTCACCGGAGCGCCGTTGACTTCCAAGCGAATTCCGAGAACGCGAAACGCGTTGCGGCAGACGAAGACGACAATGTGCGGCGTCCAGGGCCGACGACTGCCGAAGAGCGGACGCTCGATCAGCCTGACAAGCAGCAGGATTCCGAAACAGCCGAACACCAGAGCGCCCAGAGCTGCTCCCCTGAATGCGACTAGAATCCAGCCAAGAAGGCCGGGCCTGAACACGTCAGGTGCAACATCCGAACGCCAGGTCGGGCTGCTCATGCTCAGGAACCTCTCGAGTAGCGGATGCGTGCGGCGGGTTTCATCAGTTCAATGTCGATCACCAGGCATACGTCTGTCGTGTTGAACTTGTGATCCACGAAGGCGCCATCGCCGACAAATCCGCCGAGCTTCAGGTAGGACTTGATCAATGCCGGCGTAGCGCGCATCGCGGCCACCCTGTCGATCTCTTCCGGCGCAAGCAAGTCCATTGGCTGGTAGACGTCCTCCTGCGCGCGCACCCTGAGTTCGGGCGGGGCCAGGTGCGAGTGGTGCAGGTGCGACAACGGTTCGGCAAGCGCGTCAATGTCAGTGCCGTGGAGACTCGCCACACCGAAAAGAATCTCAATGTCCCGTTCGCGCACATAGTCGGCGAGTCCAGCCCAAAGGAGGTGCAGTGCAATGCCGCTCCGGTACCCTTGGCGCACGCAAGAGCGACCGAGCTCAAGGAGCTTCCTGCCGCTTTCGACGAGCAGGGACACGTCGTACTCGTCCTCGGAATAGAACCTTTCCCGAAGGCCTCCCGGCAGGAGACGGTAGACCCCCACCACGTGATCGAGGGTCGCGCGGTCGCGGTTGGTGTCCACCAGGATCAAGTGATCGAAATCCGGATCGAAATGGTCCCGCTCGAACCGGCCTTCATGATCGACCATATCACCGTCGCCGCTCAGTTCCTCGACGAACACTTCGTAGCGCAGGCGCTCGGCCGCCAGACGGTCCTCTTCTGTCGTGGCTAAGCCAAGCGTCAGGTGTGCGGCATCAAGATCCATGGACCGCCGGATCTCGCGAACCGCCGGTTGTCCGCGTCGAGAAAAACTCCGAATGCTTACAAGGCCGGGATGGCGCCAATGAACAACCGAACGCCGGAAAGTCCATGAAGGCGGGTTCTGCCATCATTCGGAGTGAATGACCGGGATCAGCTCGATCCGGCTGCTGTCGATGACGACCTTCCCCTCATCGGGGAAATTCACGGTGACGCGCCCTTCGATGCTGGATTGCACCTGGCCGGTCCCCCAATCCGGACGCTGGGGATGCCGGACGAGATTGCCGGGGGTCAGCAGGAACGAAATGTCTGTCATTGCGCGTCGAGCTCTTGGCGTGCGCGGCCTCTGCGTGTCGAGCCGGCACGATACCATAATCCGATGTGGGCACAAGGAAAGCCCGCGACCGGAATCACGTTCACCTTGGCGGCGCATTCTCGAAGAATCCGGGCCAACTAGAATTTTCTGACTGGCCGAGATCCAGGTTCACTGGCCTCTCGATGATCCGGGGATGGCACGCGGCGGAATGCCGGCTCCTCCCCGTTGCCCGGCAATGCGCGGGCCCGCCAGGCAATAAAGTCAACTCCTGACAGCGCCGTCTGCAGTCACCAGATACTTGAAGCTGGTGAGCTGAGTAGCGCCGACAGGGCCGCGTGCATGGAGCTTTCCGGTAGCAATGCCGATCTCGGCTCCCATTCCGAATTCGCCTCCGTCTGCAAACTGGGTCGACGCGTTTTGCATCAGGATCGCGCTGTCGAGGTTCCGGAAAAACCTATCCGCCACTCTGTCATCCGCGGTGATGATGCAATCCGTGTGTGAAGAGCCGTGAGTACGGATGTGCTCAATGGCGCTATCAAGCGAATCGACGACCTTCACGGCCATCTTCATGTCCAGGTACTCGCGACCCCAGTCCTCGGCGGTCGCGGGAACGACGCCTTCGATACATTGTGTGGATGCGTCGCCCCTGACCTCGACACCGGCTTCCAGAAGAGCCTTGATCACGGGCTGTCCAATCTCCCTGAGGGCATCCTTGTGAATCAGGAGGCATTCGGCCGCTCCGCAGATTCCAGTACGCCGGGTCTTGGCATTCAGGATCACGCGAAGGGCGGTTTCCTTGTCGGCGGCCGCATCGACATAGACATGCACGATTCCTTCAAGGTGGGCAAAGACCGGAACCCGGGCCTCCTGCTGCACGACGCCCACGAGGCTCTTGCCGCCCCTCGGCACGATGACATCGACATGATCCGTCATGCGCAGCAATTCGGATACGGCGGAGCGGTCGCGGGTCGGAACGCGCTGCACGGCGTCCCTAGGCAGACCCGCTGCATCAAGTCCGTCTAGAAGGCATGCGTGAATGGCACCGGCGGAGTGGAAGCTTTCGGAGCCGCTGCGCAAAATCACGGCATTCCCGGACTTCAGGCAAAGCGAAGCTGCGTCCGACGTGACGTTGGGTCTGCTCTCGTATATGACGCCGACAACACCGAGCGGCGTCCTGACGCGCCTGACATGCAGGCCGTTCGGCCTGTCCCACTCGTCCATGACCTCGCCCACCGGGTCGGGCTGGGCAGCTACATCGCGCAGGCTGTCACAAATTCCCTTGATGCGACCCTCGTCCAGCAGAAGCCGGTCCATCATGGCCGCTGACAGGCCCTTTTCGCGACCGTAGGCAATGTCTTCCGCATTTGCGGCGATGGTCTCCTCACGTCGGTTCCAGATGGCATCGGCGGCGCTTTCGATGGCGACCCGCTTTGCCTCGGACGACGCAACCGCAAGTTCCATGGCGGCAACCCTGGCTCGTCGGCCAATGTCCGTCATGACTTCCTGGACGTCCGCAAGGTCTTTCATTGCTCGCTCCATTCCGGCATCGGCAATCGATACACCTCCCCGATGCAGTTGTCCAATCTGCCCTCAGATCGCCATGTCGTCGCGGTGAACAAGGGCCGCTCGACCCGGATAACCCAAGATCGCCTCTATTCGGTCCGATCGCTCGCCCTTGATCCTGTCTGCCTCGTCTGACGTGTATCGCGTCAGGCCGACGCCTAGTCGCGACCCGTCCGGTCCAACGATCACTACAGGCTCGCCTCGTCCAAAAGTGCCTGACACGCCGGTGACGCCTGCTGGCAAGAGAGACTTTCCGCCAAGAAGCGCGGACACGGCACCAGCATCGACATGGAACTCGCCCTTCGACTTCATCGCCGCAATCCAACGCTTGCGCGCCGCCTGAGGATCGGTCTCCGCCGCGAACCATGTTGCCGACGCGCCATTGGCGAGCGATTTCAGCGGGTTGGGCACCGATCCTTTCGTGATCGCCATGGCCGCCCCGCCAGCAGCGGCTGTCTTCGCGGCGAGAATCTTGGTCTTCATGCCCCCTTTCGCGAGCCCGGTTCCTGCATCGCCTGCCATCGCCTCGATCTCTGGCGTGATGTTGTCGACGTAGTCGATGCGCCGAGCCTCCGCGTCGATCTTGGGATTGCCGGAGTAAAGTCCGTCCACGTCCGAAAGAAGCACCAGGACATCCGCCTCCACCGTGACTGCAATCTGGGCGGCCAGGCGGTCATTGTCGCCGAAGCGGATTTCATCCGTGGCAACGGTGTCGTTCTCGTTCACGATTGGCACGACACCGAGACCCAGGAGCTGCTCGAGCGTCGCCCGGCTGTTCAGGTAGCGCCGCCTGTCGGCGCTGTCCTCAAGCGTGACGAGCACCTGCGCCGTCGAGATTCCGAACGGCGCAAGCACCTCTTCGTAGGCGCGTGCAAGGCGAATCTGTCCTACCGCTGCGGCCGCTTGGCTCTTTTCCAGCGGCAGCGTTCCGTCAGGAAGGCCAAGGGCCGCGCGTCCGAGCGCAATTGCGCCCGAGGAGACGAGTGCAACGTCCTTGCCTTCCTTCTTCAACCAGGCGACGTCCTCGGCAAGCGAGTTGAGCCACGACACACGCAGCTTTCCGTCCTCGACCAGAAGAGCCGAGCCGACCTTGACGACGACACGTCTTGATTCGCTCAGGGATGCCATGCCGCCAGTTCCTCGGTCTCGTCCCGTGCGACCCGCTTGCCTTCGTCGATCCGCCGCTTTAGCGCACGCAGCACATCCTGCACCCCTTCGCGACTCACGCCGGAAACCTGCATGACTGGTCCGGCAACAGCCTCCAGTTCCATTTGCCGCGCATCTCGATCGGCTTCAGTCAGCGCATCGATCTTGTTGAGCGCGGTGATTCGAGGCTTCTCGGCCAATCCCGCCCCGTATGCCTCAAGTTCGCCGACAACTGTTCTCCAGTCACCCGCAACGTCTTCGGCGGTGCCGTCGACCAGGTGCAGCAGCACTGAACATCTCTCGACGTGGCCAAGAAACCGGTCACCGATTCCGCGTCCCTCATGGGCGCCCTCTATCAGGCCGGGAATGTCACCGAGGACAAATCCGTCGTCATCCAAGGCGACCATTCCAAGACCAGGATGAAGCGTGGTAAACGGGTATTCAGCGACCTTTGGGCGCGCATTGGAGGTTGCGGCGAGAAAGGTCGACTTGCCTGCGTTTGGAAGTCCAAGCAGACCTGCATCGGCAATGAGCTTCAGCCTGAACCAAATCTCTCGCTCGACTCCGGCCTGGCCGGGAAGAGCCCGACGCGGAGCCTGGTTGACCGAGCTCTTGAAGTGCACGTTGCCGAAGCCGCCATTGCCGCCCCTGGCAAGGCACGCGCGCTGGCCGACCGCCGTCAGGTCTGCCAGCACCGTTTGCTGGTCCTCGTCCAGAATCTCCGTGCCGACCGGCACGTGAAGTGCGATATCGGCGCCGTTCTTTCCTGTTCGCTGCCGTCCCATGCCGTGCTGGCCGTTCTGGGCATGGAAATGCCGCCGGTAGCGAAAATCGATGAGCGTGTTGAGCCCGTCAACCGCCTCCACCCAGACGTCGCCGCCCTTTCCGCCGTCGCCGCCGTCCGGACCGCCGAACTCGATGTACTTCTCGCGACGGAAGCTTACACATCCTGCGCCTCCGGAACCTGAGCGGATCGTCACCCGTGCGAGATCAAGGAACTTCATTTCGAAACCCTCAGGCGCTTCCCTCCATGCGGATCGCCATCCTGAGCCGCATCACCCAAGACGCCTCAAGTAAGTCCATGTCGGAACGGTCGTGCCGCGCGCCAAGGAATACGTCTCGGCATCACCGAGATACTGGAAACCCGAGTTGCGCAACACCCTGTCCGATGCCGGGTTATCCTGGAACACGCTGGCAAACATTGTCTTGTCGTTGTGCGGATTGGCGTCGATCAGGGCTTGCAATGCCTCCGTCGCAAGGCCGGTGTTCCAGAACACGGGTCCGACCCAATACGAGACTTCCGACTGCTCGCGATCCATCTGCTCGAGGCTGATGAGACCCAGCACTGCGCCAAGGCCGACGAGCTTGCCGTCCAGTGCCCAGACATCCTCCGCCCTTTCATCAGCGAGAGCGCGCTCCACGAATGCCTCTGCGCCCCCAGGCGGCTGCGGGTGCGGAATGTTGCGCGTCATTCTTGCCACGCGGGCATCGGCCCCGAAGAGTTCCAGAAGCGCCGCATCCGAACGGCGCAGAGGACGCAGGATCAGACGCTCCGTCTGAATCACGGGCTGACTGGTTATCGTATCGAGTTTCACTGGGCGCTCCTCCCTGGTCTTAGGCAGATCGTCCGCGACCCCTAGAACGATCAATCCTTAGTCAAATGGGTCTGCCAACGCATTGGAACAACCGGCATTCCCAAAAACGAAGGGGCCGGTGCATGTGCCGACCCCTGAACGCCATGCATGCGTCGTCGGCTATTCCGCGGGACTTGCCTTTGGATGCACCGAAATGAAGGTACGCCCCTTGAGGCCCTTGCGAAACGCCACGTTGCCCGGGACAGTGGCGAAGATCGTGTGGTCCCGTCCCATGCCGACTCCCTCGCCCGGCCACCATCGGGTGCCACGCTGGCGCACGATGATGTTTCCGGGAATGACGGCCTCTCCGCCGAACTTCTTCACGCCGAGCCGGCGTCCAACTGAATCCCGGCCATTTCGGCTGGATCCACCAGCTTTCTTGTGTGCCATCCCGCTTACTCCTTTCCGGACGTCAAGGCCTTGGCCTGGTCAACCCAGCCGTCGCGCTCGATTCGGCCCTTTAGCGCCAGTTCTTCGTTGATCTTGACGACGTCATCGACATTCCAGGCGGCGATCTGTGCATATGTCGTGATGCCAGCCTCGTTCAGCTTCTTCTCGAGGGCCGGGCCCACGCCAGCGAGCTTCTTGAGATCGTCCTTCCGGGCCGCCTTCTCGCTCGCATCCGTTCCCTTTGCCTTCGATTGAGCCTTGGCCTTTGGTTCGGGTTTCGCCGCAGCCAGCTTTTTGCCCTTTTGATCTTTGGTCTTCTTGGCGGGCTTCGTCGGCTTCGCCGCGACGTCTGCAACTTCCACGGCGGACCTGGCACCAACGGCGGGTTTGACGCCCGACTGTCCGGCTCCTGTCTCGAGGATGTTCGTCACGCGCACGAGCGTCAGTTGCTGGCGATGTCCCTTGGTGCGCTTCGAGGAACTCTTGCGGCGGCGGCGGACAAAGTTGATGACCTTCTCGCCCTTGATCTGATCCACGACCTCGGCCTGCACGCCAGCCCCGTCGACCAACGGCGTGCCGACATTCGCACCAACCATCAGGACTTCGTTGAATTGAATCACTTCGCCGGCGCCAGCAGCGAGTTTCTCCACGCGGAGCATGTCGCCGGCCTTGACCCGGTATTGCTTGCCGCCGGTCTTGAGAACCGCAAACATCTGCTTTCCTTCCATCTTCCCGCGTTCTTCGGCCCCGGTCGCTCCGGCGTTTTCGGCAACTGCCGCCTCGAACTGCGCGCCCGATGAGGGCGTCATTCAAACATCAATGGCGGGCACTGCCCGCCAGAGACCCGGCTTATCGTCGGCGACGCCCCGCAAGTCAAGCCCCTCGTGCGAAATGCCCAAGGCAATCGCTGTTGAAGAGGTTTGCACCTGCAGATGATCATGTTGCAGCGGACGTTGAGCGGGCCAGCGGAACCAATTTCCCGGACGCGGCTACGCAGCCTCGGGCCCTTTCATCACGGAGTTGATGACGGCGCCCCATTTCTCCTTTGCCGGGTTGCGCCTCTTGGGACATCGCCGGGAGTGGGTGCGCTGGTACCCGAATCCGTGTCGATCTTCATGAGCAGCGGGGGGAGCAGGAAGAAATCGGCGAAGAGCGCCAAGGCGATGACGAGTGCGGTGAGCCTGCCCATCCCTGCGTTGAGCTCAAAGCTGGAGAGGCTGACCACGATGAAGCCGGCCACGAGCACGAGCGAGGTTGTGAACAGGGCGCGGCCCACGGTGCGGAACGCGACGCGCACCGCATCGGGGGGCGCACATCCAAGCTCGCGTCTGGCGCGCCGATACTTGCTGAGGAAGTGCACCGTGTCGTCGACCACTATGCCAAGCGTCATGGCGGACACCGTCGAACGCACCTGCGGTGCTAAGCCGTTGATACAACGTCTCCTTTTTCCTCTCACAATCGTGGGTTCGGGCGGAACCGTACGTGTTTCCTCCCGTTCCTGCAACCGGAAGGAGGAAGGGATTCATGCCGGGAACACGACTCACAGACGCGAAGGTCCGCGCCCTGCGTCCGAAGCAGACCACCCGAAACGTCCGGGACTCCGTGCTCGCCGGATTCGGTGTCAGGGTCCTGCCCAGCGGCAAGGCGCGCTACTTCATTCACAGCCAGCACGAAGGTCGGCGCACGTGGAGGATCGTGGGCGATCCAGCCAAGATGGCGGTCACCGAGGCGCGGGAGAAGGCAAGGCGGATGCTTGCCTCGATCCGGTCCGGACTCCCGACCTCGGAAGAGGAGACGATGTTCGAGGCCGTGGCGGAGAAGGCGTTCAGTCGGCACGGCAGGAACTGGAAGCCCGGCACGCTCTCGAAGAACCGGAGCTATCTCCGCACGCAGATCCTGCCCTGGTTCCGTGGACGGCAGATTGCCGAGATCACGCCGCAGGAGGTGCGGGACTGGTTCACCTCGATGCACGCGACGCCGGTGTCGGCCGATCGGTCGATGCCCGTGCTGTCTGTCATCATGAAGGTCGCCGAAGCCGACGGCTTGCGCCCGGAGGGCAGCAACCCTTGCAAGGGGATCAGGCGATACAGGAGGCAGAACCGTGACCGGTTCCTGTCAGACGCGGAGATCAGACGGCTGGGACGGGCATTGCGCGAGGCGAAACCGTCCCCGGCGATCCCGATCATCCGTCTTCTGGCGTTGACCGGATGCCGGTCGAGCGAGATCAGGACCCTTCGCTGGACAGACTATCGCGACGGGCATGTCTACCTTCGCGACAGCAAGACCGGCCCCCGCACGGTCTGGCTGTCGGGGGCGGCCCGCGAGGTTCTCGACGGTCTTCCCCGCACCTCGCATTGGCTGTTTCCTGCCGCCAATGCCGAAGGTCCGGTCCCAAGGACGACACTCAGCTGCGCTTGGGCCGGGATCCGAAAGGAGGCCGGACTGAAGGACGTCCGCCTCCACGATCTGAGACATTCGTACGCCAGCATGGCAGTCATGGGTGGAGAGACAGTCCTCACGGTGGGGCGGCTGCTCGGTCACGCCAATCCGGGAACAACGCTCAAGTACGCCCACCATGCCAAGGCCGACGCGGAGCAGGCCGCAATCGTGATGGGCGCCATTCTCGGGGAGCGACGGACATGA
>JAJDVJ010000081.1 GCA_022826205.1 Silicimonas sp. | reverse complement strand
GCGGCTGCCTCGCGGCGAAGTCGTTGACCTCTTTCCGGCTCTCTCCGGACCTTATGCGGCGCGGGGTCTGGCGATTCTGTTGGGGCTTGAGGAAGCCACGGACGTGGAGATGCAACGCTGGTCGCAGGCGCTGATCGACGGGGCGGGGAATTTTGGTTGGCGGGTCGAACCTTTCGAGCGTGTCGACCTTGCCAACGAGGAGATGCACGCACTCTTCAACCGTTTGCATGACAGGCACAAGGCGGAACCGAACAGTTCCGCATTCTCAGTGATGCTGAATGCCGAGGATCCGATCCCCGAAACCCAGATTCATGCAAACATCAAGATCTCCATTGGCGGTGGCATCAACGAGCCGCGCGATGCCTTGAACACGACCCTCTACGGGTTGCTGACCAATCTGGAACAGCTGGAGGAGGTGAAGCGTGGTGCTGGCTGGGAAAGGGCTTTCGAAGAAGGCATCCGCTGGGTTGCGCCGATCTCGGTGTCGTCACGCCTGGTGACGAAGGACACGGAGATTCGCGGTTGCCTGATCCCGAAGGGAGACACGGTCATGACCATTCAGGCCAGCGCCAATCGAGACGAGGATCTCTACGAGGACGGCGAGGCGTTCATTGTCGAGCGCGACAGGAACCCGCACCAGTCCTTTGGCAACGGGCCGCATTTCTGCCTGGGGGCGCATGTCGCTCGTCGCGCCATCGGACAGATCATGCTGCCCGTCCTGTTCGACCGATTTCCGAACATGACGCTGCCCGACCCGGATGCGGTGATCTGGCGAGGATTTGGATTCCATGGTCCGACCTGCCTTCCGGTTCTGTTGAATTAGAGATCCGCGAACTCGGGTTGGAATGCGGCGGAAATCGCTTGCAGAATTCACCACTGGAGGCGCAGGTTGCGCCATGACAAATGTCGGGCTATGGGCGTGTCCGTGGGATCAGCCGCAATTGAAGGCCAGTGAAGGTCGATGACTTGCAAACGCACGAAAGAGGGCGGTACCCGAGTGACGCTCGACGGCCCGGACGAATCCTTGCATCGCGTCTGCGCTCGCGGCTTGCTCAGCCTAAGGGAACGGCCAATTCCGCACTGCGCTGTTGCACTATGAGCAACCGGATGACCGACATGTTCGAACGGAGGTGTGCCGCATGAAGCGGAAGAGACGGGAGAATTCCAACCTCGGTCGGCAAGCATGCCATCCACCGCTTGCATCGACGGTCGTGCTCCAGAAGCTGCCGGATGACCTTTGGCCAAGGGAACTTGCACAATGAAAACACGTTCATTGGGTCAGGGCGGGCCATCGGTCTCGGTCCTTGGTGTCGGTGCGATGTCCTTTGCTGGCATCTATGGAAACGCAACTGTGGAAGAAAGCCACGCGATCCTGGATGCCGCGCTCGATGCCGGCGTGACGCATATCGACACGTCCAACGTCTACGGCATGGGACGCTCGGAGGATATCATCGGCAGCTACCTTGCCCGCCGAAAGGGCGAAACGCCTTTCGTTCTGGCGACCAAGGCCGGCATATCACGCGACCCTGAGACCGGGCGCAACTTCGACAACAGCCCCGCGCATATCGAGGCCGAACTGGACAAGAGCCTTGCACGGCTGGGTGTTGAACAGGTCGAACTCTTCTATCTCCATCGTCTCGATCCAGACGTGCACGTGGAGGAGGTCGTTGGCACCTATGCGCGCATGGTCAAGGCCGGCAAGATTGGGCATATTGGGTTGTCGGAAGTCGCGCCGACCACGCTGGCACGCGCGTCTGATGTTCACCCCATCGCAGCGGTGCAGTCCGAGTATTCGCTGCAGACACGGTCGCCGGAATTGGGGCTGGTTCAAGCTTGCGAACGGCTCGGGGTTTCGCTCGTCGCGTTCTCTCCAGTCGGTCGTGGATTGCTGACCGATGCCCCGCCAAAACCAGAAAAGATCGGGGATTCGGCTTTCATGACGTCCAATCCCCGGTTTTCCGGCGGCAACCTCGAACGCAACCTGGCCGCCAGCCAGCCGTTGCGTGACCTGGCGGGTGACGCAGGCTGTTCCACGGCGGCATTGGCGATTGCCTGGGTTCTGGCCCAAAGCCCTTCCACGCTGGTGATTCCAGGCACCAGAAACTGTGATCATTTCGCCGAACTGGTGGAAGGGGCCAACCTGGAGTTGGGTGCGGACTTGAAGTCCGAGATCGAATGTCGACTGCCGGTCGGCTGGTGTCATGGCGATCGCTATTCCACACGTCAGTGGATCGGTCCGGAAAAATACTGCTGACGCCCCAGGATTGACCTGACCGGCTTCCATGGCACGAATCCGTTCTCGTGGGCGATCCGCCAAGAGCACCAGCCATCCAGAATGCACTGAGGGTTTCAGGTGCGCCAATGCCCTGAACTGGTTCGCGCTTCGCTGCCTTGATCGACACAAGGGTCCGCCGGAAGCCCTTCACGTCAGATTGGTGCCAGTGGCGAAAGAATTACGCTGCATTCACGGTCGTTGTCGCATCTGATCGGGCAGCCAGGTCGCCAGATCAGGAACGGCGATCAGCACAAAAACCATCAGGACCATGATCACGAACATCGGGATGGCCGACTTTGCGATGAAGTTCATCTCGTGATGTGTCATCCCCTGCAGCACGAATAGGTTGAAGCCGATCGGGGGCGTGATCTGGGCCATTTCAACCACCACCACGATGAAGATGCCGAACCAGATGAGATCTATTCCGGCGTCGCGAATCATCGGCTCCACGACAGCCATCGTCAGCACGACCGAGGAGATGCCGTCGAGAAAGCAACCGAGAATGATGTAGAAGACAAGGAGGACCATGAGGAGCTCGAACCGCGAAAGCTCCCACTGGGCAATCAGGTCGGCGAGGCCGCGCGGGAGTCCGGTGAACCCCATCGAGAGCGAGAGGAACGCGGCACCCGCAAGAATGAGCGCGATCATGGCGCTCGTCCGGGTCGCTCCCATAAGGCTTTGGGTGAACGTCTTCCAGTTGAGCGACCCTTGGCTGGCGGCGAGGAGCAGGCCTCCGATCACGCCGAACGCCGCGGCTTCGGTGGCGGTGGCATAGCCAAGATACATTGATCCGATGACCACAAGGATCAGGCAGACCACCGGGATCAGAAAGCGTGAGTTCGCGACGCGTTCGGAAAACGACATCGGCGATTCGGCAGCTGGATTCCAGGACCGAGACACTCGGCTGTAGATCGCCACGTAGGACATGAACATCGCAGCCAGCACAAGACCTGGCACGATGCCCGCGAAGAAGAGCTTGGAGATCGATTCGTTGATTGTGACTCCGTAGACGATGAGGGTCAGCGAGGGCGGAATCATGAGACCCAGCGTGGCGGCGCCGGCAAGCGTGCCGATGACCATCGGCTCTGGGTAGTTCCGCTTCCTGAGTTCCGGAATGGACATCTTGCCGACCGTCGTCAGCGTTGCCGCCGAGGACCCCGAGACGGCGGCAAAGACGGTGCAGCCGACGATGTTGGTGTGAACGAGACCGCCTGGCAGCGACCTCATCCACGGGCTGAGACCTCGGAACATGTCTTCCGACAGGCGGGTTCGGTAGAGGATCTCTCCCATCCAGATGAACAGGGGCAGGGCGGTAAGCGTCCATGAGGATGAAGAGGACCAGATCGTCGTCAGCATCGTGTCGCCAACGGGCCTGGTCGTGAAGAGCTCCATGCCGACCCAGGCAACGCCGATCAGCGACAGGCCGACCCAGACGCCTGATCCCAGCAGCAGGAAGAGCACGAAGAGGAAGAGGACGATGATCGAGGCGTCTTCCATGAACTATCCTCCTAATCCCTGTTCGATCTGGTCCCTCGAAATTCGGTGCTCGCCCTTGAAGATCAGGTTGAGGAGATTGTCGGTGAGGGCCACCGCGAAGATGATCGCTCCGGCAAGAACAAAGCTCTGGGGAATCCAGAGTTCGGTTCGGTCCTGGCCCTGGCTGATGTCATTGAATCTCCAGGACCAGTAGACGAAGCGAACTGCGTAGTAGACGAAATACCACGCCGTAACGGTGCCAATGGCGAAGCACCAGATCTCAAGAAGACGCTTGCCGCGCGGGGGCAGAGCGTTCAGCAAGATCGAGACCCGGATATGGCTGCCCCGGCTTAGGGCGTTGGCAAAGGCAAGAAACGACGCCGCGGCCATGAAGTAGCCTGCGTATTCAGGTGCGCCCGGAAAGACCTCGCCGGTCCAGCGGGCGAGCATCTGGATCACGATAAGGCCCAGAATCGCTATGAGGCAGCAGGCGGCAAGAACGCCAGCCGCAACGTAGGTCCAATCAAGTGTGCGGCGGACAAGTGTCATGGCCGCATGCCCTCGCGGGTGTCGCGCCGGCGCGGTGAGTTCCACCCGATCCTTGCTGCATCAACTGATCCTTGTTGACGTCGACGCCCCCCGACCAGATGCACCGGCACCCCCAACGCGTTTCTCGACCGCCTCGACTTCCTTGCCGCATGTGAATGCAACCGAGCCCGTCCGGCGAAAGTCGTCCAAGCTTCTCCAGCGGCGTTCGGCCAGTCCCAGTCAGTTGAACGATGCGCAGGGCGCCTCATTGCTGTCATTGCAAACTCGCCTGAAAGGAAGTGAACGGGCCCGACGTGCGAGCCCGTCCCGATTGATCACTTCAGCGACATGAACCTGTCAACCACGGCCTGACCTTCGGCGCCGGCAGCTTCAAGCCACTCGGTGGTCATGACCTTGCCGATTTCCTGCAGTTCGGCCTTCATCTGGTCTGATGCGGGCGCAACCGTCATGCCCCCGTCCCGCAGGCCTTGAAGCGTAAAGCCGGTGTACTCCTTCGCTCGCCAATTGCCGGCATACTCGGCAAGCCCTGCGCAGGCATTGATGACATTCTTGTTCTGCTCTGAAACGCCGTCCCAGACACCCGAGTTCACCATGACATAGTTGCGCGGCAGCCATGCATCCACTTCGTAGAAGTAATTCAGCGATTCCCAAACTTTCCGGTCATAGCCCGTGGAGCCCGAGGAAACCATTGAGTCAGCCACTCCGGTGGCGAATGCCTGGCTGATCTCGGCCGCCTCAATCGTGACCGGCAGCATGCCTGTCAGTTCCGCAAGCCGTGTGGTTGCGTTGTTGTACGAACGGAACTTGATGCCCTTCATGTCCGCAACAGATTCCACGGCATCGCGGAAATAGAGACCTTGAGGCGGCCATGCCACAGCATAGAGCAGGTGCAGGCCCTGGTCGGCCAGAATCTTCTCGAGAGTGGGCTTCGCGGCTTCCCAAAGCTTGTCGGCATCATCGAAGCTCGTTGCGAGAAACGGCACCGAGTCGAAGCCAAAAAGCGCGTTCTCGTTCTGATGGCCGGAAAGCAGACGCTCGCCGATCGGAACCTGACCGGTCTGGACCGCACGCTTGATCTGCGCTCCAGGGAAGAGGCTTCCGCTCGGGTGGGTAACGATCTCGATTTCGCCACCCGTGCCGGTCGTCACGCATTTTGCGAACTCGGCGCCCGTCACCGAATGGAAGTTGGAGCCGGAATAGGCCATGGGCATATCCCACTTCTCGGCCATGATCGGCGTAGCGGCCATGGTCAATGCGACCGTGCTTGCAGCAAGTAGCGTCGTTGGTTTGTTCATTTCATTCTCCTGGGTGATTCACGTCGGATGACGCGCACCTGCATACCGTGCAGGGGAAAAAGGTGAAAGGTCAAGATTGGGTTGTCGTCCTGCAATGAGCTGTGCCACCAGTCGACCTGTCCGGGGTCCGCCCGTCAGACCTACATGATCGTGGCCGAAGGCCATCAATGCCCCCGCAACGCCCGGAACAGGGCCTATGAGCGGCGTGCTGTCAGCGACGGAGGGGCGGTGCCCCATCCATTCGACAGAATCCTTCCATGCGATGCCTGGTATGGCTTTGCGAATCTGTCTTTCCAGCAGCCTGAATGGGGCACGCGACGGTGGCGCGTCCAAGCCACCGAATTCGACAATGCCGGCAAGCCGCAGCCGTCCTTCCATGGGAGTCGCCACGAACTTGGCGGCGGCAATCATGACGGGCGACCGTGGCATGATCGAGGGACCCCAGAGTTCGAGATGATAGCCCCGTTCACTCTCCATAGGCACCTTGACGCCTAGCTTTCTGGAAAGCGTTCCTGACCATGCGCCTGCTGCGAGGACGACCGAGTCGCACCAGATCGTCTCGCCGCCGACGCGCAGGCCGGTGACTTGGCCACTCTCCTGCACAACGTCAGTGACCTCGCCGATCAGGAGACGTGCGCCTAGAGATTCGGCATGTTTCGCCAGATCCTTCACGTAGCGGCCGGGATCGCTGATCCGTCCATGGTCCGGGCAACGGACTCCGAAGGTGATCGACGGGCCAAAGGCTGGATCGTAGGCACGCAACGCGGCGCCTTCGATCTCCTCCCACGTGTATCCGTGTTCCGCCCGGATCTGCCAGCCGAGTGAATCGCCCTCGAAATGCGCACGATCACGATAGAGGAATACATAGTCCGCGGGGCAAATCCACTTCTCGGCACCTGTACCCCTTGCCAGATCCTGGTGCTCGGCCAGGCTGTCACCTACAATTTGCGTCAACGCGGCAGCCCGCTTTCGGACATCGCTTGCGTTCGCGTGGCCCAGAAAGCGAGTCAGCCAAGGAACGAGGCGCGGCAAATACTGCCATTTGAGAAATAGTGGCTGGTCGCGACCGAAGAGCAGGCCCGGCACGTTCCGGAGCAGTCCTGGCACGGAGACCGGGATGATGCCATTGGATGCCAGGACTCCGCCATTGCCATGACTGGCGCCCTCGGCAGGACCCTTCCTGTCGATCAGGATGACATCATGCCCGTCGCGGAGGCACCAAATTGCAGTCGATACGCCGACAATCCCGGCGCCGACGATCGCAACTGTCTGTCGGGATCCCTCCATTGCTGCAGCACCTCCGCCGCCTTGAGTGCCGAGCTTGCAACGGTGCAGCCTGGCTTACAATTTCATTCAGACGCATCTGCACCTGATCCAAGTCAAACTTGCAAGTGATTGCCAAGCCTTCGTAGCGCAATTGGCGAAGCCTTGCCGTGGGAGGCGGTTGAGATGCTGGGACACGCTGAATCCCAGCTCCTGACTACAAGGCGTGGTTCCTGTCCCGACACGTACGGCGGTGCACCTCTCGTCGTCCAGACGGCAGTGCATCGCTCAAAACAGAGCTGCCAGCCCCCACGCAGGGCACGGCGCGGCGATGAGAGTCACGACTGGTCGCAAGTTAAACGTCTGCGGCACGGACTCTTGACGACGTTGCTTGTGTGACGCCTATGCACTCGGTGACCGGCAAGGTCGCGTGCGCAAGCGGCCCCTGGAACCAACAGAATTCCCTAACGAAGTCCGGACCTCCCAAGCCACAAATGCAACTTGGCAAAATCTCTCCCAAAGAGGCCACTTTGCCGACCTTGGAACCTGGTCATCAATTTGTCGTGACGACTCACGATGTCCGACGGCACCCTCATTGATTGCCTTGCATCGGTGCCGGGGCAGCCAGTTCGGGTACCTTGCCTGGTTACGTATCTGCGCAGCGCTGAATGTTGCGAATTCGAAAACGGCAGCGCCGCACCGAGGGAATGCGCATTCACGAACTCGGACAAGGTCGCCCACAATGACCCGGGCACGCTCGCCATCCGAATTTCCGCCATGGCGCCGGGTTTGCCTGTGCGGGGCGGACGGAGCGGACCCGTTTCCACTCCATGCTTCATTGCCGGACAAAGATGGTGAATAAACATGCACGCAATTGGCGGCAACGAATCGCGACGTTCGAGAAAAGGCAGAGGTCATGATCAAGGGCGGCAAATCGGTCTACGGGGCTTCCGTGGGAATCCTCATGCTCGAAGCCCGGTTTCCGCGCATCCTTGGCGACATGGGCAACGCGGGAACGTGGGGCTTTCCGGTGCACTACAAGGTCGTGCGCGACGCGTCGCCGGACCGCGTGGTTCGACAGGGAGCAAAGGGGTTGCTGGACGCCTTCAGGACGGCGGCGCAGGATCTTGAGGCTGACGGCGTGGACGGGATCACCACGAATTGCGGGTTTCTCTCGATTTTTCAGGAAGAGCTGTCGACAGCCGTCGACATACCTGTGCTGACATCGTCACTGATGCAGCTCGGCGCAGTCAACGCGCTCCTCCCGTCAGGCCGCCGGGCGGGCATCCTCACCGTCTCGAATTTGTCCCTGACCAAAGCGCATCTGGCAGCCGCAGGGGTGCCCGTGGGCACCCCCGTGGGCACGACCGAAGGCCGGGCGCATTTCACGGAAGCCATCCTGGGCAATGCACCCGAGCTCGATCCGGTGGCAGCCGAGGCTGACAACGTGGCCGCCGCCAAAGACCTTGTCGCGGAACATCCTGACATTGGGGCCATCGTGCTCGAATGCACCAACATGGCACCCTACGCGGCTGCAATCCGAAGCGTCACGGGACTTCCGACCTTCTCGCAAGTGAGCTTCGTGAACTGGTTTCAGTCCTCGCTGTCCCCGCCAAACTGGCCGCGCAGGACGTGAGATCCAAAGACACGCTGCCGCACCCCTATCATGGCCGCAGCCTGTCTCCCCTGAGTGCCGGAGCCGGGCTGCCCACGGATGTGTCGCAGAACGTCTGCCCGCGGCACATTGTGCCGTCACATGCGCATGACGTCGCCTAGTTCCGTAATGAATGCACGAAGTCTTCAGTCAGCGCCCCGGTAGGGCTCGACATACTGAAGCGCCATGTCCCATGGAAAGAATATCCAGGTGTCTTGACTGACGCCAGTGATGAACGTGTCTACCTGCTGTTCACCCATGGGCTTGGCGTAGACCGTGGCGAAGTGTGCCTTCGGGTAGTGTCGCCGAACGAGTTCAAGCGTCTGGCCTGAATCGACCAAGTCATCCACGACGAGAATGCCCGCACCGTCCCCCATCAATGCCGCGTCCGGAGATTTCAGGATCTGCGCGTCGGACTGCGATTGGTGATCGTAGCTCTTCACGCTGATTGTATCCACGATTCGAATGTCAAGTTCGCGGGCCACGATCATCGCTGGTGCCATGCCGCCACGCGTGATTGCCACGACCGCCTTCCACCTGCCATCAAGCGGTCCGCGCCCATCCAGCCGCCAGGCAAGCGCGCGGGCATCGCGATGCATTTGGTCCCAGCTGACGTGGAACCCCTTCTCGTGTGGCAGGCGTTCGGTCACGTGCTGTCCTTTCGATCCGATGCCGCAGACGTCTTCGGCCGCCGTGACCGGCACACCAGACATCGGATCCTCGGAAAACGGTATCGTCCGGGTCCGGTCCGGGATTGCCTTGCGACCGCAATGGCTATTCCTGCGCCAGGAGCCATCATTCCCGTTTTTCGTAGGTCATGTCCGGAGCGTCGAGCGCCTTCATGCCCACGACATGGTAGCCGGAGTCCACATGATGAACCTCGCCTGTGACGGCCGAACCCAGATCGGAAAGAAGATAGAGCGCAGCGTTGCCGACATCCTCGATGCTCACGTTCCGCCTCAGCGGGGAATTGTACTCGTTCCACTTCAGGATGTAACGGAAGTCGCCGATGCCAGAGGCCGCCAGAGTCTTGATCGTGCCCGCGCTGATGGCATTGCAACGGATGCCGTCCTTGCCGAGATCCTCGGCAATGTAGCGTACGCTTGATTCCAGTGCAGCCTTGCAGACCCCCATGACGTTGTAATGTGGCATCACCCGCTCGGCACCGTAGTAGGTCAAGGTCAGGAGCGATCCGCCATCAGGCATCATCGCGGCGGCCCGCTTTGCGATCGCGGTGAAAGAGAACACTGATATGTCCATCGACATGAGGAAATTGTCACGGCTTGTGTCGACGTAGCGGCCACGCAACTCGTTCTTGTCGGAAAATCCGATTGCATGAACGACGAAATCAAGCTTGCTCCAGCGGTTCTCGAGTTCCTGGAACAGGGAGTTCACGCTGTCCATGTCCGCCACATCGCAGGGCAGGACGATGTTCGAGCCCAGCTGCTGGGACAACGGTCCGACGCGCTTCAGGAGCGCTTCGCTTTGGTACGAAAATGCGAGTTCGGCACCTTGATCTGCAACCGCCTTGGCAATTCCCCAGGCGATTGATCTCTCGTTGGCCAGCCCCATGATCAGGCCTCGTTTGCCTGTCATAAGCCCTGCGGACATATTTTGACCCTCGCCCCCGTTTACCGTGCAGTGGGTCTATGCGATCACGTCAGATGCATCAAGAGCATGAAGGCGGGCACGATGAATAGAAGCGGAATATTCGAAGGTCACGACCCTATGGCCATTGTGAGCCGTTGGCTGAACGAGGCGGAAGGGACCGAACTGAACGATCCGGGCGCAATGGCCCTCGCAACGGTGGACGAGTCCGGCCTGCCGAATGTGCGCATGGTATTGCTCAAGGGGATCGAGAATGGCACCTTCGTATTCTACACCAATTACGGCAGCGTGAAGGCTCGGGAGATCAAGACTTCCGAGAAGGCGGCTTTCGTCATCCACTGGAAAAGCCTGCGCCGTCAGGTCAGGGTACGTGGATCCGTGACAGTAGAGGACGGAGCGTCCGCGGACCGCTACTTCGCCACGCGAGGGGTGCAAAGCCGCGTTGGCGCTTGGGCGTCGCGTCAGTCGCAGCCGTTGTCGTCCCGGAAGGCATTAATGTCCAAGGCGGCCAAGATGGGCGTCATCCACGGACTCGACCCGAAACGACCGCCGTTCTGGGGCGGTTTCAGGATTTTGCCTGTCGAGATCGAGTTCTGGGCCGATGGAGAATTCCGGCTCCACGACCGATTCCGTTGGACCAGAGCGTCGTCTGATGCCGTTTGGAAGGTCGAACGCCTTTATCCTTAGCGCGTTTATGCCGAAATTGTTGCAGAAATGGTCGGATTTTTTAGTTGCGCGTGATCGCGCCAATGGCTCAATGTAGGCGCATGTTGGGCAACAGCCCAAGGGATGATGCTTAGATGACCGACCTCAGCAAAGGCGGCGCGCGCGTCACTGGAACGGTAAAGTGGTTTGATCCGTCGAAAGGATTCGGCTTCGTCGTTTCCGACGGGGGCGGGCCTGACATCCTGCTTCATGCAAACGTGCTTCGTAACTACGGACAGTCCTCCGTTGCGGACTCGGCGGGGATTGAAGTCGTGATTCAGGAAACGGCACGAGGAATTCAGGCAATCGAAGTGCTTCGGATAGATCCGCCTGCCACGTCCGCGGCGGATGATGCCGTCCCTGATGGCGGTGAGTTCAACGAACCTGTTGACCTGTCTTTGCCGCTGGAACCGGCCCGCGTGAAATGGTTTGACAAGGCAAAGGGGTTTGGATTTGCAAATGTCTATGGCTGCAACGAGGATGTCTTTCTGCATATTGAAATCCTGAGGCGATCAGAACTTGCCGACCTTCAGCCTGGAGAGGCGGTGTCAATCAGGGTCGTAGAGGGCAAGCGAGGTCGCATGGCCACTCAGATCACATCATGGGAAGCGGGTCTTAGATCCGAATAGCAATGCGTGCAGGACTCGGAATCGTGGCGCTGCTAGCGCTTGCCGGAACTGCGTCCGCGAACTGCATGGTTGACCGCGTCGATTTGCGTGGCGACTGGGGTCGTGCGCGGTTCACCGTCGAGCTTGCGGATGACCCGGACGAACGGTCGCTCGGCCTGATGCACCGTGACGTCTTGCCATCGGGAAGTGGAATGCTCTTCGCATACGAAACGCCGCAGCGTGCAGTGTTCTGGATGAAGAACACCAGGATCCCGCTCGACATGATCTTCATGACACCTTCTGGGAAGGTGACAAGTATCCACGAGAACGCGATCCCATTTGACGAAACACACATAGATGGCGGCGATGGCGTCAAGTTCGTGCTTGAAATCAATGGCGGTCTGTCTCGCAGGCTTGGCATCAATGAAGGTAGTGAGCTTCGGCATCCGGTCATCGGACCGAACCCGGCCTGGCCCTGCAAATAGCCTGCGGGCGGATGGTTCGGAAGGACTGTGGCGCCTTTGCTCGTGAATGCGTGGATCCAGCGACCATGTCTTCAGGCACGACGTCGCGTTCCTCCAGTTGTTCGTCTCGCGTCTGCAATTGCGGATGCCGTGGATTGCGGACGGCCTGCTGACCCCTGCACGCAAGGATGTCTGCAATCTCAAGCACAAGAAATTTGCCAAGGGGAATTTCTTTGCGGTAAGGAGGCGATGGAGTCGGGGCGTAGCGCAGTCTGGTAGCGCACCTGTTTTGGGAACAGGGGGTCGGGAGTTCGAATCTCTCCGCCCCGACCAGCATCAGCAGAAAATTCGGCACGTGTGGACCGATTCGCGGCCGGTTCAACGCTTTCGTGCGTGCTAGGGTGGATTCTCGTGCGGCAACGTGCTTGGGACATGGCGACATCACGACTCTTGCCGGACTCAGCGAACGGCAGATCCGGAGCCGCAGACACCAGGATCCTGGAAAAAAACGAATTCAGCTGTCGTTCGTCGCGGAGCAGGGGTGTCCTTGTCGCGTGTATCCGCAGGGGGTCGAATGTCTCGCTCGAGACGCGAGGTGATTCTGCTTTGGTTGCCGAAGAACAGGGCGAAATTGCGCCCATCCTGCCGCCCATGATGAAATAGTCTGACCGACCAAGCCGACAGCCGCACATTTCGGGTGCCTCGCGTGAGCCGTTAGCTTGGCAGCGTAAGCGTCTGATCTCGATTGACGGATTCCTGAATCCGGGGCGCTTCGTGCGGGCCCAAGAAACCGCGTACTGAAGCCTTGCCGGGGGTCGTCAGAATTTTGTGTGAATTCCCTGTTGACGAACCCATCCCAAAAGCTGCAAGTTGTGCGGGCCGGTTGGGAGGCCACAACATGTTGTGGAAATCGACAGGGACAGCATTCGAGCATCTTCGGTCCACCAGGAAAGAGGGGATCGTGCACGCAAGCAGCGATGTGCACGAGAAATGTGTCTTTGTCTCATCTCCTGGCCGCACTGAATGTCGCACTGACTGAGGCAGGCGAACAGCGAAACGGAATTGGCTCAGACAAGAAAAGAACGGAGTCCAAGCAAAATGAAAATCAAGCGTAGCTTTACGGAGGCAGGGCGGGACGCATACGCGTCCATCAAGTTCACGGCGACATCATCCGAAATCAAGAATCCGGACGGCACGGTCGTGTTCCGGCTCGACGAAGTTGAAGTGCCCGAGAGCTGGAGCCAGGTGGCGTCAGACGTCATCGCGCAGAAGTATTTCAGGAAGGCCGGAGTTCCGGCGCGCCTGAAGAAGGTGAAGGAGAAGGGTGTCCCTGAATTTCTCTGGCGTTCCGTAGCGGACGAGGTTGCGCTCGCGGAACTCCCTGAAGAAGAGCGCTACGGCGGCGAAACCCGCGCAACGCAGGTCTTCGACCGTCTGGCGGGAGCATGGGCATATTGGGGCTGGAAGGGCGGCTATTTCTCTTCGAAAGAGGACGTACGGGCTTATTTCGACGAAATGCGCTACATGCTCGCGACGCAACGCGGAGCCCCGAACTCTCCGCAATGGTTCAACACGGGTCTCCACTGGGCATACGGCATCGACGGGCCGAGCCAGGGTCACCACTACGTGGACTACAAGACCGGCAAGCTGACCAAGTCCGGAAGCGCCTACGAGCATCCGCAGCCCCATGCGTGCTTCATCCAGTCCTGCGCCGACGACCTCGTGAACAGCGGCGGCATCATGGATCTGTGGGTCCGGGAGTCACGGCTCTTCAAGTACGGATCCGGCACCGGGACAAATTTCAGCCTGCTCCGGGGCGCTGGCGAGCATCTGTCCGGCGGCGGCAAGTCATCGGGCTTGATGGGATTCCTGAAGATCGGCGACCGTGCGGCCGGTGCCATCAAGTCGGGTGGCACAACCCGACGTGCCGCCAAGATGGTTATAGTTGATGCCGATCACCCCGATATCGAGGACTTCATCAACTGGAAGGTCATCGAGGAACAGAAGGTTGCCTCCATCGTGGCCGGCTCGAAAGTCCACGAACGCGAGCTCAATGGCATATTCGCGGCGATCAAGGCGTGGGATGGTACGGAAGCCGATGCTGTCGATCCTGCGCGGAACGAGTGCCTCAAGGCCGCGATCCGATCCGCGAAAAGGTCCGCCATTCCCGAGACATATATCAAGCGCGTTCTTGACTACGCGAGACAGGGTTACGAATCGATCGAATTTCCGACGTACGACACGGACTGGGATTCAGAAGCCTATTCGAGCGTTTCAGGCCAAAACTCCAACAACTCGATCCGGGTCACGGACGCGTTCCTGCAAGCGGTGAAGGATGATGTCGACTGGGACCTGTTCCGCCGCACCGACGGCAAGGTGGCAAGGACAGTCAAGGCGCGTGATCTTTGGGAGCAGATCGGCCATGCCGCCTGGGCCTGCGCGGACCCCGGCATCCAGTACCATGACACGATCAATGCCTGGCATACATGCCCCGAGGCCGGTCCGATCCGAGCGTCGAACCCCTGTTCGGAGTACATGTTCCTCGACGATACCGCCTGCAATCTGGCGTCCATGAACCTCCTTACATTCTATGACGAAGGGGAGTTCCAGGCCGACGACTATGTCCATGCAACGCGTCTCTGGACTTTGACCTTGGAGATCAGTGTCATGATGGCGCAATTTCCGTCGAAGGAAATTGCGCAACTGTCTTGCGAATTCAGGACTCTCGGTCTCGGCTACGCGAATATCGGCGGCCTGCTCATGACCATGGGACTGGGATACGATTCGGACGAGGGCCGGGCACTGGCGGGCGCCCTCACGGCGATCATGACTGGAGCGTCCTACACGACGTCGGCCGAGATCGCGCGGGAACTGGGCCCGTTCCAGGGTTACGAGAAGAACTCCGCACACATGCTTCGTGTCATTCGCAACCACAGACGCGCGGCACACGGAGAGACGTCAGGATACGAGGAGATGAACGTGCCTCCCGTGCCGCTCGACCACGACAACTGCCCGGACGGCAGGCTGGTCGAACTGGCCGCAAGGATGTGGGACGACGCACTCGACCTGGGCATCAAGCACGGATACCGAAATGCCCAGGCCACGGTCATCGCGCCGACCGGTACCATCGGCCTCGTGATGGATTGCGATACGACAGGGATCGAGCCGGACTTCGCCTTGGTGAAGTTCAAGAAGCTCGCCGGGGGCGGTTACTTCAAGATCATAAACCGCTCGGTGCCGGCGGCGTTGGCGACACTTGGATACTCTTCCTCCCAGATCCAGGACATCGTTTCCTTCGCCGTCGGCCACGGAACGCTCGCGGACGCTCCAGGGATCAATCATGCAGCGCTCGTTGGGCATGGGTTCGGCAAGGCCGAAATCGACAGGATCGAGGAGTCCCTGCCGTCCGCGTTCGACATTCGCTTCGTGTTCAACCAGTGGACGCTCGGCGAGGAATTCTGCTCTGCGACCCTCGGGATTCCTTCTGAGAAACTGAACGATCCGGAATTCGACCTTCTCCGCAGCCTCGGCTTCAGAAGGGCGGACATTGAGGCCGCAAACGATCACGTCTGCGGTTCCATGACACTGGAAGGCGCTCCTCACCTCTCGCAGGAGCACTACAATGTATTCGACTGCGCGAATCCGTGCGGACGGAAGGGCAAGCGCTTCCTTCCGGTCGAAAGTCACATCACGATGATGGCTGCCGCTCAGTCTTTCATTTCGGGCGCGATCTCCAAGACGATCAACATGCCGAACGACGCGACCGTGGAGGATTGCAAGGCGGCCTACGAACTTTCGCACCAGCTCGGCATAAAGGCCAATGCGCTCTATCGTGACGGCTCAAAGCTCTCGCAGCCCTTGTCAGCGGCACTTGTCGAAGATGACGACGAGGCAGCCGACGTGCTTGAGGCGGGCACGCCGCATGAGAAGGCAGTCGTGCTGGCCGAGAAGGTCGTGGAAAAGGTCATCGCCAAGGACTTGGCCGGCGCACGCAATCGAATGCCCGAACGGCGGCGGGGATACACCCAGAAGGCCATTGTCGGCGGGCACAAGGTCTACCTGAGAACCGGCGAATACAGCGACGGATCGCTAGGCGAGATTTTCATTGACATGCACAAGGAAGGCGCTGGCTTCCGGGCGATGATGAACAACTTCGCGATCGCCGTCTCGGTCGGCCTCCAGTATGGTGTGCCACTGGAGGAGTTCGTGGATGCTTTCACGTTCACGCGCTTCGAACCGGCCGGGATGGTGCAGGGCAACGACTCGATCAAGAACGCGACCTCGATACTGGACTACATCTTCAGGGAACTGGCGGTCAGCTATCTGGATCGCATTGATCTCGCGCACGTGAAGCCAGAGGGTCCGACATTCGATGACATGGGCCGTGGCGAAGAAGAGGGCAGGCGCGACATGGCTGAGGCTCCTGCTGCAAGGGGTTCAACCCATGTTGAGGTGCTGAAGCGGGTCGCGTCGGCGGGGTACACCCGTGGCCGCGTGCCAAGGGAGCTGGTGCTCGTGGAAGGCGGTGCCAGCGCCGCAACAGCGCTGGGCGGCGCAACAAACGCTCCCGCAGCGACAGATGCGATCTTGCCGGAAGTCGGAGCGGCACTGGCCGTCGGCGCGTCGGTCGCCGAGGGAACGGTTGGTATAGACGCGCGAACAAAGGCCAAGATGCAGGGATATGAGGGAGATCCTTGTGGCGAATGCGGCAACTACACCTTGGTGCGCAACGGCACATGCATGAAGTGCAACACTTGTGGCGCAACGAGCGGGTGCAGTTGATGACGCGTGACAGGGCTGTGCATCAGGCCCTGTTTCGAGGACAGGGTGGCGCTGCCGCGCAGTTCCACCTTGATGCCGGGGAATCTCCCGCCCCGGCGACGAGAAGCGGGGCTCGGCCGACAGCTTGGGTCGGCTTCCTCCCGCCCGGAGAATCGCGGCGTGTGATTCGACGGAACACGGGACGGGTGCGCTCGTCCTGAACGCAGGTCAGGCCGCAGGCAGAAACCGGGCGGTACGACAAGTGAGCCTGACAAGCGAAACTGGGGGGCAATTGGCCCCCCAACTTTTTGTACTGGGCTCGCAACGACGTTGTCGGGCTGAGGGAGCGGCCTCGATGTGTCTCGCAAGATGTCCCGTCGACCAGGGACGTTGCCGAGTCCAATTGGCAGAGTCCTGAGAACGCAAATGTCGGTCCAGAGGCGAAATTCTCGCATGCCGAAACTCGTTGCCGTTGCGTTCAGACAAGCCCGCTTTCCGCGTCAATTTCACCTCTTGCCAAGGCCACCACGCCGGTGCGTGCCAGTTCCTCGAGGCCCAAAGGCCGCATGAGGTCCGCGAATGCATCTATCTTGTGGGACGTGCCTGTCACTTCGAACACGAAACTGTCGAGCGTGGAATCCACGACCTGTGCGCGGAAGATGTCTGCGAGTCGCAGGGCCTCGACCCGGACATCGCCCTTCCCGACAACGCGGAAGAGGGCAAGTTCCCGTTCGACCGCCACGCCCTCGGTTGTCAGGTCATGCACGTCGTGAACTGGCACCACCCCCCCGAGTTGCGCCTTGATCTGCTCAATGACCGATGGCGTGCCGGTTGTGACGACCGTGATCCGGCTGCGATGTCCGGTGTGATCAATCTCCGCTACTGTCAGACTTTCTATGTTGTAGCCGCGTCCCGAAAAAAGCCCTATGACGCGCGCGAGGACGCCTGCCTCGTTGTCAACGATCAGCGCAAGCGTGTGCCGTTCCGTTCCCTGCTCGTGATAGTCACGGAGATCGTAGGCCGAATGGCTCGACGAGCCTTTCTTAATGTTCAGTGGTGACATGTCGCTTTTTCCGTCCTGATAGAGTGCCGGTGTGATTGCAGGCGAATAGGATGCCATTCTTGCGGCGGCCGCATTTGCATACCCTATACCAGCACGGCACCGCCTTCCTTGATCGCGTTGCCCGTGTCCGCATTCTCGCCGAGCAGCATCTTGTTGTGCGGTTCGCCGGAAGGGATCATCGGAAAGCAGTTTTCGTGCTTTTCAACCACGCAGTCCACGACGACAGGTCCGTCATAGGCCAGCATTTCCTTGATTCCATCGTCCAGGTCCGCCGCATTGTCGATCAATATGCCCTTGGCCCCGAAGGCGTCAGCGAGCTTGACGAAATCCGGCAGAGCCTCCGACCAAGAATGCGAATAGCGCTCGCCGTGCAGCAATTCCTGCCATTGGCGGACCATGCCGAGGCGCTCATTGTTCAGGATGAACTGCTTCACGGGAAGACGATACTGCACCGCCGTGCCCATTTCCTGCATGTTCATCAGCCAGGACGCCTCTCCGGCAACGTTGATGACCAATGCGTCGGGATGTGCCATCTGCACGCCGATGGAGGAGGGAAAGCCGTAGCCCATGGTTCCGAGCCCACCGCTGGTCATCCATCGCTTGGGGTCGTTCATGCCCATGTATTGGGCAGCCCACATCTGGTGCTGGCCAACTTCCGTGCAGATGTAGCGATCTGGATGATCCTTGGTCAGGGCCTCCAATCGCTGAATTGCGTGTTGCGGCCGGATTGTGCTGCCCGTTTGCTCGAACTTGAGGCAATCGACCTTGCGCCACTCGTTGATCTGATCCCACCACTCCTTCACCGCCGGGGCATCCGTTTTCGCGCCTCGCGATTTCCAGACCTTCAGCAGGTCCTCCAGCACGTGTGCTACATCGCCGATGATCGGCAGTTCGACATGGATGACCTTGTTGATCGAGGAAGGGTCGATATCGACATGGGCCTTCACTGAGTCTGGACTAAAGTCCTGAACCCTACCGGTGATCCGGTCGTCGAAACGTGCGCCGACGTTTATCATGAGGTCGCAGTCGTGCATGGCGAGGTTCGCCTCGTAGAGCCCATGCATGCCCAGCATTCCAAGCCAGTTCTTGCCGTTGGCCGGATAGGCGCCCAGCCCCATGAGCGTGGACGTCACGGGAAAGCCCGTCTTGTCCACCAGCCGCCGCAGAAGTTCGCACGCCCGGTCGCCGGAGTTGATGACGCCGCCACCGGTATAGAAGATCGGGCGCTTTGTGGATTCAATCGCTTCCGCCAACGAGGTGATGACCTCTATGTCTCCCTTGACTTTAGGCGCATAGTGGCCCGTCTGGGCTGCATCCGGTCCGATGTATGTGCCCGAGGCGAACTGGACGTCCTTCGGGATGTCGACGAGCACCGGACCGGGCCTGCCGCTCATGGCGACGTGAAAGGCCTCGTGAATCGTGCTTGCGAGCCTGTCCGTTTCCTTGACCAGCCAGTTGTGTTTCGTGCAAGGTCGCGTGATTCCGACCGTATCCGCTTCCTGGAATGCGTCGTTGCCAATCATGAATGTCGGAACCTGTCCGGAAAGCAGGACGATCGGGACGGAATCCATCAGTGCGTCGGTCAGGCCTGTGACGGCGTTTGTTGCGCCCGGGCCGGACGTGACCAGGACCACACCGGGACGCCCGGTGGAGCGGGCATAGCCTTCTGCTGCGTGGACCGCGCCCTGTTCGTGGCGCACGAGGACGTGCCGGATCCGGTTTTGCTGAAAGACCTCGTCATAGATTGGGAGCACGGCCCCGCCTGGGTAGCCGAAAACGACGTCAACCCCCTGGTCCTGCAACGCTTGAACGACCATGCTCGCGCCAGTCATCTGCTCTTGTTCCATTGCGCCCGTCCTCTGTGTTCCGCGCATAAAAAAGCCCCCGGGTTTCGGGGGCGCATGGGTGTCCGTTCAGGGATTCCGTTACCGGTCCATGCGCCATGTCCATACAAGTACTGCGGCCATCGTTCCCATCGTCGGACTCCAATTCAAGGCCGAGACACTAGCAGCGTCGAAATTGGCGTCAACTGGTAAATTTGCATTTCTTGCGTTTCGCCCGCTGTTTGCGAAACATCCTTTATGATCTGTCGTGCCGCCTTACCAACTGCTGGCTTGGCCGTCACGACCGTTCCGCGGTCGTACGGCCTTCCGGCTAACTGGCTGCTGTGCCGCGGGCTTTGTTCCGCGCGGCGCTTCAGGACTAACCGGCCGGGTGTCTGGAAGGCTGATGCGCGCCACCTGTTCCGCAACCGGTTCTGGAGCCGTACGATCAAGGTCCGGCGAGTACTGCTTCGGGTCGCCAAGATCATTCCATTCTCCGTCGGAGTATATTTCGACGGCCGCAAAGTTTGCCTTGTATGTCATCTTCGCCGAACCAGGCACCCAGTAGCCGAGATAGACATAGGGGATTCCGGCATCCCGTGCGATCCGGATGTGGTCCAGGATCACGTAGGTTCCGAGACTGCGGCCCGCCATTTCCGGATCATAGAAGCTGTAGACCATGCTCAGGCCGTCATCGAGCACGTCGGTAAGGCATACGGCGTGTAGCGTGATGTCGTCCCCCTTTCTCGACGTGTACTCCACCACCCGCGAGCGAACCGGCGTTTCCTCGATCATTGCAGCGAACTCGAATATGTCCATGTCGGCCATGCCGCCGTCTGCGTGCCGGCTGTCAAGATAGGCACGAAACAGGGCGTATTGCTCCTCTGTCGCCCAAGGCGACATTGCTTCACGGACGAGCGACGAGTTTCTCCGGAGCGTTCGGTTCTGGCTTCGAGACGGAGCGAAGTCCCTCACGCGGATGCGGGCGGAGAAGCATGCGGAGCACTCGGCGCAGGAAGGACGGTAGAGCACGTTCTGGGATCGGCGGAATCCCTGCTTCGAAAGCGAATTGTTCAACTGTTCCGCATAGTTGCCCTGAAGAGACGTGAACAGCTTTCGCTCCATCCTGTCCTTGAGGTACGGGCAGGTCTGGGGCGCAGTCACGTAGAACTGCGGCGCGATGGGAAGAGTATGCCGCATGGCCTTCCGCTTGTCTTGCTCGGCACGAGACTAGCAAGCGGAAGCCGCGCCGCCAATCCAAATCGGGTCAGGCCGATCCGGGCTTGTGACGATTGATCGCAACGGTGCGGAGCACCACGTCGGTCAGGCCTTGCCTTCGCGTCGAGAGAAGCATCATCCCGATGGAGATCAACTGCAGCGGAAAGGTCAGCACCGAGGCGAAGTAACCCGCAGTGTGCAGCAGCGCGGTTGTTCCATCAAGCCTTGCGCCGTCCAGCCCCCGGATCTCGATTCCCACGAGGATCATTCCCGGCGTCGCCGAGGATGACGCGAGCGTCGCCCAGCGGTATACAAAGCTGATGCACGCATAGACTGCCGGCAGGAAAAGCAGCGCTGTCAACAGGGTGAAAGCCACAATCGCAGCGGTGGCCAGCGAGATCAGAAAGACATCCACGCACCAGGCGAGAAACCGTTTCAAGGGCACGTTTCGATAGAGGCGGTCGTCGTGCTCTACGCCTGACTGGTCGATCGGATGCTCCAGGGATGTCATGTCGGAATTCCTCCGTCTTGGAATCACTGGCGGCCCGTTCTGCATCAGAAGGGCCGCCGCTCCTAGGGTTCGGTTTCTAGGCTCACGCACTGACCGCGTCGGGGTCGATGTCGGCTTCACGTGCCTTTCTGGCGCGTTCGGCCATGAACTGGTCGAATTCCGCCTTGTCCTTCGCGTCGCGCAGGCGCTGCAGGAAGGTCTCGAACGAGTCCTGCTCCTCTTCAAGGCGTCGCAGCGTGTCCGCCTTGTATGCGTCGAAGGCCGCGTTGCCGCTGGACTTCATGGCGGCGCGAATGTTGCCGCATTTCTTGCGCTTTTTTTCGAACATGCCCTTGCTCCAGATCATGTAGGCCAAGAGTGCCAGGCCGATTGGCCAGAAGAAGATGAAGCCGAGGATCATCGCTGCGATCCAGGCTCCCTTGCCACGCTCGTCCATCCACCGCTCGAAACGGCTGAACCAGCTTGCGAAGCCGGAAGTGGTGGCATTGAGTGTCGCGTTTGTCATCCCTTGTGCTCCTTGGGTTTGCAGATGTGAATGCTTTTCACATGATCGATATCGTGACTGCCGCGCGAAGTTCAAGCCAGTATGTGACCTATTTTAACATTATTTTCATAACTTGCTGAAAAGACGTCAAACAATTTTGTTCAAGCGGTATGCCACGGCGCGAACTTCGCGTATGCCGGCCAGTTGCCAACGTGTGAACACAAGGATTGATCTCGGCGTTCCGAATGTGGCACTCATGGTCGACCCACTCGTCCGACTCTGCGTTCAGGCTGACTGGAGAGCCTTGGCCGGTGGATCGCTACAATCGGGCAACCTTCGGCATGAACATCTTCACCGGAACGGTGGTCGAAGGCCTGCGCGGTTCGCTCCAGGATGCGCGAAGAGCAGTGCACAGACTGCGCCTGCAATCTCGCATGCGCCAAGCATGTGTCTTCAGACTCGAAAGACCCGGAGCATGGTCGGCGACTGTCTTCTCGTGCCCGGTCCTTTGCAAGGGCTTCCATTTTCCGTTCAGCAGCTTTCTGCCGGGCCAACGCGGCAAAAGGTCGGGTGCCTCTCCCCGAACACATTCCTGAAGAATGCAAGGCGGTTAGGCATGATTTTCCGCACCTTGTCCTCGACGGAGCCTGGCAGGCGTCCGCGATGGAACAGAAGAGTCCACGCAAACAAGGCTGACTCCGCCATGTCTTCCTTGTCTGGCCTGTCCTTGGCATACTAGGTGACGAATGCGCCGTCGGCGCGCTGTGCCTTCCTCCATTCGGCGCTCGCCTTCATCGGCGACGCCGGCCAGATTGATGTTCCTCCAGTTTCGAACCTGCCCCCGTCCGTTTCGTTGCATCAGAATATTGCCAAACAGCGTTGTTGTTTCCTCGACACTTCTCGCCAGCCTATAGTGACACCAACTTCAGCTTCGTGACCAGCGCGGCACTCTCGTCCCCTCAACCTCCGACAGCCGCTCCGTCACCTTGGCAATTTTTGTGTGCGTAGCCACGAATTCATCGCGTGGCCGGGGCAGAGGAGCGCCCGTGTCAGACCCCTGGCGAACCTTGAGCAATTCGAATCCACTTTCGAGTTACCAGACCTGCCTGGATTCATCGATTTGCGTAACACGGACTTTGTTTGATGCTGCCGAGAAGTTGTCGTGCCGGGTGGCGACCTCGAATGGGCAAAGGGTCGACTTCGACGAAAGCGATCTCGTCAATTCGGAGTACTGCCACGGGGGAACACTTGTTGCCTTGATCTCTCGGCGGGGCATATAGTCTCTCGGAGGGATTTCAGAGCAGGGAATGCAGGACATGGCGGAGCTGAAAGGCATATTCGCGGCGATGTGCACGCCGATGGATGACTCAGGCGACGCGATAGATCCTGGTCGCTACCGAGCGCATGTCGATGACATGATCGAGGCAGGACTGCACGGGCTCGTGCTTGGCTCTGGCACGGGCGAATATGCCTACCTGTCGGACGACGAACGGCGCTGGTTGATCGAAGAAGGGTGCAAACACGTGAACGGGAGGGTTCCGACGATTGCACAGACAACGGCGATGAGCACGCAGGACTGCATCGAGAGCGCCCGGTTCGCGCAGGATGCGGGTGCCGACGCGCTGATGGTCCTGCCGCCCTTTCTGGAGCCGCCGAACGAGCGCGGAGTCCTGTACCATTACACTGCGATCGCCAAGTCGGTGAGCATCCCGAT
The DNA here is from genome assembly GCA_022826205.1 of Silicimonas sp. Taxonomy (GTDB): domain Bacteria; phylum Pseudomonadota; class Alphaproteobacteria; order Rhodobacterales; family Rhodobacteraceae; genus JAJEFO01. Next base: position 98,929 of record JAJDVJ010000081.1, on the reverse strand, counting down.
CGTGATGTACAATGTTCCTGCGCAAGCTGCCCCGATGACGGAAGAGCTTTATCGGAAGGTGATGGCAGTTGAGAACCTCGACTACATCAAGGACAGTTCTGGAGATTTCGTGGCGCTTCAAAAGCTGATTGGTATCGGCGGCAACGTGCTGAACGGATCCGATCCATACGCGGTCCACAGCCTGATGTCAGGGTGCGTCGGCATGATATGGGGCGCTGCGAACTTCATGCCACACGAGTGTGCGCAGCTCTACGATCTGGTTGCGACGGGCAAGTATGCTGAAGCACTCGCGTTATGGGAAACCATGAAGGCAATCTGCCTCTGGCTCTCGGGCAACGTTCATGACGTGGATTACCTGACGGGCGTCAAGGCGGCCACGCGGCTGACCGGCCGCGACATGGGCGGAGCACGCAAGCCTTTGCCCCCGGTGCCGGGTGCCGCCCGCCACGACATCAAGCTGGCGCTCAGCAAATTGCCGGTGAACCGCACCAAAGTCGATCGGCTGGTCTGGCGTGACTGGCAGGAAGAACGTGACTGGCTCGTCCAGTCCTATCGCAACAATTGAGGCTTGCCCAAAAATGGCCGAGAACAAGAAATCCTATCCCACCAAGGCCGTGATTGGCGGACGGTCCGTTGACGCGACGGGGCGCAAAACGTTCGAAACCGTCAATCCTTCGACCGGCAAGGTCCTGGCAGAGATCGCCGAATGCACGGCTGCCGACGTTGACAAGGCGGTGGCCGCGGCGCGCCAAGCCTTTGATGAAGGGCCTTGGCCACGGATGTCGCCAGCCGAACGCAAGACGACATTGCAACGCTTCGCGACAGTCATAGAGGCGAACGCCGAAGAGCTTGCCGAACTGGAAGCCGTGGAAGGGGGCAAGCCGATCACCGATGCGATGAGCATCGACCTGCCTGAGACGGTCGCCACGATACGCTGGCACGCAGAAGCGGTCGACAAGATCTGCGACAAGATCATACCTTCCGATCCCGGCGTTCTTTCCATGGTTGTGCGCGAGCCCATTGGCGTAGTGGCAGCGATTCTGCCATGGAACTTTCCCGTCATGATGGCGGCTTGGAAACTTGGCCCCGCGCTTGCCGAAGGCAACACGATGGTGCTGAAGCCGGCCGAGCAGACTTCAATGTCGACGATCCGCTTGGCCGAACTCGCGACTGAAGCGGGCATTCCCGACGGCGTGATCAACGTCGTGCCCGGGTTCGGCGAGGTCGTGGGCAAGGCACTTGGCGAGCACATGCACGTCGATTGCGTCGGGTTTACGGGTTCAACGGAAACCGGGCGGCTGTTCCTGCACTACGCGGCAGACTCGAACTTGAAGCGGGTCCTGCTTGAGTGCGGTGGCAAGAACCCGATGATCGTCATGCCGGACGTCGAGGATCTCGACCTTGTCGCGGACCATGCCTCCAACTCCGCCTTCTGGAACATGGGAGAGAACTGCTCTTCGAACAGCCGCCTGCTGGTGCATGAGAGCTTGCACGCCGAATTGATCGACCTGATCGTCGAGCGTGCGCAGGACTGGGTGGTCGATGACCCGCTGAAGGCTGCGTGCCGCATTGGCCCACTCATCGAGGAGGAGCATATGGAGAAGGTCCTGGGCCATATCGAACAGGCCAAGAAGGATGGAGCCAGGCTGATCCATGGCGGCAGGCGGGTGCTTGTGGAAACCGGCGGCTACTTTGTCGAGCCGACCATCTTCGACAAAGTCACTCCCGAGATGCCGCTCGCACGCGAAGAGGTGTTTGGCCCGGTGCTTGCCGTCCTGACCTTCAGGACGCCGGAGGAGGCCATCGCGATGGCCAATGACACCGACTACGGTCTGGCGGCATCGGTATTCGCAAAGTCGAACAAGACTGCGCACAATGCGGTGCGGCAGGTGCGGGCCGGAACCGTTTCGGTCAACTGCTATGGCGAGGGCGATCAAGGCACGCCCTTTGGCGGTTACAAGCTGTCCGGTTTCGGCGGACGCGACAAGTCGCTCGCCGCCCACGACCAGTACTGCGAACTGAAGACCGTGTGGATGGACCTCGGCTGAGTCCCGCGATGAAGATCAAGCGGCTACCGGAGATGGATGACAACAACGGCTGGCTGAACATCCTGCCACCTTTGCCGCCGCCCGTTTTGGCTTTGGGTGAGACCCGGTTCGACTTCGCCATTGTTGGAGCTGGGTATGTTGGCCTGGCCGCAGCGCGCCGCCTGGGTGAACTGTTGCCGGATTGCAGCATCGCCCTGCTGGATGCCGGGCGGGTCGGGAACAACGCGGCGGGGCGCAGCTCGGGATTCGCCATCGACCAGGCGCACAACATTCGCGCCAAGGACTTTGCCGGAGTCATTGATGCGGAAAGGGAGCAACTTTCCGTCAACCGCGCTGGACAGGACTACCTGCGCGAGGCGGTTCGATCTCATCGGATTCCATGCGACTGGGACGAAGCCGGAAAGATTCATGCGGCCGCGACGGATCGCGGAGCCTCCAAGCTTAAGGCGTATGCCAAGGCGCTGGACCTTCTTGGCGCGGAGTATGATAGGCTTGATGCCGACCGGTTGAAGGAGATTACGGGTTTGGAATTCTACATCTCCGGTCTTTACACCCCGGGCACCATCTTGGTGCAGCCGGCCGCCTTGGTCCGCGGTCTTGCAACGACCCTGCCGTGTAACGTGACACTCTTCGAAGACAGCCCTGTGACAGCGATGGCACTTGGAGTCCCGCACCGGTTGACCCTGCCGGAGGCAGCAGTGCAGGCTCGCACTCTGATACTGGCCAACAACGGGTTTGCCGGGCAGTTCGGCTACTACCGAAAGGAGCTGCTGCCCATTGCCACCTGGGGCAGCCTGACCCGTCCGCTGACCGGCGATGAAGCCAGACTGCTGGGCGGCAGGAACAGCTGGGGCATAGTTCCTGCAGATCCTTTCGGCACCTCTGTGCGGCGAATGATCGATGGTCGAATCCTGATCCGGAACATCTACAGCTACAATCCCGGTCTGAATCCATTGGAGCGGGACAGGATATGGGCGCGGACGCGGCACGAGACATCCTTGCGCAACCGCTTCCCCATGATGCCGGACCTGGACTTCGACTACACCTGGGGCGGCCCATTGTGCCTTTCCCGCAATGGCGAGCCGGTTTTCGGAGAACTGGAGACAGACGTGTTCGGGGCATTCTGTCTCAACGGTGTCGGGATCGTGCGAGGGACAATTTACGGAAAGCTCCTGGCAGAGCTGGTCGCAGGCGTCTCGTCTCCCTTGCTCGACATCATGCTGAAGGCGGGGCGACCATCCGGTTCGCCGCCGCAGCCATTTCTCGGCTGGGGCGTGCGGCTGAATTTCGCCAAGCGTCGTCATGATGCTGGATTGGAGATGTAGGCATTGGACCTTCTGGGCAAAACTGCGTTGGTGACCGGTGGAACCTCGGGAATCGGTGCGGCAACCGCTCGCGTGCTGGCCGAAGCCGGCGCCAACGTCGTGGTCGCAGGTCGCAACGAAGGTGCTGCCAGAGAGCTTTGCAATGAGATGTCTGGGAAAGATCGTCAGGCGACATACGTTCTCGGCGATGTCGTGGACCCTGCTTTTTCCGTTGCCGCAGTCAGTGATGCAGAAAGCCGGTTCGGCGGGCTGCATGTTCTTGTCAACGCCGCCGGTGCGATCGTCAGGGGAACAATTGAAGAGACATCCGACGATGAATGGAACAGGATGCTGTCCGTCAACATCACTGGCACGTTCTTCATGTCTCGGGCAGCGATTTCCGCGATGCGCCGATCCGGGGGCGGCAGCATCGTCAACCTGGGTTCTACTGCCGGGCTGATCGGATGCCCGAACCTTGCAGCCTATTGCGCAAGCAAGGGCGCAATCGTGAACCTGACGCGAGCAATGGCGCTTGACCATGCGCAAGAGAGCATTCGGGTGAATGCCGTCTGCCCTGGCGCAGTTGACACGCCGATGCTGGTCTCTGGTCGCGGCGACATGGCGCCGGATCAGGTGCGCGAGGCGAACCGCATTTCGATTCCGCAAAGTTGGTTGCCCGGGCCGATCGAGATCGCCAATGCCATCGCGTTCCTGGCTTCAGATCTCAGCAGGCACGTTACGGGCACGGCATTGCCGGTCGACGGAGGGTTTACCGCGAAATGAGCGCCAGTCTGAAAGACAGGGTAGCAATCGTGACTGGTGGCGCGCAGGGGATCGGCCTTGCCATTGCGCGGTCCCTGCACGACGCGGGGGCGCACGTCGTGATCGGGGACATTCAAATCTTGGATGATGACGCCCTGTACTGTCATGAACTCGATGCGACTGACGAGACTTCCGTCGCGGCTTTCTTTGCCCAGGTTCGTCAGAACCATGGCAGGCCCTCGGTATTGGTCAACAATGCGGGCGTTCTCTCCAGCGCGCCGCTTGATCAGCTGACGGTTTCGGAGTGGGACAAAGTCATGGCTGTCAATTTGCGCGGACCGTTCCTAATGGCCAGACAATTCGCTTCCTGTTGTTCGCCGCAAGACAACCCTGCCATAATCAACATTGGCTCGATCGAGGCATTCAGTGGCAACCCTGACCATGCCGCCTACATGACGTCGAAGGCAGGCCTTAACGGCTTGACGGTTTCGCTGGCGATCGATCTCGGACCCAAGGGCGTGCGCGTCAACGCCATTGCACCAGGCTGGATCAGCACCGAGATGAACGAAGGTTACATGGCGCGGATTCCTGATCGTGCCACGGCTGAAAGACAGCTTTGCGACCTGCATCCGCTGGGGCGGATTGGATCTCCATCGGACATCGGTGATGTCGCGGTCTGGTTGGCCAGCAACCGGTCGCAATTCGTGACAGGGCAAGTCATTCGGGTCGAAGGAGGACGCATGGCAAGGCTGCCTCTCCCGGCTACATTCGATGTTTAGGTTCGGCGCATGAGCGGCGTTCAGTCTCGGACAAGGCGGCGCGGTCGCGACGTGAGACGCGACTCCCGTATTTCGAAAAAACTGCGATTCATGCCGGAATCGGACCGAGGCATCCCCTATGTGGACTTGCTGACACCCGAGCAGGTCGACCGAATTCACCGTGAAACCATGAACCTGCTTTGGGCAAAGGGCATTGAGTTCCGGGACGACGAAGCGGTCCGGGCTTGGCGGAGCGCGGGCGCAGAGGTGCAGGGCCATCGCGTTCGGATTGATGAACAACTGCTGACGCAGCTGCTTTCGACAGCGCCCGAAAGCTACACGATGCATGCGCGAAATCCTGAAAGGTCGATCACGCTTGGCGGGCGCAAGCAGATGTTGACCCCGGCCTATGGCGCGCCAAACGTACTCGACCTCGACGGGGTTCGCCGCTCGCCGACCATTGCGGACTTCAACGACTTCGCGAAGTTGGCCCATATGTCGCCAGGCATGCAAATGTCAGGCGGCGTCCTGTGCGAACCTTTGGACATACCTGTGCCTAAGCGGCACTTGCACATGGTCTATGGCCTGATCCGACATTCCGACAAGCCCTTCATGGGCATGGTCACCGCACGCGAACGGGCCGAGGACAGTGTCAGCATGGCCGAAATCGTGTTTGGCAAGGACTTCGTTCGCGAACACACAGTCATGACGTCAATTGCCAACTGCAACTCGCCTCTGGTGTGGGACCAGACCATGCTGGACGCGATCAAGGTCTATGCAGCGGCAAACCAGGCGGTGCTGTTCACGCCGTTCGTTCTCAGTGGAGCCAGCACGCCGGCCAGCACCATCGGATCGCTTGTTCAGATCAGCGCCGAGGCGCTTGCCGGAATAGCACTCTCGCAGATCATCCGTCCCGGAGTGCCGGGCGTATTCGGGCAATGGATCGGGGCGGTGTCAATGAAATCGGGTGCCCCGATGGCCGGCACCCCGGAAATTGACCACATCAATCTGCTGGTTGGCCAGATGGCGCGTCACTACAAGCTGCCATGGCGTTGCAGCGGCGCTTGCTCAAGCTCCAAGATCCTGGATGCTCAGGCGGGTTACGAGTCCGCGCGGAATCTCTTTGGAGCCGCGCTGGCAGGCGCCAACTTCATTCTGTCGACAGCAGGTTATCTTGAGGGCGCCCTATGCCAGAGCTTCGCGAAATTCGCGGTTGACGCCGAGCAAGCCGAAATGACGCACAGGTTTTTGAAGGGAATAGACTTTTCGGAACTCGACGACGCGTTGGCGACGATTCACGAAGTCGAGCCCGGCGCGCATTTTCTCGGCACAAAGCACACACTGGAACACTTCGAAGAGGCATTCATCATTCCCGAGCTCATGCACCACGACAGCTACGAGCAGTGGGAGGTCGAAGGTCGGCTGGATGCAAACGACCGCGCCGTCCAAAAGGCAAGGTCCATGCTTGCGGAATATGAGAAGCCTGCCCTGGATCCGGCAATTGACGAGGAACTGCATGACTTCATTGCCCGCCGTGAACTCGAGATCGGGGACGCCGTCATGTGATCCGGACTCGGGCGTGTCCGGTGTAGCTGGAGACACATGACGGCATTCCCGACGTAGATCGCGCGCGCCTGCGGTCCAATGTCGTCGCAGACTCGCCGACGGTGCGTCAGTGCGCTTCCCGGGTCCGGGTGGCGGCGTTCCGTAGCCGATGCCTGGTCTTGGCGAAAACCTGCTTGATCTGGTTCAGGTCCGGACTGAACGGATGCCAAAGATGGTCTTCAAGTCGACCTTCCTGCCGCCCGCTCAATCCATGAAGATCAGCAACAGTCGGCTGTCGAAGGGGACGTGGTGCTGGTGGGACGACTCCTGAAGCCGGTCTCGCTACACGTCCTCGACCTGCAGTAATTCACGACCCGTTTCTGATCGGTAGACATTGTGAAAGTGTTGAAGTGCCGCCTCGTTGCGTCCAAACACGACTTCCGATTGAGTCCCACACTCGGCGTTTAGCTGCACTTCCTCCAGCATTGCGTAGTCCTGTTCTTCGACGACTTCCCTGAACCTGGTCAGTCTGTCCTCATACGACATCCCTTGCGCCTCGAAGTGCTTTCGTATCCTGGGGTCGATGTACCAGGTATGAATCGTTCGAGATTTTGAAGGTGAGCCTCCAAGAGGGAAGATGCGCATCAGATCGACCCCAAATGCGTCCACCATCATGATCACGTTGGGGAAAAAGAAATAGACTGTGGACGTTATATGCTTGTATGGCCAGCGGCTTTGGATCGGCATGGACAACCGCATGAGATCGATTTTTCGATTGGCGAATACCATGCGGAGGTTTCTCTCAAACCTGTCGAGTGTTTGCGCGTTCGCGTATACTTCCTTGGCTGCGGTATCCCGGTGGAGGATGTTCAGATGATAAATCTCACCGTAGGAGTCGATGCCCAGCTTCCAGTTTATCCGCGCATCGATGATTTGCTGGCCAGCATGAGGGTGATCCGACAGCTTCCAGTGAACCAGGTCGTTCTGAAGTCCAGCCAGGCATTCATCCTCGTCCAGTGGATCGCCTTGAGATGGTCGCACCCACAACGTTCCGTACCATTCCGCCGAAGGCAGTTCGATGAGCGACAATTCCGCACTTGAGACATTACCGAAATGGCAACTCTTGTTGACCGCCAACAAGCTGCCATCGATTCCGTAGGTCCATGCGTGGAACGGACATGTAAAACGTAGCTTGGAGCCGCGTCCCTCGGGCACGACCAGGCTCCCGCGATGCCGACAGACGTTTGCGTACGCGCGAAATCGACCTTCACCATCCCGAACCATGAGTATTGGGGTCCCGGTTGCATTGTCTGACCAATAGGTATTGGGTTTCGGCAGTTGAGACGAAAAGCCCATTAGCAGCGGTACGTTCCGGAAAAATGCGTCCTGCTCTTGAGCCAGGAGTTGCGGGCACGTGTAGTCGGACATCGGTAGACGCATGATGCCACCCGCGTCGGCGGTCGTGCCGTTGTCGAGGTGCTCGACAAGAGCCTTCAAGATGCCTTGTCGTTCAGAATGGTCCATGAATCGAGAATCCCTGATGTGCCGACCAGCACCGCCTCGTCGCGCTCGACAAGGTCGTCCCGGGCCGGAGTGAATGTGAAGGTTCCGGTCGCGCTCGCCGCGTCCGCGGGAGTGGTGATCGTGAAGTTGCGGACCGACGCGAAATCCGTGCCCCGGCGCCGCCGGTTTATGGCTCCCGCCGCGCGGCAGGCGAGGGCGGTTATGGAGCAGGAGCGGTGGCACCGGTTGCGGTGTGGGGCAGATGCCCGGCTGCCATGGCGGTCCCGGCCCATGACGTCAACGCGGCCGGATGAGAGCGGAAGGGAGGGATGCGGCCGCAGGACAGGCCCGGCGCTCGGCGCCCATCACAATGCGCGAACTCTTGCGCGCAGCGGTCGAGGTCGGCGTCGGGCCAGGAGGCGCCCAGGTTCGTGGCTCATTGCCGAAGGGGATTCCGAACATGGGTACCTCTTGCAGTGACAATGCCAGCGGCAGACGCACCGACTGCCAGCACTCCGCTTCGCCGAGCCGCTAGGCACATTTCTACCCTTCGCCAAAGGCATGATGTGTGAAATGTTCGTGTGAATCCGGCATCTTTGATGTCGTTTCGATAAAAAATGAGGAGATTGGCCCCGTGGCATGCCCAAACGATCGCGCGAGGCAATGCGATCACGGCTGCCGGACGTGCAGCGATTCATGCCGAATCGGAGAGGGATGGACCATGACTCGTTCCAACGGCACGCAAGCGAAGATCGGTGGAGCAGGCACGGGGCATTTCGGGGCTGCCTGAATTTGATGTGCGCATCGAATCAGACCTCCGCCAAAAGGGGAATCCCAAATGATTCCAAGTAGGTCGGACACGCTTTGTAGGGATGTGACTTTCTTCGGCGAATGGAGCCAAGCGATCCTGCACTCCGAAGCGTGACCAAGAGCAAGCCGGGCTTGCTCGAAGCCCACCAATTGCATCGTGGCGACACAAGGTTGCGGACTGGAGACGGTCGCCAATGTTACAGGCGCGGTCGCCCATTTCCCGGATGGCGCTTGGATGCGCTATGGGCCGATCGGTCCGTGTTGAGCTTTAGGTCGTGAGTTCCGCGACATTGGCACCGGAGATCTCGGCGTGCCATTTGGGTGCGCCTTCGAAGAGCTGCCCAGGTGTTACGACTGCGGCGTGGCCGACGGCACATTCGAGCAGCTTCGTGTCAAGGAATGCGAATGAAGACGCCAGTCAACCGTCCGAAAACTCCGTCGATGTTCCGCTGTTCTCGGCTCCTATTTGACGCGCGTCCAGGTTTGGGCCTTGCAGAAAACCAGCACGCAGCCTGAGACATTCAGCGTGTTGTGGTCCTTCACTTCGAGCTTCGAACGGTAGGTTTGGCCGTCCTCGGGATTGTAGATCCGGCCCTTCGTCCACTTGCCGTCGCCGGTCTCGGTGAAGCCGGACATCAGTTCAAGCCCGAGAAGAGGTCGGGTACGTAACGCCTCCTTCTTGTTCTTCTCGTCGAGTTTCAATGTGCCGTCTGCATTGCGAGGCTCGGTGAACCGGACGATCTTGCCACATAGCTTCTCGCCACAGAGCCGAATCTCGATATGCGAATTGCCAGCCGGGGTCAGCCATACACCGGTGGGGTCGGCGTTGCTGGCACCAGTGAAGAAAATCGTCGCCACAAGCCCGGCAAAAATTGCCTTCGATAGCTTCTTGATCATGACTTTCACCTCCAGAACCCTCCAAGGATTTTCGCGATTGCTGCCGCGCAAACTATCACCGTCATGCGTCGCTGTACTGCAGATGTCTGCGGAATCTGCATGCTTGTCGGTGCATCTGGGTGCACTTGACGGCGACGGTCCGCACGAGGCGCGTTGTCTTTCCCGGAACAGACGCTTGGGTCTTGTCTCCCGTTGCTGATGCTGGATGGCTGACCTGTGGCCAACTCGGTGTAAGCGTAAACGAGCCTACCCTGATTTTCAACATCCTGCCGGGCGTATCGTGACGACAGAAAACTGTGGCGGCAGGATGGTCGCCAATTCTGCGCGTGTTCGCACCGGTTTCTTTCAGACGCCGGATGTGTTGCGGATCAAGCGGTCCGTGAAACCCTTCAAATCGTGAAATCCGCCACACTGGCACCGGAGATCTTGGTCAGCTGCTCAGGCGCGACTGCAAATATGTGTCTCGGTGTTCCGGCAGCAGCATAGACGACGGCATATTCCAGAAGCTTCGGGTCGAGGAACACGTGCGATGGAGTCAGGTGGCCGACCGGAGCGACCCCGCCGATCGCGAATCCGGTCTTTTCACGAACGAAGCTGGCGTCGGCGCGGCCAAGCGTTTCTCCCGCTGCTTCGGAAGCCTTCTCGCCATCGACGCGATTCCCGCCAGCGGTGATGAAGAGGACGACGGCTTCACTTTCTTCGCCGCGAAAGACGATTGACTTTGCTATCTGGTCGATTTCGCATCCTGCCTCTCGGGCAGCGTCTCCTGCCGTCCGGGTCTCGCCAGGCATTTCGAGTATCTCGCAGGCGAGACCTGCGGACTCCAGCGCTGCGGTGACGCGTGCAAGGCTCTTGCTCATGTGATTGTGCTGTAGTCTTTCCTGGCCTGTTGCAAGTGCAATAGTGGCGGGCTGCGGCCGATCGGGCCTGGACAGCAATTCGAAAGTTCGCGCTTGCGAGGCCTGTTGGCAGAATCGCGTGGATTGGGTAGCGTTGCTCAATGTGCAGGAACGGATCACGGGAAAATGGGCGACAACCTTGATCCGAAGGGATTGATCCGCGAAAGCTACCGGATTGAAGGCATCAAGGAGTCTGAATGCCGCTCGATCTTTCTTGATTGGGCGATTTCAACGCCGGAAGGGCGCGAAGCGACCGATGTCGTGGCTTTGCTGCTTGACCGTCACGGCAAGGAATTCCCGGACCATCCAATGACCAAGGTCTTGGAAGCCGCCTTGCAGCCCGCCTTGCAAGTCGGGCGGCGCGGCGGTGCACGGGCGCGTCGACGTACCTGAGGGTCGCAGCAAGGCCGAAGTGGCAAGGAATTCTGCAGGGTCGCCCGGATACCTGACAGCGCGACTGCCGGCTTGGTTGTTAGTGAAGGCCATGATGTGCAGCCGGAACAGGAGCGGCGCTCAGGTTCCGTTGTTGTTGCCATTGATTGGATGTTAGTCACTTCGACAATTCAGGTTGATTCCGCCGCCTCGCGGGATGGAATCGTGATTTGGGACATCCTGTGCAATGACGAAGCGTCTCTTGATTTATGGCGACAGCAACAGTTTCGGAACCGCGCCGCAGGGGCATTTGGATTCGCGGCCCGTGCATCCGCCGGGCGTACGCTGGGGCGACGTTCTGGCCTCCGGCCTTGGCGAGGATTGGGACGTCGTGATCGAGGGACTGCCTGGCAGAACGACCGCCATTGATGATCCAGTTGAAGGGGCATTCCGCAACGGGCTGACCGTGCTGCCCGCAATCCTGCATTCCCACGAGCCGATCGATGTGCTTGCCATCTGCTTGGGCACAAATGACCAGAAACACGCCTTTGGCCTGAATGCGCAGGACGTTGCACTTTGCGTCGCGCGCCTGGTCAGGGAAGCCCGGCTCTCGGGTGCGGTCGGGGTGACACTGGCCATTGCTCCGCCGCCGCTTCGACCCGCAGGCGACTTTGCCGAAATGTTCTCGGGTGCGGAGGCACGAGGGGAAGGACTGTCGGAACGGATAGAACGATTCGCGGGAGAGGAGGGCGCGGCGTTCTTTGACGCCGGCACCGTGATCGATGTGGATCCGCTGGACGGGATTCACTGGAGCGAGTCGGCGCACGGCAAGTTGGGTCTGGCGCTGGTCGATGTCGTGAAAGGACTGGTGGAACCGTGAGGAACGGTACGGCGGCAATCATCGGCGGCGGTGTGATCGGCGGCGGATGGGCCGCGCGATTCCTGCTGAACGGTTGGAATGTCAACGTGTTCGACCCGGATCCTGAGGCAAGGCGCAAGATCGGCGAAGTGATCGGGAATGCCAGGCAATCGTTGCCGATGCTTTATGAGCGCTCGTTGCCGGATGAAGGAAAACTCGTTATTGCGACGTCTGTCGCCGAGGCCGTCGCTGGCGTCGACTACGTTCAGGAGAGTGTGCCCGAACGGCTGGACCTGAAGCGCAAGGTCTACGCCGAAGTCGAATCAGCGGCACCGGACGTGCCCATGGGATCGTCCACGTCCGGCTTCAAGCCCTCCGAATTGCGGAAGGGGCTTGCCTCTGGAGCCCGATTGTTTGTCGCCCATCCGTTCAATCCGGTCTACCTGCTGCCCCTCGTGGAACTGGTGTCCGGCGGCGGTGACGCGGATTTTCTGGCGTCGGCATCGCAGATCCTGACGTCAATCGGAATGCGGCCCTTGGTCGTTCGCGCCGAGATCGACGCGCACATCGCGGATCGGTTTCTTGAAGCGGTGTGGCGCGAAGCGCTTTGGCTGATAAAGGATGACATCGCCACGACAGGCGAAATCGATGACGCAATCAGGCTCGGGTTCGGTCTCCGTTGGGCACAGATGGGTCTTTTCGAGACTTACAGGATTGCTGGCGGCGAGGGCGGAATGGCACACTTCGTCGAGCAGTTCGGCCCGGCGCTCGCATGGCCGTGGACCAAGCTCATGGATGTGCCGGAACTGACGCCGGATCTGGTGAAGAAAATCTGCGACCAGTCCGATGCCCAATCCGGAGGGAACTCCGTCCGTGAACTGGAAGCGCTGCGGGACCGCAATCTGGTGGCGACGCTGCGAGCCCTGAAACGCGAAGGTACCGCAGCGGGCCGCGTTATCGCCGACCACGAAGCGAGTCTTGGCGGAGAGGACCTGGGGCGTATCCCCCTGATCACCGTGCGGCGAATGGTGCCGTCGGACTGGACCGACTACAACGGCCACATGAACGAGAGCCGTTACGGGCAGGTCTTCTCGGATGCCGCCGATGCGGTTCTAGCACACGTTGGTGCGGGCCCGGACTACGTGTCGGCCGGTCGGAGCTTCTTCACCGTTTCGACCAAGATAGACTATCTGTTGGAGACCCATGCGGGCGAAACCGTTCAGGTCGTGACACGGGTTCTGCTCGGCGAGGGCAAGAAGCTAAAGCTTGGCCACGAAATGCGGCGCGCATCCGACGGGAGCGTGCTTGCGACCTGTGAGCAGTTTCTGCTGCATGTGAGCCTTGAGACCCGGAAGTCATGCGACCCGGAACGGCCCGTGGAAGTTGCCATCAAGGAGCTTGCTAACGCGCACGGACAAGTCCGGGGGCGCTGAAGTCGCCTTCTGCGTCAAGCCGCGTCTCAAGGAAGGACGGGAGCCCGAATCCGATGATGGGATTCAGGTTTTGCTGAACGATCAAGTTCGGTCTCATGTCCTCTGCAGGACCTTCATCTGGACCTTGTCATCCTGATGCCTCTTCGTGGATGCCGTCGGCACAGAAGGCGCCGCCTTGGAAGACGGCGTTCACATCATCGGCGGGCGGCGGGTCCATTGCAGAGTCTAGCTTGTCGCGGAACACTTCGGCGTTGTCCTTTGGCTGCCAGCCCAGGTAGGCAACCTCGCGGTTGTCCCACCAGCTCGCCGAATTGGCCGAGGCGCCGTAAATGATCGGGCAGCCCAGTCGTGGGACCATGAAAATCCGCTCGATCAGGTGTATGAAGTCGTCGTAGCTCATCCAGGTCGACAGCATGCGGTGGTTGTGGGGTTCGGGAAAGCAGGATCCAATTCGGATCGACGCGGTCTCGATCCCGAACTTGTCGTGATACATGGAGGCCAGCGCCTCGCCGAACACCTTGGACACGCCGTAGAGTCCGTCGGGGCGCGTGAGCGAGTTCGCGTCAAGCCGTTCCGATTGCTTGTGAAAGCCGATTGCGTGGTTTGACGAGGCGAAGATGATCCTTGGAGTCACCGAGGACTTTCGCGCGGCTTCGTAGAGATTGTACATGCCGTCAAGGTTCGCGGCCCGGATCGTCGACCATGGGGCCTCTGTGGCCTGGCCACCCATGTGGACGATTCCGTCGCAGTCTTCGACCATCGTCTCGACCGCTGCCTTGTCTTCGAGCGAGCAGTAGACAATCTCTTCGTTTTCGCGTGCCTCGCCCAACCCCTTGCGGGCAGCGACACGCATCGTTTCGGTGATGTGGGTCAGTCGGTCGCGGCAGACGGCTCCCAGGTTGCCGTTGGCACCGGTTATCAGCAGTTTTTGCAGCATGGTTCCCTCATCTCGGTTCAGGCTTGACGTGGTTGTGGTACAGGAAATTCAGCATGGCCCGGCGCAATTCGGGTGCTTCGGCGTGGTTGGGGCGGGCGGCAAGAGCACTCCCTGACACAACGTTTCTTCGCAGTAGCTTAAGCAACGAAGGATGGAGTCAGGGCCGGCGCTGCCGCCTGTCCTTGAGCCGTTCGTGTGCATCGGACGTGCCATCGTGAAAGGTGCCGAACCACTTGTCCCACGGCATCTCAAGGTTTCCGTAGTTTACCTCGAAATACCGATGGTGCATTTGGTGGTGAAACGTTCCAAGTGCGAGCTGCTTCCGGTCCTTGACCAAGAGGTTCTCGAATCCTGCATGGGACGTCACCGCGGTCAGCGCCTGATGCTGCATGTGAAACAGGATATGCACCGGACTCGCCGCCACAACGACGTGTATGAGGATGGAACTGAAGAACAGGACATGCTCAACAGGGTGCATAGACAGCCCTGACCACGGACCGACATTGACGTTCCGGTGGTGGAGGGCATGAGCCAACCGATAGAGCGGTCCCCAATGCAGCGCTCGGTGGATCCAGTAGAAATGCAAGGAGATCCAGACCGGCGTCAGGACGAAAAGGGCCACAAACCAGATCGGATTGTCCGACCAGAACAGCACTGGTACCCAACCGTTGCCCATCGCCCAGAACATCAGCACTTCGTATGCAGTCCATGTTCCGACCCCGCTGGTCAGTGTCCAGAACATGTTGTCACGCACCTGCCCGCCGAAGGTGAACTGGCGCCCCTTCACCATCAGGTCGCGCGGATCAAATTTCAGGCGGTTCCCCTGCAGCTTGGCTCGGTAGAGAAACCAGTGCAGGCCCCCCGCGACAATGGTCATCAGCGCCAGGTTCCTCAGGAAGAGAGCGCCTATCCAGTCCCACGAGAGCGTCTTTGTCACTTCGAGGGACGGCTGCAGCCAAAGCCAGCAGACCAGTGCCAGAACGGTCAGGATCGAATTCTCGGCAAGCCGTAACCAACGCGCAGCGACCCAACCTAGCATCCGCTTTGGATCCGGGGGCCAGCCAAAGAACGGCGACACCTCTATCGGCACGTCTGGCACATGGTGCCATCCGGAAAGACCTGCATCTGTGCGTCGCGTGCCGTCCTGCATTGAATTGCGTACTGTGTCTTTCGGGGTCCGGGGTTGCCCGCCTGCCGACTTGCAACGTAACCCGTCCTGAACACGGCGGCAAACCGAAACTGCGCATGCATCAAGGCTGCAAGCGTTCAGCGTGCCAATGCGATGGGGCGAGCGGCTTCGGCGCAAGTCCGCTTTCGAGCAGACGCGTCCCCGCGTTCCCGGAGTGGCGGCCACTGCCGTCCGAGCGCTGCGGGTCGGCAGCGGCTCAACCTGCACGGGGCGCTCGAACTCGAGACGACGAAACCCGTAGCGGCCAAAGATGCGCATTTCGGTTCCGAACTTGCGACAATCGCGTAAGCATGATCGGACCTCGTCCGACAGCAGATTGATTCACGTGCGTCTCGACAATGCCCAAACCATCCCTGAAAGACCCTGAAGGCCGCAACCGGTAGATCTGCCTGTCGCTTTGCGTGCCACATCTCAAATCCGTAGTGGCCTTCGGCGAACGGCTCCGTTGGTCGCAGTCCCCGTACAGGCCAATCTTCCCGCCTTCGCTTGATGCATCCCGTGATGGGGCCGCGTCGTCATGGACGGCAATGCTGAACGTCTTCGAGACCACGTGGGAAACGTGCTCGCCACGTCGGCGTCGATCCGTCCAGTGTTGCTGCGGCGATGATCGTTGCAGCCTCGGACATGTTCGTGTTCCGAGCCTCCCGTGGGCAGGGCACAAGTCTGGGCCATTTCCCGGCAGGTCGGGTGTCAGAACCCGAAATCTTCGCCCTCGTCACCGTTCTTCGTAACCGATGCCCTTATCATTTCGCTGGAGATTTCCGGAGAGGTAGGCCAGGCACCCGTCCTGGCCCCGGTGTGAATTCTGTAGTTTCTCGGGTCGACATTCCCGAAGTTCGGGGTGCAGGGAGTTCCTTGGAGATCTACAAACAGACCGAAATCGAACTGCGGCGGAATGGAGCCGATCCACTTCTGTGCACGGTCACAGTCCTCGCGAAGCCAATTGTTGAGATCACCCGCATCAACCTTCCGGATGAGGTTTTCCTCGTCGACTTGCTCCTGGCGAAGAGCCGCTTTCCTGCGAAGTTCTTGGATGATCATGTCCGGGCTGCGACCTGGACTCTTCTCCGCGGCCGCCCATGCAACGGGGCCAAGCGCAAGGATGCATTCGGAAATCGTTTTCAGGTCAAGGATGTCTCGCGTTTCGCTTCTATCAATGGCGGCGATGATCTTGTTGGTCGCCTGATCAACCGGATGGAGTCGATATCCGAAGATTTCATCCTTCTCTGTCGGGAAGAACCTGTAATCACTGTCGAAACTCCAATCCACGCGAGTCGAGTCCCGGTCCATGCCGACAACGGCACGACGGAACGTATCCGTCCTCCTGTGCCACTGCACGGAAAGGCCTGCCTGCCGCAGTGATTTTTCGTCCCAGCCCGCCACGCGGTCCAAGTCTTCCTTCCTGTCGAAAAAGAGGTCGATTTCATCGGAATAGCGATCCGTGTTCACATTGAGAACGGCTCCGCCAGCCACATAGTTCTCCGGATCCCTGTTGGTGGCAACAGCCCTAAGGATGCGCTTCTGCAGATCCGTCAATGGCATTGCAGATCCCCTCGAGCTTGCGGGCGAAAGCGTATTCCTCCTTCCAGCCGTGCAGCTTGAGGCGGCGGGCAACAATTCGGAGATTTTCGGTGTTGGGATTGTCAACCGGTCTCATGTTCCAGAGACACTTGGTTCCGTAACGACGGTATGCTTCATGATACGCATTTCGCAATTCCTGGTGTGAACTTCCGGTCATTCGCTTCCCCGCCGGCCGTCACTGATTGCTGGCATCGTTTCCGCACTGAAAGGCAGGGACACTCAAGAACCCTCAAGGCCCAGACTTCAGGCTACGAAACTGTGTCGGAAAAGCAAGCGGCGGTTGCAGAGACTCGATTGAAGTCAGGCCCCATTGAGCTAAACTCAATCACTTCGCCCTCGGAGGGTGGCAGGCAGGAAAGCAATTGAACAAATGACCGCTGCAGACAATTTGTCGAACGTCTGCCTGTCGGAAATGTGCGCGCCGAATTCGGCGACACGCGCCGCGCAAGGAGGAAGTGCAAATCCAGGGCTCCGTCGATCGAGCGCTGGCCCATGCCGACGATTTGGTGGTCTGCCACTTTTGTGCCATCAGATGCCGTGTCGACGATCCGGCATGGGAAGGACGGGAGTGTCCCAATCTCTTGATCGGGCATTGCGCCAAATTTCTCCAAGCGGCGATGATCAATGCGGGAATCCTGCCGGAAGACGAGTTGGAGACTTATGGTGGGGCTGGCATCCGGTTGCCGATGTCCGGCATGGTTGGCTACACGCACCGCATGGAAATCTCGGGCGGAGCACTGGGCCACGGGCTTGAGTCTCCTCTGGTGTGACGGCCTACGAGACATTGATCGAACGGACGACTAGCGAATGACAGTATCAAGAGGAACTGAAGAGAGCGGGACATGGTCTTGACTGCAATTGCCGGGCACGGCTAAAGTAACTATACAGTTACTAACGGGACTTACGATGCAGCTATCCGACACGAATGCCCAGGTTCGTGACGCGGCGCGCGCCTTTGCCGAAAACGCGATACGCCCCATCGCGGCGGAACTTGACGCAGAAGAGCGGTTTCCTGGTGGACTCTACGAAGAAATGGGTCAACTTGGCCTCTTCGGCATCAGCGTCCCGGAAAAGATGGGCGGTCCTGGACTTGACACGCTGGCCTACGCGCTGGTGATGGAAGAGCTTTCCCGGGGATATGCGTCGGTCGCAGACCAGTGCGGGTTGATCGAATTGATCGCGACTCTTCTTGTGCAACACGGCACTGAGGAGCAGCGCGAGAGCCTGCTCAGCGATGTGATGGCGGCAAGGACGAGGGTTGCCTATTGCATAACGGAGGCGGAGGCAGGGACAGATGTTGCTGCAATTCGCACTAAAGCGGTTCGTGACGGCGAGGGGTGGATTCTGAACGGCAGCAAGATCTGGATACACAATGCGCCGGTGGCCGATGTCGGCTTTGTTCTGGCACGCACGGACCGGGAAGCCGGACACCGCGGCATGTCAATCTTCATTGTCAACCTCAACGCCAAGGGAGTGCAAAGGGGGCCCAAGGAGCACAAGATGGGCCAGCGGGCCAGTCAGGTAGGGGCGCTCGCGTTCTCCGACGTGCGACTTCCTGAAAATGCGCTCTTGGGCGCGGAAGGTCGCGGCTTTCACATCATGATGAGCGTTCTCAACAAGGGCCGCGTTGGAATCGGTGCGCTCGCTGTCGGCATTGCCCAGGCGGGCCTGGAAGCCGCGCTCGGATACGCGCAGGAACGCCGCCAGTTCAAGCAGGCGATTTCGGAATTCCAGGGGATCCAGTTCATGCTCGCTGACATGGCAAAGGACATCCAGGCCGCGCGCCTCCTCGTTCACTCGGCGGCGGAAAGTATCGACAGGGGCCAGGATCCAACGATGGCTTGCAGCATGGCGAAATGCTTCGCAAGCGACATGGCCGTGGAGCGGACGGCTGATGCAGTTCAGATTTTCGGCGGTTCGGGATATATCAGGGGCATGGAAGTGGAACGGCTGTACCGAGATGCCAAGATCACGCAGATCTACGAGGGCACGAACCAGATTCAGCGCACGATCATTGCGCGCGAGCTCCTGAAGAACGGGGCGCAAACGTGAGCGGGCAGGCGGCTCTGGTGACAGGATCGACCCGAGGAATCGGCTTGGCGAGCGCCGTGGCCCTCGCGCGGCAAGGATTTGCGGTAGCGGTGAACGGGCCGGCCGATGACGACGAACTAGCGGCGGCTGTGGAGCAGGTCGCCGCAACAGGTGCACGTGTTGCCGCCACGCCGCTTGACGTGACGGATTTTGATGCCCACTACGCTGCCATTGCCGACGTGGAAGACGCAATCGGCCCCCTGACAACGCTCGTAAACAACGCCGGCGTCAGCGTAATGAACCGTGGCGATCCTGTCGATGTTTCCGATGAAAGTTGGGATCGGTGCATGACAGTCAATGCCAAGGCGATGTTCTTCATGACGCAGGCGTTTGCAAAGAGGCTGCTCGCCCGAGAACGGGACGCATCGTGTTTCCATTCCATCATCAACGTTACGTCATCCAATGCGGAGGCGGTCGCAGTGGCCCGCGCCGAATACTGTGCCTCAAAGGCGGGAGCGGCAATGGTGTCCAAGGCTTGGGCAGTGCGGCTCGGAGCCGACGGCATTGCAGTCTATGACGTGCGGCCAGGGGTCATCGACACCGACATGACTTCGCCGGTGATCGACGAGTATGCACGTAGGGCGGAGGAGGGTCTGACGCTCGTTCCTCGCGTAGGACAGCCTGTGGAGGTCGGCGAAATCATCGGGTCTCTCGCATCCGGGAAGCTGCCTTACACGACCGGTCAGGTCATATATGCCGATGGCGGCATGCTGGTGCAGAGGTTCTGAGATGAAGATTGCACTACCTGGCAGCGACGGCTCGCTCACGGACTACGTCATGCAGGGCACACCGATCGAGGCCGAGCCCCTCGGTCCCGATGCAGTCCGGGTCGTGCTTTCTGCAGCGCACGTGGTGGCAGATCCCTTCACTGAGAACGATCCGTCCGGGCCGGCAACGCTCGACTGGGAAGCGACAATGGCGTTTCGCCGTCACTTGGCAGGTTTGGGGCTTGGCATCGCCGAAGCGATGGATACCGCGCAGCGTGGGATGGGCCTCGGCTGGCCGGAAGCGCTGGAACTCATTCGGCGAACGAAGGCGGAGTTCCCCGACGCCCTGGTGTTCAATGGGTGTGGCACGGACCACCTGATGCCTGGTGACGCGCAAGGCCTCGACGACGTGCGCCGCGCGTACCTGGAACAGGTCGAGGCGATTCAGCACATTGGCGGCCGCCTGGTCATCATGGCCAGTCGTGCATTGGCCAGCGTCGCGGAGAAACCGGAAGACTACGTTCGGGTGTATGAGGACGTACTGGCCGCCTGCGAGCAGCCAGTAATCCTCCATTGGCTGGGTGACATGTTTGATCCAGCGCTTGCGGGCTATTGGTGCAGCGGTTGCTTCGAGGACGCACTCGAGACGGTGCTTGCCGTAATCGGCGGGAACGCTGCGAAGGTTGACGGTATAAAGATCTCCCTCCTGGACAAGGAGAAGGAGATTGTCATGCGCCGCCGCCTGCCGGAAGGCGTCAAGATGTATACAGGAGACGACTTCAACTACCCCGAACTGATCGCCGGCGACGAATTAGGGTACAGTCATGCGCTGCTCGGTATCTTCGACCCGCTGGCTGTGGCCGCCGGAAAGGCCGTTGGCCAGTTGGGCCGGGGCGACGTGGCGGGTTTCCGCGCGACACTGGAACCGACGGTGCCTTTGGCGCGCCTCATTTTCCGTGCGCCTACGCAATACTACAAGTCGGGCATCGTGTTCCTCGCTTGGCTGAACGGATTCCAGAAGCATTTCGTGATGCCGGGGGGCGCCCAGTCGATGCGGCCCCTGCCATATTTTGTAGATTGCTTCCGCTTGGCGGATCAGGCCGGACTTCTTTCGGACCCGGATCGTTCAATTGCGCGGATGAGGATGTTCATGGGGCTCTATGGCATTGCGTGACTTCACGAACGACCTCAGCGCGTTGGCCCTGAACACGGCGACGCTTGGCCATAACCTGGACGGCTACGGTGCAGGTTGGCCGGTGGAACAAGTGATCGATGCCTGCGCCGAGCGTGGCTTTGCCGGCCTGGTGTTTTGGCGCCGCGAGATCGGCACGCGCGCGCAGGTCATCGGCGAACGTGTGCGCGCCAGCGGCATGAAGGTCGTGGGGCTTTGTCGAACCCCGTACATCACCGGTCCCGGCGCTCCCGTGACGTTGGACGAGGCACGCGAGTCTGTCGACATGGCGGCCGCGCTTGGGACCGATGTGCTGACCATCGTGACCGGCGGCACCGAAAGCGGCACGAAAGGCGTCGAGGAAAGCCAGAAGCTTTTGGTGGAGCGCGTCGCAAGCCTCGCGGAATACGCGGCAAAGTGCGGCGTCCATCTGGCCTTGGAGCCGCTCAACCCGATGTTCGGCGGCAACAGGACATGCCTGTTCACCACGGCCGAGGCCATCCGCATCTGCGACCGGGTAGGAGCGCACAACGTGGGCGTGGCCGTTGATGTCTACCATGTCTGGTGGGATACGACCCTGTCCGAGACGCTGACCGTGGGCGGCCCACATCGGATTCTCGGATACCATTTGTGCGATTGGCTCGCAGATACCAGCGACATGCTTTTGGACCGCGGCATGATGGGCGACGGTATCGCGGACCTGAAAAACATCCGGCGTGCCGTTGAAGGAGCGGGATACGAGGGCGCGTGCGAAGTCGAGGTGTTTTCGGCCGAGAACTGGTGGCAACGTGATCCAGAGGAAGTTCTGGACACAATTGTTGAGCGATTCAGGACCAAATGCTGATTGCTTCATAGTCAAGCTACCAACGCAAAAATTCACGGGCATGGTCCATGCAGTTTCCTTTTTTCTTTCTTTGTTCCGATGTTTCGGGCATGAATGTCGCGACGTGCGGAAAAGACAAAATCCAAGTTGGACCATCGCGTCGATTGACGTTTATGTGTTCGGCTTCGTGCCATGTACGTTTCACGGCAACCTGGGCTGTTTTCGGGATGCGCACGCGGAAGTTGCGCTCGTTGCGGAACAAATCGAGCGAAATCGGAAGCGCAATGCGGACGCCGGTACAGGATGTCACGCTTAAGAGTCGAAGGGATTGACTTGCATGCCGGCAAAGGCGGGCATTGTGCGACGGAGACGGACCCTAAGGCACGATCACATAGAGTGGTTGGCGCGGCAGGCGTGGAGCAGAATGCGGAGCGCACTTGCAGATGGAGACAGCGATGGATGCAGACGAAGTGATCGCATGCTACGGGCTGAAGCCGCATCCGGAGGGCGGCCATTATCGCGAAACCTTTCGTGCCCTTGCAACCAATGGAGGCCGAGGGGTCGTCTCGGCGATCTACTACTTTCTGAAGGCCGGAGAGACTTCGGCGTGGCACCGCATCGATGCTGTCGAAATCTGGCACCATTATGCTGGCGCGCCGTTGTGTTTGTCGTTGTGTTCCGATGGCATGACCGTGACCGAACGTCTGCTCGGCACGGGTGCTGCCGCTGAACCGCAAGCGATCGTGCCTGTTGGCTGCTGGCAGAGCGCGGCGTCACTTGGCGAATGGACGCTTGTCGGCTGCACTGTCGCGCCCGCCTTCGAATTCTCCGGCTTTGAACTCGCTTCTCCGGAATGGCGGCCAGGATTGACGCCATCCTGATGGCATGGATGGCGCCGCACCCCCTGCGCCGCCACCGGCAGCTTCCCCGCAACTGTGAACTGGCTGGCAGCTTCACGACGGACGCCGACGATACGGAATTACGGGCCAGGAATTCGGGCAATACGGGCGGCAGCAGGACAATGTCGCATCGTCAGGCAAGCACGAGCCGCATGACGGTGTCGATGTTGAAGGCAAGCCGGTCTTCAAGCGCCTTGCTTTCCATAAAGTCGCGTTCGAACAGAATCGTGCCCGTGAACCGATTGGTCAGATAGTAGTAGCCGATGGCCGCAATCGTGATGTTGAGTTGCACCGGATCGATTCCCGGGCGGAAGACGTCATCTGCAACGCCGCGGTCCAGGATTTCCTGAACCATGCTAACAAACCTGCGGCTGGCCGTGCGCAAACGCTCGGATTTCTCCAAGTGCTTGCCACGATGCAGGTTCGCGCTGTTGACCAAGGTGATGAATTCCGGGTTGTCGAGGTAATACGCCCAAGTGAACCGAACAAGACGCTCCAAGGCTTCGCGTGGCGGCAGGTGGTCAAGCTCCAGTTCCTGTTCGGCGTTGCGAATGTCAAGATAGGCTTCCACGAGTACTGCGCGAAACAGGTCCTCCTTGCTACCGAAGTAGTGGTAGATCATGCGTTTGTTCGCGCTGGCCTGCATGGCGATCTCGTCCACGCGCGCACCTGCGAGGCCAAGTCGTGCAAATTCCGATTTGGCGGCGGCGAGAATTCTGGCCTTGGTTGCGTTTGCGTCGCGGGCCCGAGGCTGTTCCTCCACAACTCTCACGTGCGTTCTTTCCTTCCAGGGATCGCGTCACCTGCCACTTATAACCCACTTGACAGGAAAGAGAAGCAAGAAGTAACTAACTAGTGCGTTACTGACCGAATCGCCGCTTCTGCCTGCGGGTCGGGCATGTCGGGGGGAATTCGGCCGCAACCGAGACTGAATCAGAGCCTCATCTTGGGCTCGAGAAAAAGGGAGAGGAACGTCCATGTCCTTCATCAAGAAATTCATTGAGCAGGAGACGGTATCACGCCGGAACTTCTTGCTTGCCTCGGCCTACGGCATCTCCGGCGCAGCGGCGATGCGCATGTTCGGTCCTTCGCCCGTGCAGGCGGCGACCTATGCCGATCCGACCATTGCCTGGTCCTACCGCAACCGTACGAACCCCTACTGGAACGAGATCGTGTCTGGCGGCGAAGCCTTTGTCGAGAGCCTCGGCAAGCAGAAGGAATTCCTTACGCACCTGATCAACGAGGGTTCCTCGGAAAAGTCTCTGGCGGACGTCAAGGCGCTGTTGGCCAAGACCAACGGCGAACTGGCTCTAGCCATCGACACCAACGACGCGCCAAACGCGCGCCCGGTGGTCGAGGCCTGTGTCGAAGCGGGGGCCTATGTCTCAACTCTTTGGAACAAGACCGACGACCTGCATCCCTGGGACTTTGGCGACAACTATGTCAGTCACATGACCTGGTCAGACGAAGGCCCTGCAGAACGCACTGCTCGAATTCTGCTTGATGCCATCGGGGGCAAGGGCGGCGTCGTGCATCTTGGCGGCATCGCGTCGAACAACCCGGCGATCGAGCGTCTGGACGGCCTGAAGAATGCGCTGAAGGACTATCCTGACGTCGAGCTTCTCGACGCGCAGCCGGCTGACTGGGACACCCAGAAGGCGGCGCAGATCATGGCTTCGTTCATCACGCGCTACGGCGACGAAATCACCGGCGTGCACTGCGCAAACGACACGATCGGCTATGGCGTTCTCGAGGCGCTTCGCGCAGAGGGAATGGATGTCCCGATCGTCACTTATGACGGCAACCCGCAGGCGGTTGACCTGGTCGCTGAGGGAAAGATCCTGGCAACCGTCTTCACCAACCCGCACTGGGGGGGAGGCATCACCGCGTCGCTCGCGTATCACGCCGCCGTCGGGCACTTCAAGCCGTCGGACGAGCCAAACGAGCATCGCGAATTCTATGGGCCGACCATCTTCGTCACACCGGACGATGCGCGCGAGTTCAAGACGAACTACCTTGAAAACGTACCGACCTACGACTGGCAGGACTTCTGGGGGCCGTCGAACGGCCAGATCATGTACAAGTGACAATGCGACCAGTGGGCGCGGCCGGGCAAGCCGGCCGTGCCGCCTCGCCGACCACGCCTCGGCTTGACTCTTGACAGGAACCAATTGCGGCTCTTCCAATGAGTGGTTCAGGCACGGAGGGCCGGACGATGACCGACATATCCGCGCAGACGGAAGCGCTCGGCGGGTTGCTGACGAGGGACCGCATCGTCAGATGGGCACCGGTCTTGGTGCTCGTCGCGCTGGTCCTGTTGTTTCCGTTCTTCGAATTCCTGGCCGATCTTGTCGAAGGCAAGGAACACGTCTACCTCCTTGATTCCCGGTTCTTCTCCATACGGAACGGCGCTCGCATCGGCATCGCGGCCACGCCGGCGCTAATGGTGGCGGTCGGAGCGACCTTCATCATCATCATGGGCTCCATCGACCTTTCGATGGAAGGCACGATCTCGGTCTGCGCTGTCCTTTTCGCCTTTGCATTCCTCGGTTGGGGCGGCACCTTGGCAAGCTGGGCCTGGCTGGCAATCCCGCTGGCTCTCGTAGTTGGAGCTTTGCTGGGTTTCGTCAACGGGATGATTCATGTCCGTCTCAAGATTCCGAGCTTCATGGCGTCCCTGGCGATGGGTTTCGTTGGCACCGGTCTCGCCCTGCTTCTGACCGGCGGCGACCGCCTGCGCGTCGAGGACGAGCTCTTCCGCTCGCTCCTGACAGTGCGTTGGCTGAACTTTCCCATCATGTGCTACGTGGCGCTGGCCTTTCTTTTGCTTGCCTGGTTCATTCAGTCCCACACCGCTCTGGGCCGGAATTTCTATGCGGTGGGTGGCGGTGAGCAACTGGCACAGTCCAGCGGTCTGAACGTTGCCCGTGTGCGCATCATGGGATTCACTCTGGCCGGAATTTTCTTCGCCGTTGGCGCGCTGCTGGCAGTGGGGCGTATTGGCATCGCGGAGACCGCAACCGGCAACAACTTCATGTTCGTGTCGATCACAGCCGTCGTGGTCGGTGGCACGGCGCTTTGGGGCGGGATCGGTGGAGTCTGGAACACTCTCGTCGGCGTGCTGATCGTCAATGTCATCAACAACGGAATGGTCGTGATC
Organism: Silicimonas sp.; assembly: GCA_022826205.1. Classification (GTDB taxonomy): domain Bacteria; phylum Pseudomonadota; class Alphaproteobacteria; order Rhodobacterales; family Rhodobacteraceae; genus JAJEFO01. The sequence goes on along the minus strand of JAJDVJ010000081.1, from coordinate 73,181 downwards.
GGACTGCCGCCATACGTGCAGGATGGCGTGCTCGGCACGCTCGTGATCTTGGCGGTTGCGCTTTCGACCAACCGCAAGTCTGTCACCTTCGTCAAGTAGGAACGGCTCCATGTATGCCCTGAACAAGGTAGACAAGCACTTCCCTGGCGTTCACGCGCTGAAGGCGGTTGATTTCCAGGTCGGTCGAGGCGAGATCGTGGGACTTGTTGGCGAGAACGGCGCCGGAAAGTCCACGCTGATGAAGATCATCTACGGCGCTTACCAGCCAGATGGTGGCTCGATCACCATCGACGGCACGACCATGCGCTTTCAGAACCCGCGTCAGGCAATGAATCACGGGATCGGGATGGTGTTCCAGGAACAGTCGCTGATCACCAACCTGACGGTCATGGAGAACATCTTCCTGGGCTATGAGCAGCAGTTCGTGAAATTCGGCATTGTCGACTGGAGAGCGATGGCGAAGGCCGCGCGCCACCAGCTGACAAAGGTAAAGCTCGACGTCGATCCGGCTGCAGTGACGTCTCAGCTTTCCTTTGCGCAACGCCAGCTCGTGGAACTGGCGAAGGTGCTGACGCTAGAGGAACGGATCGATGGCGATCTGGTCATCCTGCTTGACGAGCCCACTTCGGTGCTCGCGAAGGAGGAGGTGGAACTGCTGTTCCAGCTTGTACGCGACCTTGCCAAGCGCGCGTCCTTCATATTTGTCAGCCACCGCATCGACGAGGTCCTGGAACTCTCGGACCGCATCTACGTCATGAAGGACGGTGCGGTTGTCGACGTGGTGACCCGCGACGAGGCAGACGTTGACGACATACAGCACAAGATGGTGGGTCGGGAGATTGACAAGGAGTACTACCGCGAGCAGAAGCAGGCCCCGTATGCAGCCGACGCGCCGTTGATCCGATTTGACAACGTGAGCGTGGACAATCGCTACCGCGACATCTCCTTCGACCTGCATCGCGGCGAAGTCCTGTGTCTCGTCGGCACGGAAGGTTCAGGTCGTGAGGCAATCCTGCGCACGATTTTCGGGCTTGAGACACCTACATCCGGCGCCGTCACGATCAAGGGCGAGCAGGTCACGCGCTTCACCGCCATGGCCGGAGTCGCGCGAGGTGTCGGGTATGTGCCGCGCGAACGGAAGGTCGAGGGAATCGTGAACGGCATGAACGTCTTCGAGAACATGACGCTCAGCCAGTTGAACAAGTACTCAGATCTAGGCGTTCTCCGCGTTGGCGACGAGAAGGAAATGGCGAAGGACTGGGTCGACAGGCTTGCGATCAAGACGCCGGACATCCGCAAGGACTGCGGCGGCCTGTCCGGCGGCAACCAGCAAAAGGTCGTCTTGGCCAAATGGCGTTCGGGCGGGTCGGACATCATTCTTCTCGACCATCCCACGCGCGGACTGGACATTGGCGCCAAGGAGGACGTCTACGAAATGGTCCGCGAAATGAACGACGCTGGCGTTGGCATCGTTCTGGTGGCCGACACGCTGGAAGAGGCGATCGGACTTTCGCATACGATCATCGTCATCAAGGACGGCGAGTTCCAGAAGCGGTTCGACGGGACCCCGGGCGCGAAGCCATCGCTCTATGACCTCGTCCACCACATGATCTGAGGACCCGGCGCATGAATCTAGAACGCATCAAGCCGCACTTCCCTTGGATGACATTGCTGGCGCTTGTCTGTGTTGTCGGGGCGGCAAATCCTGCATTCTTCGACCCCCTCGGCTTCCTTTCACTTGTCACCGATGTCGTGCCGCTCTTCATAATGGCGCTTGGCATGACATTCGCGATCTACATCGGCGGCATCGACCTGTCAGCGCAGCAGGTGGCGAACATGGTGACGGTCGTGGCCACCGTCTATCTGTCGCAGTTTGGAATCGGCGTGGCCGTGATATGCGTTCTTGCGGGCTTTCTCTTCGGGGCAATGTCGGGTTTCGTGACCACCAGACTCTACGTGCCGTCATTCGTCTCAACGCTCGCAATGGGCTTCATCGCGCTTTCTGCCGCCAAGTACCTGTCCGGACAGCGGGCGCTTTCCATGGACGTGACCGAGAGAAACACGAGCTTTGGCTGGATGTTCGACAGTACCGCCGGCGTGCCGCACCAATTGGCCATCGCGATTGCGCTGCTGGCGTTCGCGTGGTTTCTCCAGACGCGGACAAGCTTCGGGCGTGCGCTCAAGGCCGTCGGTTCAGGGGAACTCGCGGCGGTGGCCTCGGGCCTGAACGTCGATCGCGTGAAGATCCTTGCCTTCGCGATTTCCGGAGCCTTTGCGGGCATTGCAGGCCTGGTGTTCTCGGTCAAGCTTTCGGGCGGCGACGCGAACCTCGCAAATGGCTTCCTTCTGCTGGCGATCGTGGCTGTGCTCGTCGGTGGCACGCCCCTCACGGGCGGGGTCGGCGGCGTGATCAACACGGCCATCGGCACGTTGATCGTCATGGTGATCCGCGCAGCCATGGTCTATCTCGAAATCAGCGCAACGCAGCAGCAGATGGTATTCGGCGTCGTTCTGATCATCGCAATCGCGCTGACCATCGATTGCAGTAAGCTGAGCGGGGTCGTCAAGTGACGGATTCAATGCGCGCAGCCGTGCTCGTCGAGCCGGGCCGGTTCGAGCTGCGCGAGGTCGCGCGCCCCGAGCCCGGGTCAGGCGAAGCCCTGATCCGCATTGCGCGCACGGGCATCTGTGGCACCGACATGCACATCTTCCACGGGGCCTATGCGTCGGAGAGCCTGCCGATGGTGCCAGGGCATGAATTCACCGGCCATGTCGCAGCGCTCGGGCCAAATGTCGAGGACGTCGAGGAAGGCCAGCCCGTAGTCGTCGACATGAACATTGGCTGCACGCGCTGCTACTGGTGCCGGCGGAACGAGATCCTGAACTGCCCAAAGATGCAGCAGATTGGCATCACCATCGACGGCGCCTTCGCGGAATTTCTTTCGGTGCCGGCCCGGCTGGTCATTCCCGCGCCGGAGCATGTGGCGCCCGAGATCCTGGCGCTGACGGAGCCGCTCGCCTGCGTCGTGCGCGCCGCCCGCAAGTCGAAGGTCACTTTCGGCCAGTCGGTCGCCGTCATCGGAGCCGGTCCGATCGGCAACCTGCATGTCCAGCTCATGCGCACGATCGGCGCAGTCCCGATCATCGTTTCGGACATCAGTCCCGAACGCGTGCAGATGGCGCTCGATGCTGGAGCCGATGTCGGAGTCAGTGATCCGGCGAGGTTGAAGGCGGCCGTGATGGATGCCACCGACGGGCGCGGCACGGACATCGTGATAGAAAGCGTCGGCAGTCCGGCGCTCTACGCCGAGGCACAGGAGCTCGTGCGCAAGGGCGGTCATCTCATGGTCTTCGGATTGACCGAACCAGGCGAGTCTCTCAACTTGGACATCCTGACAACGATTCTTGAGGAAAACTCGGTTCAGGGCTCGGTTGCCGGAATGGGCGAGGATATGCATGACGCGCTGACGCTACTCGCACACGACCGGATCATGACAGCGCCCTTCACCGGTGCGACCTATCCACTCGATGGCATCCAGGCGGCATTCGACAGCTTCGCCGATCGACCACAAGATCTGAAGACGCAAATCGTGATGTAGACGGCCAAGAGGAAGACACATGAAGACAGAAGCATACACGTCCCGGCCTGAAGGCCGCATTCCCAACAGCCGCTTTCCGTTGCTGGTGCATCGTGATGCCATCCCGGGCGGTGGCGTCGACGCGATCAAGACGCGGATCCGCGGGAACGGCTGGACGAACAACTGGGAGTATCCGGGGATCTACCGATACGCCCATTTCCATTCGACGAGCCACGAGTGCCTGGGATGTGCCCAGGGATGGATAGAGTTTTCGCTTTCCGTCGAGGGCTGGACGCGCGTGAAGCTCGGTGTCGGCGACGTCATCGTGATGCCGGCCGGAGTGAGCCATGAGATGGTGGACTGTTCCGAGGACATCTTGATGGTGGGCGGTTATCCCGATGGGCGCGACTGGGACAACATCCAGGAGAAGTTCCTGACGGAAGAACTGTTTCGGCAGGCGGCAAAGCGGATCATGATGCTGCCAATTCCGCCAAAGGATCCGGTGACTGGCGAGGCGCTGCAACAGTGGCTTGATGCCCCGTCGTCGGTAGACGGCGGCTGGAACGATTTTCGTGATGGGCTTGACGCTGCGTCGTAGGGGTGCAGGGATTCATGTGTCGCCTGCAACTCCATCGCGCATTGCGGAGGAGCCCGTGCGTTGCCGACGCCGCACCGGGCCTGAATCTGTTTGCCTTTGCCGGCAATGGCGGCTGTCGCGCTCGAGAAATTTCTTGCATGGTCAGGATCTTGTCCGGTGACCATGGGGTTGGATAGATGACGGAAACGGGCTTTGAATACGTGATTGTCGGCGGCGGGTCGGCGGGCTGCGTTCTGGCGAGCAGGTTGAGCGAGGACCCGGGCGTGCGGGTTCTCCTTCTCGAGGCAGGAGGCAGGGACCGGCATCCACTCATTCACATGCCTGTCGGCTTCGCGAAGATGACGGACGGACCGCATACCTGGGGCTTTTCGACGGCGCCGCAGAAACACGCAAACAACCGTGAAATCGCATACGCACAGGCGCGGGTGATTGGCGGCGGATCGTCAATCAATGCGGAAGTATTCACCCGCGGCAACCCGGTGGACTACGACCGTTGGGCGGAACAGGAGGGCTGCGACGGCTGGGCGTTCAAGGACATACAGCGGTATTTTCTCCGCTCCGAGGGCAATGCCATTCTCTCGGGAGGTTGGCATGGGACCGACGGTCCGCTCGCGGTCTCAAACATCCCCGATCCGCAACCGATGACGCGTGCATTCGTGCAGTCGTGCCAGGAACTCGGCATTCCGTACAACCCTGACTTCAACGGGCAGGTGCAAGCCGGCTGCGGCGTATACCAGACCACGACCAGAAACGGTCGGCGCTGCTCCGCTGCCGTCGGCTACCTGAGGCCGGTTCTGGACCGGCCCAACCTTACGGTGGAGACCGGCTGCCTAGTCGAGCGAATCAAGTTCGAGGGCACGCGCGCTGTCGGAGTCGCGTATTCCAGCGGTCGCGGGCGGAAGTCGGTACGGGCTGAAATCGAGATCCTGGTAACATCCGGGGCGATCGGGACTCCGAAGATCATGATGCTGTCAGGCGTCGGGCCTGCCGCGCACCTGCGCGAGCACGGCATCGATGTCGTGCACGACCTGCCAGGCGTCGGCGAAAACCTGAATGATCATTTCGGAATCGACATCGTGGCCGAGTTGAACGGGCATCACAGCCTGGACAAGTACAACAAGCCGCACTGGGCGCTTTGGGCCGGCATGGAATACGTCCTGTTCCGCTCGGGTCCGATCACGTCCAACGTGGTCGAGGGCGGTGCGTTCTGGTTTGCCGATGGCAGCAAGCAGGTGCCTGACCTGCAGTTCCACTTTCTTGCGGGTGCCGGTGCCGAGGCCGGCGTTCCTAGCGTGCCAAAAGGCTCGTCGGGCATCACGCTCAATTCCTACACGGTTAGGCCAAAGAGCCGTGGCACAGTGCGGCTGCGCTCCACCGACCCTTCGTCACCTCCCGTCGTGGATCCAAATTTCCTGGCCGAACCGGACGATCTAAGGACAAGCGTCGAAGGCGTGAAGATCAGTCGCGAGATTTTTTCGCAGCCCTCTCTGAAAAAGCACATCAGGACAATCAGGTATCCTGATGATGACGTGAAGACACAGGCGGACTACGAAGCTTACGCAAGGCAGTACGGTCGCACCTCGTACCATCCGACCTGCACGTGCAAGATGGGAAACGACGAGATGTCAGTGGTCGATCCTCAATGCCGGGTTCGTGGCCTCGACGGGATACGCATCTGTGACAGTTCGATCATGCCGAGTCTTGTGGGCTCGAACACGAATGCACCGACGATCATGATTGCCGAGAAGGCAAGCGACATGATCCGGGGCAATCGTTAAAGAGAGACCGACCTCGAGGCCTGTCCCAGGCGAATTCCAGCTTGCGCCACAGGGGGCGTCCACATACGTCGAATGGAACCGGATGGACCGGGATCCGGGTGGTCAGTCCCACTTCGGCGCCCAAGGCACTAGGTCTTCTCCTACGATTCGATAGCCTGTTTGGGTGAGTTTCTCGACCCGCGCCATGTCCACGCTCGATAGCGTGAAGTCCATGATGTCAAAATTTGCCCGGATGTTCTCCGGTTTGGTTGACATGGTGTTCACGCTAACGCCTTTCTGAACAATCCAGCGCAACACCACTTGGCCAGCAGTCTTTCCGTATGCAACGCCGATCTCGGCGAACTCGGGATGCTTGAACACCTCGCCGCGAGCGACCGAGCAATAGGATGACAGAGGAATCCCCAACTCATTCGCACCGGTGAGCAGGCGATCCTGATTCAGGAGCGGATGGAACTCGACCTGGTTGGTCACGATCGGCGCGTCGACGATGGACTTCGCATCCTTCATCATCTGGATCGTGAAGTTCGAAACGCCGATGTTCCTTGCCAGTCCCTGTTCATGGGCTGCTTGCAGGAGCTCCAATGACGGCGCAATGTTGCCATCCATCGGCGGCCAGTGCAGCAGGAGAGCGTCCACGTAGTCGACTTGCAACGCCTTCAGGCTCTGCTCGACCGAGGCCATGAACCTGTCTTCGCCGAAATTGTCCGGATGAACCTTCGTCGTGATGCAGAGATCTTCGCGCGAAATGCCTGTTTCCCTCAGAGCCTCGCCGGTCTCGGCTTCGTTGCCATACATCTGTGCAGTGTCGAATGCCCGGTATCCGACTCTGGCCGCGGCAAGAATTGCCTGCCTCGCAACATCTCCTTCCAGCGGAAAGGTGCCGAAGGCGCGTTGATAGGTTCTTTGGAAATATATGCTCATTGCTGGCTCCCGCGGTTCCAGGCAAATGTAACTCATTGGTTACTTGAAGGGAAGGCTTGCGTGTCGGAGGGTTGACTTTTTTCCGGCATTCCGCGCTTGTTTCGGCACTCTAGGCTTGGCATATTCAAGATAACCAACCGGTTACTTCTGGCAGCAGTCCGACTTCGGGGAGGCCGTCTTGACAAAGCAGAAGAGCGCAGCCGAGGCCGTCGCGCTGATCCCGGACAACGCGGTTGTTGCCGTCAATTCCTCGAGCGGGTTGTGCTGCCCCGACCTTGTGCTCCAGGCGCTTGGCGAACGATTCGAGGCCGAAGGGTCCCCGAAGAACCTCACGAGTATCCATCCCATCGCCGCCGGCGACATGTTCGGCGTGAAGGGTGTGGACCATATCGCGAAGCCCGGATGCCTGACGAAGGTCATAGGCGGCAGCTATCCGTCAGGCCCGTCGAGTTCCGACCCGCCGCTAATCTGGCAGATGATCGTTTCGAACCAGGTGAAGGCGTACAATCTTCCTTCGGGCATCGTCTTCGACATGTTGCGGGAAGGTGCCGGGCATCGCCCAGGGGTCCTTACCAAGGTCGGCATGGACACGTTCGTGGACCCCGATCAGGAAGGCGGCGCCATGAATGACTCCGCCGCAGCCGAGCCCATCGTCAAGCGCATGGAGTTCGAAGGGGAGGACTGGCTCTATTTCTCCGCGCTGCGCCCCGACGTTGCCATCATTCGCGCGACGACCGGCGACGAGCGCGGCAATCTTGGATTCAAGTCCGAGGGCGCCTATCTGGGCGCGATGGAAATGGCGCTCGCCGCCCACAATTGCGGCGGGACTGTCATTGCGCAGGTGCGGCAGGTGACGCAAAGTGGATCGCTGCGTCCCCATGATGTCCATGTGCCCGGCATTCTTGTCGATGCACTGGTTGAGGCGCCCGACATGCTGCAGACCACCGCAACGACATACGATCCGGCGATATCCGGCGAACTCATTCGCCCGATCGACAGTTTCCGGTCAATGGACTTTGGCGTGCCCAAGATCATTGCGCGTCGCGTGGCACAGGAACTTCGCAAAGGATGGGCGGTGAACATCGGCTTTGGCGTGTCCGCCAACGTGCCGCGCGTGTTCATCGAGGAAGGCTGCCACGGAGATGTCACTTGGGTGATCGAGCAGGGCGCGATCGGAGGCGTTCCGTTGCTGGACTTCAAGTTTGGTTGCGCTTCCAATGCCGACGCCTTCGTGACGTCGCCGCATCAGTTCACATATTTCCAGGCCGGGGGCTTCGACGCGTCGCTGCTGTCGTTTCTCGAAATCGACGCGGATGGCTCGGTCAACGTGTCAAGGCTGAAATCGACCCCGCACCGGACGGCGGGCGCTGGCGGCTTCGTCGACATCACGGCAAGGGCTCGTCGGATCGTGTTTTCGGGAACTTTCAACGCTGGTGCGAAAATGCGCATCGAGAACGGGAAACTGGTGATTGACGCCGAGGGACACACGGCAAAGATCGTGCCGAAAGTGGACCACGTCTCGTTTTCTGGACGACGCGCCGTCGCACAAGGCCAGGAAGTCACCTATGTCACCGAGCGCTGTGTCATGCGGCTGACGGAGGAGGGGCTCGAAGTTACCGAAATTGCACAGGGTGTGGATGTGCAGCGAGACGTGCTTGATCGGGCGGAAACGCCACTCAAGGTAGCTGTCGACCTGCGCGCGATGGACGCGGCACTCTTTGATCCGGCGCCGTTCGGGCTCACGCCATGAGCGCATCACGGATTTCGCTGACGATTGACGGTGCGATCGGGCAACTTCGGATTGCCAGGCCTGAGAAGCTGAATGCGCTGGACGCTGCCATGGTGGACGATCTTGCCGCGCGGTGCAGGGAGGTCGAGCACCACGACGACGTTCGGGTTGTCGTGCTTTCGGGCGAAGGCAAGGCATTCTCCGCCGGCGGAGACATCGAAGCCTGGTCTGCAGTGAGCCCGGAACGGTTCGGGCGGCACTGGATTCGCGACGGGCACACTGCCTTCGACGCCTTGGCGAGACTGCGCCAACCCGTCATTGCCGTCTTGGACGGGCATGCGCTTGGCGGCGGACTTGAACTGGCGGCCTGCGCTGACGTTCGCATCGCGGAGGAGCAAGTAAAAATCGGTCAACCGGAATCCGGTCTTGGCATTGTTCCCGGCTGGTCGGGCACGCAACGCGCTGTCCGGCGCTTTGGCGCGCAGAACGTGCGACGCATGGCGTTGTTCGGCGAGGTGTTTGAAGCCGCAGAAGCATTGAAGCTCGGCATTGTCGATAAAGTCGTGCCTGCCGGAGCTGGCGCGGCGGCGGCAATGGAATTGGCGCAGGTCGTCCTGAGGCGTGGATCACGGGCGACGGAACTCGTGAAGATGACGATCAACGCAGCCGAAGGCGAGGAACGCGAACGCATTCTTGAAGCATTTGCGGGGGCATTGGCGGCAGGCACGGATGAATTGGCCGAGGGGCTTGCGGCGTTTCGGGAAGATCGCAAGCCCGACTTTGGAAAGGGCGACACATGATTCGACATCTGGTCGCCCTGAGGTTCAAGGCTGGCACGCCCGAAGACGTGAAGCGGGGGCTCATGGACGATCTTGCCAGACTGGACGAACGGATCGACGGCATTTTCGACTTTAGGGCGTGCCCAAACATCAGCGTCGAAGATCCGCTTGTGCGTGGTTACCGCGATCTTTTCTGGTTCGATTTCCGCGATGCATCCGTGCGCGATGCCTATCTCGCCGACGAGGCGCACCAAGGCATCGGAGCTCGGATTGTCGCAGAACTCGAAGGCGGTGCAGAAGGCGTGTTCGTTCTCGACTTCGAAATCTGATGCCGGTCAGTGATAGACCAACAGGCGGTTGATGCCGGACTGCACTTTCCTGCCGTGTTGATTGGAGACATCGACGTCGAGCACCAGCACGGCCTGATCTTCCTGTCTCGCCCTTTCAATTTCCGCAATGGTGACGATCGCTGCAATCTGATCGCCTTCGAACACGGGCCGATGGAAACTCCAGTGCCAGTCCAGCGAAGCTCTGGCGCGAAACTGCGCAGGCGCCTGATTCTTCAAGCCATCGATCAAGGAAAGCACGAGAAGCCCGTGCGCAACGCGCGCGTCAAATCCATGGCGGCGGGCCGCCTCGCCGGACATGTGAATCTCGAACCTGTCGCCCGTCATGTCGGCGAAGGCGTCGATCATCTCTGCGGTGACTGTCATCGTCCCGCAATCGATACGGTCCCCGCGTTTAAGAGTGGCTGCGCCGTGGTGGCCCGGAGGAAGGAGGCGCATCGCGATGCTGCCCTGACGTGCTGGTCCCGTATCAGGCCGGCACGGGTGCGTCTTCTCGCAGCAGTTTCCTTTCCTTGAGCTCCGACCAGAAGTCGTCCGGGATCGGATGGCTGAACCAAGCCAGGTTTTTTTCCAGTTGCTCGACCGTGCGCGTGCCGGCAATGAAGCTCGGTATCGCAGGATGGGCGACAACGAATTGCAGCGCAGCAGCCGCCAAGGGCACGCCGTGATCGGCACAGACCTGCTCGATTTTCCTGACCCGTTCCATGATCTCAGGCGGTGCCGGTGCGTAGTTGTATTTTGCACCTTCGATCGCGCCAGTTGCGAGGATCCCCGAGTTGAACCCGCCGCCGATGACCACGGCAGCGCCGCGTTCCTCGCAAAGCGGCAGGAATTCTTCGAGCGACTCCTGTTCGAGAAGCGTGTATCGCCCAGCGAGAAGGAAGCAGTCGAAGTCTCGTTGCTTGAGCGCCTCGTGGCAGACCTCCCACTCGTTGACGCCAACACCGATGGCCTTGACCACGCCTTGATTGCGCAGTTCCTCCAGGGCGGACCAACATGTGTCCATGGCCTGCCGAAAGACATCGGGCTGTTCGTCACCCCGCGTGAAGCGATCAACGTCGTGGATGAAACAAATATCCATACTTTCGAGATTGAGCCTCTGCAGGCTGTCCTCGAACGCCCTCATTGTGCCGTCGTAGCTGTAATCGAAATGCATCGAGAACCTGCCTGCATTGGTCCAGGGCGCATAGTCTATTTCGTCCTTTCGAGCAGGCTTCAGGACGCGCCCCACCTTGGACGACAGCACGAAATCATCGCGGTTCTTCCAGCGCAGGCTGTGGCCGGTGCGAAGTTCCGAGAGGCCATGGCCATACATGGGCGCAGTGTCATAGTAGCGGACTCCTGCGGCCCATGAAGCCTGTATCATCCCGTCAGAGGTTTCTTCGTCGATCTCGCGAAAGATGTTGCCTATGGGTGCCGTGCCGAATCCAAATGCGGTGACCTCCAAGTCGACGCGACCGAACTTCACCAAGGTATCGGGTTGCATGCGCGTTCCCTCCAAAGTAACTATTTGGTTAGTTAAATTGCTCGTGACGAACCGGCAAGTGGTTTTTGCGGTCAGGCATCATCGGTGAGTTTCCGGCGTGCCGCGTAGTCGCCAAGGGCAATGTATGAGTGTGATTGAAGCATTGGGCAAAGCCGAACTTGCGTAGCTGCTGTCGAATTGGGGAAGGCATGCAGCTGCGGCGCCGGGCCTGGCCAATTGGCAGTTCCCGGACTTGCGTGCCGCGGAGTGCAAGTGAACTAGGATGGACGAAGTCGTTGCAGCCACTCGAAAAATTCGGCAAGTTGCAATAGGCGCAGAATTCGGGGGACGCGCGAAGCCGGTGCATTCTCTGCTGCCATCTGGTGGACACGGAGCCCGCGCAGGATCCGTGATGCGTTTGTTGACCGCTTCGGGGGTCTGTGCTGTTTGACATTGACTGCCGTCACGCCGATACAGGCGTTTCGGAAACTAGGCCTGCGGATGCGGGCAACGTAAACGGCCAATACGTTGGGAGGACAACATGGCATACACGAAGACAAGAATTCTCGGGGTTCTGGCAGCAACGTCGCTTGCGGCAGGAGCTGCAAATGCGGGCGATGTGGAGGTGCTGCACTGGTGGACATCGGGCGGCGAAGCGGCCGCGCTGAACGTGCTCAAGCAGGATCTTGAAAGCCAAGGCATCGGCTGGCAGGACATGCCGGTTGCAGGCGGCGGCGGCGAGCAGGCAATGACGGTCCTGCGCGCCCGGGTTACCGCCGGCAATGCGCCGACGGCAGTGCAGATGCTGGGATTCGACATCCTGGACTGGGCCAAGGAAGGCGCTCTCGCCGACCTGAACGAGATTGCCGCCCAGGAAGGCTGGGACGCGGTCGTTCCAGAGGCGTTGCAGGCATTTGCGCGGCATGACGGCAAGTGGATTTCGGCACCCGTGAACGTCCATTCCACGAACTGGGTTTGGGCCAACAAGGCGGTGCTCGACGCCAACGGCATATCGGTTCCGCAGACGTGGGACGAATTCGTGGCAGCTGTCGAGAAACTGGCAGCGGCGGGCGTGACACCGATCGCCCAAGGTGGCCAGGCTTGGCAGGAAGCCACAGTCTTTGACGCAGTGGCCATGTCGGCCGGCGGCCCCGATTTCTACAAGTCTGCCTTCATTGATCTTGATGAGGGTGCGCTCGGTTCCGACACCATGAAGGAAGCGTTCGACAGGATGGCCTTCATCCGTGCAAACGTTGACGAGAACTTCTCCGGTCGTGACTGGAACCTGGCCACCGCCATGGTCATCAACGGCGAAGCAGGTTTCCAGATGATGGGTGACTGGGCCAAAGGCGAGTTCCTGAACGCCGGCAAGGTGCCGGGAACGGATTTCCTCTGCTTCCGCTTCCCGGGCACACAAAGCCAGGTGACCTTCAATGCCGACCAGTTCGCGATGTTCGATCAGGGCGGATCGGTTTCGAAGGAGCAGGCGGCGCTTGCCTCGGCGATTCTGTCACCGTCCTTCCAGTCGGCGTTCAACGTCGTCAAGGGATCGGTGCCAGCACGGACCGACGTCAGCGACGAAGCTTTCGATGCCTGTGGCAAGCAGGGCATGAAGGACCTGGCTGCAGCCGCGTCGAGCGGGAACCTTTTCGGTTCGATGGCTCACGGCCATGCGGCACCGGCCAGCGTCAAGAACGCGGTCTATGATGTCGTGACGGCGCACTTCAACGGCGAGTATGACAGCGCAACTGCCGTGGAGGAGCTTGTGGACGCCGTGTCGATCGCCAAGTAAGATCATGCGTGGGGGCCGCTCCGATGCGGCCCTCGCCATCCGTCAGGAGCGATAGGCATGGCCGCGCCCGTCGACGCAGACTTCCGCACTCGCCTTCAGGTCTGGCTTCCGAAGCTGGTGTTGTCGCCGTCCTTGGCAATGGCGCTAGTTTTCGTCTACGGCTTCATTCTCTTCACGGTCTACCTTTCCTTCACTGACAGCCGCATCCTGCCGAGCTTTGGCTGGGTCGGATTCGAGAACTACTCCAAGCTGTTTCGCCTGCGTCATTGGGAGATCGCGGTCACGAACATGGGCGTTTTCGCCATTCTGTACATGCTGATCTGCACGGCAATCGGGCTGGCGCTGGCAATTTTCTTTGATCAGAAGATCAGGGGCGAGGGAATTCTGAGGCCGATCTACCTCTATCCCATGGCTCTGTCATTCATCGTGACCGGCACCGCCTGGAAGTGGATGCTGGATCCCGGAATCGGGCTTGAAAACACGATGCATGCCCTGGGCTGGGAAAGTTTCGCCTTCGACTGGATCAAGAACCGAAACTTCGCGATCTATACCGTTGTGCTCGCAGCGGTCTGGCAGACCAGCGGTTTCGTGATGGCGATGTTCCTTGCCGGCCTTCGCGGAATCGACAACGAAATCCTGAAGGCGGCTCAGATCGATGGTGCATCGAACTGGAACCTTTACCGGAGGATCATCATTCCGCAGCTTCGGCCGGCATTTCTTTCGGCATTCGTCATACTCGCGCATCTCGCGATCAAGACATATGACCTCGTGATCGCCCTGACGGGAGGCGGGCCGGGGAGGGCAACTGAATTGCCTGCCACGTTCATGTACTCCTACACCTTCACGCGGAACCAGATGGGAATCGGTGCCGCGTCGGCGACGATCATGTTGATGACGATCGCCGCAATCATGATTCCATACCTTTATTCCGAATTGCGGGAGCGGAAGTGATGGCCGCCATGCAGCAGGAATCCGCAATTCGCACCAGCAGGGCGGCACGTGTTCTGATCTACCTGCTGCTCCTGCTGTTCGCGTTCTTCTACCTTTTGCCGCTCTTCGTCATGGGCGTGAATTCGGTCAAGCCGCTTTCGGAGATCACCGGCGGCAACATGATGGCGTTGCCTGAGATATGGACTCTGGAGCCGTGGCGGAAAGCCTGGTCCGAGGCTCAGGTAGGTGTCCAGGCGACGGGGCTGAAACCCTATTTCTGGAACTCGATCAAGATGGTCGTTCCGGCGGTGTTCATTTCTACAATTCTCGGGGCGCTCAACGGATACGTGCTGACCAAGTGGCGGTTTAGGGGGGACACGATCCTGTTTGGCCTGATGCTCTTCGCATGCTTCATTCCGTTCCAGATCGTGCTGATCCCGATGGCGCGCATGCTTGGCATTTTCGGTCTGGCTGGCACAACCTGGGGCCTGGTGCTCGTGCATGTCGTCTACGGAATCGGGTTCACGACGCTTTACTTTCGAAACTACTACGCCGCTTTCCCCACCGAACTGGTGCGGGCGGCCCAGATCGACGGTGCCGGGTTCTTCCAGATCTTCTGGCGCATCATGTTGCCTTCATCGGGACCGATCATCGTGGTCTCCGTGATCTGGCAGTTCACCAATATCTGGAACGACTTCCTGTTCGGCGCGTCATTCGCCGATTTTTCGAGCCAGCCGATGACGGTGGCACTGAACAACCTTGTCCAGTCGTCGACAGGGGTGAAGGAATACAACGTTCATTTCGCGGGAGCGATCCTTGCCGCGCTTCCAACTCTTCTCGTCTACGTCGTCGCGGGCCGCTTTTTCGTGCGGGGCCTGATGGCGGGTTCTGTGAAAGGCTGAACAATGGGCTTTCTCGACATTGACAGCGCCTCCAAGACCTACGGTTCGGTTGAGGTCCTGCACAACGTGAACATCTCGGTTGGTGAAGGGGAGTTCCTTGTACTCGTCGGACCGTCCGGTTGCGGAAAGTCCACGCTCCTGAACATGATTGCCGGGCTGGAGGATATCACGAGCGGCGAGATCCGCCTGAAGGGCAATCTCATGAACGGAGTGCATCCGTCCCGGCGCAACATCGCAATGGTTTTCCAGTCATACGCGCTCTATCCGAACATGACGGTCGCGCAAAACATCACCTTCGGGCTTGAGATGCACAAGGTGCCGAAAGCCGAACGCGAGTCGGCGATGCAGGAAGTGGCGGAACTCCTGCAGATCGGCGGGCTCCTGGATCGGAAACCGGCGCAGTTGTCTGGCGGTCAGCGGCAGCGGGTGGCCATGGGTCGTGCCCTTGTCAGGAAGCCGGAAGTCTTCCTGTTCGACGAGCCGTTGTCCAACCTTGATGCAAAGCTCCGTGTCGACATGCGGACCGAAATCAAGAAGCTCCATCAGAATCTTGGAACTACGATCGTGTATGTGACGCACGACCAGATTGAGGCGATGACGTTGTCGACCCGGATTGCCGTGATGAACGAAGGTCATGTTCAGCAGCTTGGGACGCCGAAGGAGATCTATGACTCGCCGGCCAATCTCTTTGTTGCGACATTCATGGGATCGCCGTCCATGAATCTCGTGCCAGTCTGCATCAACGCGAATGGAGAGGCCGTTTATGCCGAGACCAGCAACAGTTTCGGCGAGACCGTGAGGCTGGCGGTTCACGAGGCGGGGTCTGATCTCAGGTCAATGTCTGGAAAGACCGTCACTTTGGGGATTCGGCCGGAGGCATTGACGGACAAGGATGGTGCGGACCATCGTTCGACTCATGTTGAACGGTGCGCGAGCACGGTAGGGGTCACGGAGCCAGCCGGATCGGACACGTTCGTCACGACGTCATTCGGCGGAGCGGACTGCGTGGCACGCATGCGGGCTGACACGGATGCTTCGCCGGGTGCAATAATCGAATTTGCGTTCAACATGGAAAAGGCCGTGTACTTCGATCCCGAGTCAGGCATCCGCATAGGATAGTCGGGACGCTCCTTCGCACGAAGAAGTCGTTCTGATGTCGGAGTATTCGAGATCAGCTCCAGCGGTTTCTTGTGAGCGTGTCGCGCGCCTTCATCGCGCCGCATTCCGTGTCGATGGCCTGTCGAGGAATCTCATTGCCCGCAGACATTCCGCACCGAGCGAGGGTTCCCAGCCGGATTGATGGGCCGGAATCCGCCTTTTGAAACGGCCGAATTCGAAAAAGGTGCGGCCTCGTTCAGAAGCGTTGGGTGATTACGTTCAAGTCGACGCAAACCGTGTAATTTTTGACCTTTCCCTGCCAATTCATATGGACACTTTCTGAATTTGGACATCGCTGGACCGTTTCATTCGAATTGAACGTATACAACTGGAACACGACCGAACGAACGAGGTGCCCATGCCGATCGAACACGCTCCCTTCAGCCAGGCGGAATATGATCGCCGAATTGCCAAGACTCGCAATGCCATGGTCGTGGCCGGGATGGACGTTCTGTTCGTGACCGATCCTGCGAACCAAGCGTGGCTGACTGGCTACGACGGCTGGTCATTCTACGTGCACCAGGGAGTGATTCTGGGGCTGGATGGTGATCCGCTGTGGTGGGGACGCCTTCAGGATACCAGTGGCGGGCGGCGTACGGTGTGGATGGAGGATGACAAGGTGCTTGGCTATGCCGAAAGGTATGTACAATCCTCCACCTGCCATCCGATGGAAGACTTGGCCGAGTGGCTGCGGGCAATTGGGTATGAAAGGGCCCGGATCGGGGTTGAACTTGAGAACTACTACTATTCGGCCAAAGCCCATATGGTGCTGAATGCAGAGTTGCCGAATGCAACCATGGTAGATGCCACTGCGCTTGTTAACTGGCAACGAGGTGTGAAGTCGGACGAAGAAATGGCCTTCATCCGGAAAGCCGCGAAGATCACCGAGAAGATTGTCAATGTTGCCTTGGAAAGGGCCGAACCGGGCCTGCGCAAGAACGAGTTGGTGGCCGAGATTTGCCATGCTGGCCTGATGGGAGTGGACGACGACTGGGGCGATTACCCCGCCATTGTGCCATTGACGCCCTCTGGATTGGATGCAGCTGCGCCGCACCTGACTTGGAACGGCAACGAAATGAAGACCGGCGAATGTACCTTCTTTGAACTCTCTGGCTGCTACCGCCGCTATCACGCGCCGTTGTGTCGCTCGATCTTTCTGGGCAAGCCGCCACAGATCATGATGGATGCCTCTCAAGCTCTGACAGCGGGCCTCAATGCCGGGCTGGATGCGGCGTGCGCCGGCAACCGCGCCTGCGATATCGCCAATGCGCTGAATGGTGAACTGGCCAAGGTCGGCATTGAACGCGGCGGGCGCTGCGGTTACCCGATCGGCCTGAGTTATCCGCCGGATTGGGGCGAGCGCACCGTGTCGATCCGCCCTACCGATGAGACCGTGCTGCAACCGGGCATGACCTTTCACTTCATGCCGGGCCTGTGGATGGACGGCTGGGGCTTGGAGACAACGGAAACCATCGTCATCACTGAGAGCGGCCCGGCGGAGGCATTGTGCAATGTCGAGCGAAAGCTCTTCCTTGGCAGAGCAAACGCCTGAATGGCTAAGGCAGCGACCGGCAGCGATGCTTGGCACGTTCGTGCGCTTGACTGGAAAAGATTCCTCCGAAAGCACGAGCCGCCCGCATAAACACCCATAAGCTGAACACTGCGCTTGGTCAGATCGATTCCGACTACTCGCTCGGGACATGGATGCTTCCTGCCTACCGAAGGCAACTTGCGACGGACTGACCATTCAAATGCGTATATGGTGGAAGCGATCGTTGCAAAATCATTGGAGAGACACATGCACCAAATACCGAAATTCATGCTTGCAACAGCGGAATTGCTTGTAGCTGTCACTGCGGCAAGTGCCGCTCCGCCTGATCTCCGGACACCGGCACCCGTCATTCACCTGGCAGACAATTTGGACGAGGCAGACAATCTTGGATGGTGCATCGACACGATTGGGCGCGGGCTGTCAGATCGCTTGCATGCCCACTCTTGCAAACCACAGGGCGGAGACGTGCAGTTTCGCATTGCCGAGACCACCGGTCAAATCGTGTCGGTCGCCTTTGAAGAAAAATGCATGGCGAATCTGCATCCGGAAGATCCAACTCAACCGCTCGGCCTTGTTGATTGCGATGCGTCGGCCAATGCACAAAGGTTCATCTACGATCCCGATTCCATGACAATTCGTCCGTCGGAAGACGAAACAATGTGCCTGAGCGTCGGTGCCGACAGCCGCTCGGCAGGTCCCTTCATGTCGCGGAACCTTCGATTCTCCGAGTGTTCTGAAGCGCAAATGCGGTTCCAGCAATGGATTGTCCGGCAATGATGCCTGCAATTTCTCGGCGTTCAATGTTGCGAGGCTCTGCCGCGTTTGGCGTGACATCCTTGATAAGCGCTGGACACTGGACGGCAGCAGTTTCGGAAGGCAAAGCCGTAGGCAGGACGGGCCTCACGCTGAGGGTGCGAGAGGTGAACGGTTGACCAACCTACAATTGGCTTTCGCCTGGGCCAACCATCGTGGCAGATCCAGGTGACACGATTGATGTTTACCTGATCAACGAATTGCCGGCCTTGCATGACGACTGCACTGACAATCACAATGCGTTCCACGGGCAAAATACAACGAACCTTCACACGCACGGGCTGCATGTCTCTCCGACGACATATTCGTCAGGTCGATTTGATGCCGACAACGTTTTTGTCAGCGTCGTGCCGAAGGGCCAGGTCGTGCCCTGCGCCGAAGTCAGTGAAAAAAGTCTCAATACGCTCAGATGGCACCAAAACAAGTTCCGTTTTGAAACGGGCGCGGATCATCCATCGGGCACTTTCTGGTACCACGCGCACAAACACGGTTCGACATGTCAGCAGGTTGCAGCGCGTCTGGCGGGACCTCTGATCATCCGTGACCGCCCAGGGGTGATGCCAAATTACATCGCACGAGCCAGCGAGAAGATCCTGATGGTCATGAATCAGGGCTTGGTACTGACCGACCCGGCGGGAGGCGGCATCGTAGACCCCACGATCAGGATGCACCCCGGCGAAGTACAGCGTTGGAGAATCATCAACGCCCAGGCAATTGGCAACTCCTTTGCGTATCTTCGCACAAACGTGCGGGAACTGGAGATCTACCAGATCGCCTTCGACGGGTTGACGCCGCACCGGCGGATCAGGGTCGATCAGGGAAACGACGATGAACCCTGGCTGAACTCTGCGCTCGCGCCAGGCAACCGAACCGATTTTATTGTGCGCATACGGCCTGATGCAAAAGACAGCTCGTTCTCCATTCCTGTCATTCGCGAAGTACGGGAAGCCCTTGGCTTGAGCGGGGCAATCGCATCCGAAATCAAGATCGAAGTAGCTGGAAAACCGCTGAGTTCACCTTGGTCGGACGATGACGTTCTGCCAGGTCCTGGACTGGAACCGATTGCCGAAGTGTCGCCATTCAGACGCGAGATCATGTTTTCGCCACAGTTCAGAATTGATGGTCAGGCGTACGACGGGGAAGTCAAACACAGCATTCCACTTGGTGCCACGGAAGAGTGGACAATCCACAACAGCACGGGTGGGGTCCACGCCTTCCATATCCACGTCAATCCGTTTTTTGTTACTCACATCAATGGCATCGAACTGACTGAATACGATCCTTTGCGCCGCTGGCAGGATACGTCCGCAGTGCCATCCAACGACGACGGTCCCGGCTCGATCACGCTTCGTACACGATTCGAAACTTTCACCGGCAAATTTGTTATCCATTGTCACATCCTGCGCCACGAAGACTTGGGAATGATGCAGATGGTCGAGGTCACTGGGTAACGTGCTTCCGGCGCCTTTGGGCGCTTGCGCACCAGAACCTGCTGTTGGTCGGCAGTGCAATCATCCGGTCAGAGGGGCCGTTTCAGGAGTGGCAACCCGGTGACACGGTTCGTTTGTGGGCCCGGAAGGAGTTGCTGAGGCTGCATTGCGACTCCTGTTGCCGGGAACCGTTGCTCTTGCGCGGGCAGCTCAACGCCGCGGCGCGTTCCGTTTCGCGCCCGACGAAGTTCAGCAGCACGTAAACGCGCGCCTGCATCGGGCGCGAGGTGAGAACGAACTCGCTCTGTGCGTGACAATGCAACCGGTTGCAAAAGTGGAATCGGAAGGTAGACTGCCGTCGCGAAATGGGGGGACGCGAGTTGCTTGCGGGATTGTGTATGCGGTTGAGTGAACACTGCCACCTGACTTCACGTGAAGTCGAGCAATCCCGATGCATTGACGTTTCACTCGATTTTTTGCTTCGACCATTCAGTCCTGCGTGGCATGATGGCGGGGCACGATTCCGGCAGGTAACGGGTGCGCCGGACACCCAACTAATGGGAGGAAATCCATGAAGAAATCAATAGTTGCGGCGGGTGTCGCCACGCTCATGGCGACAAGTGCCATCGGGCAGGAGCTCGGTGCATCGATCGCACGTTTCGACGACAACTTCCTGACTGTGATGCGGAACGGCATGGTTGATCACGCCGGATCGCTCGACGGCGTCAATCTTCAGGTCGAGGATGCAACCGACGACATCGGCAAGCAGATCGACCAGGTGAAGAACTTCGTCGCTTCAGGCGTTGACGCAATCATCGTCAACATTGTCGACACGTCCGCGGGAGCCGCGGTGTCGGCTGCTGCAGGCGACGTGCCGCTCGTCTACGTCAATCGCGAGCCTGACAACGTGAATGATCTTCCGTCGACACAGGCGTTTGTTGCGTCAAACGAGATCGAGTCCGGCACGCTCGAGGCTTTCCAGATCTGCCGCAACCTGCGTGCCGCCGGGAAGGCAGGCGGTGCCATGGGATACCTGATGAACGGCCAGCTTTCGAACCAGGCAGCCGTCCAGCGGTCCAAGGACGTGCATGACGTCATTGGCATGGATATGTGCAACTTCATGACGCTGATCGACGAGCAGACCGCCAACTGGAGCCGCGACGAGGCACAGTCCCTGATGACGAACTGGCTGTCCGCAGGCGAGGACTTCGATTTCGTCATCGCCAACAATGACGAAATGGCCATCGGCGCGATTCAGGCCATGAAGGCGGCAGGAATCGACATGGCCGACGTGGAAGTTGGCGGCGTGGACGCGACCCAGGACGCTCTTGTCGCGATGCAGGCCGGCGAACTGGACGTGACCGTTTTCCAGGATGCCTTCGGGCAGGGTGCAGGTTCGGTGGATACCGCCATCGCGCTGGTAAACGGCGAGGATGTTGACCAGAAGGTCTACATTCCGTTCAAGCTGGTGACGCCAGACAACATCGGAGACTTCCTCGACAAGAACTGAGTTTCCGAATGCGGGGCGGCAGCCAATGCCGCCCCGTGAGTTCCGGACTCACACGTCCGGGCGTGACGATCCACGGGAGCGAAATATGGCTGACACATCCCATGGCACAGGCGGCCTTGCCTTCGACAAGTCGAAACGGGCCTGGCCGAACGAAGTCAACATTTTCATCGCGCTTGTACTGATAGTCCTGATCTTTGAAGCCTTGGGACAATTGCTTCCCTACATGAAGGGCCAAAGCATGCTCTTCGACTTCAATTCGGGACGTGACGGCACGATCCTGAACATGGCGCGGATCAAGATCATCATTCTCCAGGTATCGATCATCGGGATCATCGCGCTAGGAGTCACCCAGGTCATCATTACGGGTGGGATTGACCTGAGCTCGGGCTCGATCGTCGGCGCCACGGCAATGATCTCGATGAGTTTCGCCCAGACCGAATTGGTGAACGGCAACCCCAACCCGAAAGCGATATTCGGTCCGTGGGCCATGGACCTTCCGATTCTCGTGCCGATTGCCGTCGGACTGGGATGCGGATTGATTGCCGGATCGATCAATGGGCTCCTGATCGCCTATACCCGGATTCCACCGTTCATTGCGACACTCGGCATGATGGTGAGCGCACGTGGCGTAGCCAAGTGGTGGTCACGCGGCAATCCAATTTCCTTTCCGACCGACGAATATGCGGCGATTTCGAACGGGAACCTGGTGGATGGCCTGACTTTCGGTGTGTTTTCGGAGAGCTGGATCGTGACGCAGGTCTTCGACGGCCAGAACCCGGCGATCTACTTCCTTTTGCTCGCGGTCCTCTTCCATTTCATCATGAAGTACACCGTATATGGCAAGCACACGTATGCGATCGGATCCAACGAGGATGCGGCGCGCATGTCGGGCATCAACGTGGCGTGGCAGAAGGTGATGGTCTACGCAGTCGCCGGTATGCTTGCGGGATTCGCAGCGATACTCCTGACGTCGCGCAACGTGACGGCGCAAGCCGGAATGGGCTTTGTTTATGAACTTGACGCGATCGCGATGGCGGTGATCGGAGGCGTGTCGCTGGCAGGTGGCCGTGGCTCGATCATCGGCACTGTGCTCGGGGCCATGATATTCGGCGTAATCATTTCCGGCTTTACGTATCTCAAGCTGGATGCCTTCTATCAGGAAATGGTCAAGGGCGGAATAATCGTTGCAGCAGTCGTCCTCGACCAGTGGCGCCAGCGACGCGCGGCATTGAAGTCGTGAGGAGGGCGAAATGAGCGATGATATCGTCCTGAGGACGGAGGACCTGACCAAGCACTATGGCGGTGTCCATGCGCTTGAAGGTGCGGACTTCGAACTGAAACATGGCGAGCATGTCGCCATCATGGGGGACAACGGCGCGGGCAAGTCCACTTTCGTGCGTCAGATCACCGGCGTTGAGCAACGGACGCGAGGCAGGATTTGGCTATATGGCGATGAGGTGAACTTCGCGGGTCCCCTCGATGCACGAGAAGCCGGCATCGAGACCGTGTTCCAGACCTTGGCGCTCGCAGACGACCTCGACGTTCCGGACAATTTGTTCCTTGGACGCGAGATGACGAAGTGGAACTGGCTCGGGCCGTTCAGGGTGCTGGACTACAAGGGAATGCGAGACGCGACGGTGGCCGGGCTTGAAAGGACGGCGGTCAAGATCCCCAACATCCGGAACACGATCCGCAACATGTCGGGCGGCCAGAGGCAGTGCGTTGCCATTGCCCGGACCGCGACGTTCCATTCACGCCTGACGATCATGGACGAGCCGACAGCGGCCCTGGGCGTTCAGGAGACCGCCCAGGTCGAGAACATCGTCAGGCAGCTCAAGGAAGCGGGCGAGCCGTTGATCCTGATCAGTCACAACATGCGCCAGGTCATGGACCTTGTGGATCGGATCATCGTGTTCCGGCGCGGTCGCATAGTTGCAAATCTTGACCGCGACGAAACCGATGGTCAGGACGTCGTCGCCTATATCACGGGCGCCAAGACCGGCGTCGAATACGAAGGCGCTGCATAGAGGCAGTGATGCGATTAGGAATGTCGGTCGGGCGGATGATCATGACGCAGGCTGCGGCCGCTGAGAGTGGCGGGCTGGACTGAGCTCCTGAGATCAACTTCCTTCAGATCCGCGATGCGCTCTTCAGACCCGGGAGATTCCGTCACGATCTCGGTTCAGCATTGCCTCGCTCGTTCGGAACTTGGGAGCAGCAGGCACTTCGTGACTACGGCACGACGGGATAGAACGGTCGTCCCCAATCCTCTCGCGGATTGTCCATCATGACGTCAACGAAGACGGGGACCAGGAATTCCAGAATGGCAGCGCCGTCGCGTACCTGGTCCCGATTGATGTCACTGTTCCAGGTGGAGCCGCCGTGCACGAGTTGATTGCGAAGCACGTAGAGACGGTCGAATACATTGCTCAATACTCGCACGGTGTCTCGTTTCTTGAATGCGTCGAGGAACTGGCGGTTGGAATTGTAGAAGCGTTTGCTCCAATCTTCGTGGCCGGTCATTCCGTTGTAGTGCTGCCAGAATGCGTAGAACACGAACCTGTTCTCCATGAGCACGCGAATCGGCCCCGAGAAATTCTCCCAGATCGCGTTGTAGATCCTCTGCCCGGGATCAAGCGAATTCACTTTCCTGAAAAAGTCCGCAAAGGCCTCGCGAGCCGGAGGCGCGATCGTCTGAAACTCACTCTCGTCCGCATAGGCGGCATTGAATGCAATCCAGAGGAATATGAACCGGCCATCGGTGTCCCCCGCCTCTTCCGCTCTTGCTATCCAGCTCAGCGCCCTGTGCACGCGCAGTCCCATTGTCTCTGGGAAGTCGTCCCGGAGAATCCTTTGCTTTTTCTTGAGGGCTGCGTGCTTGAGGGGCTCCTGCATCAATTTTCCTGCTCTGAAAATCCTGCCTCCAGCGATCTTCAATACGTGACGATCCAATATGCTTGAACCACGAATTCAAGCGGTATGCCGAAGGAGTGTCAACGGCCACATTCTGAATTGGTTGTGTGCGCCATCCCGCTCAGTTGGGATTGCCGGAATCAGGGATGGGTCATTCGGCGTTTGGTGCCGGGGCGTGCCTGCCACCCATCCAATTTGACAGGATTCTCCGCTTCCGCTGGGCCTCCCATGTGTTCGGCGCGGCCCACAGTCCTTGAAACTTCGCGGGCAGTGCACTCGTCACGTCTCAACCCGCGTGATCGGCCTTGATCATGTCGGCGGCCTTTTCCGCGATCATGATCGTTGCCGCATTGGTGTTCGAGGATATCAGTCGAGGCATGATCGAGGCGTCGACGACACGCAGGCCGTCGATGCCGTTGAAACTCAAGCGCGGAGTGACGACCGCATCCGGATCCGATCCCATTCTGCATGTGCCTGACGGGTGGTGGTCGGTCTTTGCCATGGCGGCGGCGTAGGCGAAGTAGTCCTCGTCAGTCCTGACTTCCGGACCCGGAAGGACTTCGCGGCTGACATAGGGTGCAAGAGGCGCCGCGGCGAGGATCTTCTGCGCCAGTTTCAGGCCCCGAACCGCCATGTCGCGGTCATGCGTGTCGGACCAGTAGTTCGGGTCAATGAGCGGCGTGTCGGACGGGTTTGCCGAGGCGAGCCGGACGGTACCGCGCGAACGCGGTCGCATGTATGCAGAATTGAGAGTGACACCGTCCCTCTCCATTCGTGCGATTCCTGCTTCGATTCCGGAACCGAGACCGAGATGGAACTGGATGTCGGGCGATCTCGCTCCTTCCTCAACGTACCAGAAGCCGCCGGTCTCGAAGAGGCTTGAAGCGACCGGCCCCTTGCGTGTGAGCAGGTAGCGCATTCCGGCAACCGCCGACCAGATCGGGCGAGCGTACTTGTCGTAAGTATGTTCGCCGGTGCATTCGGCAATCGTGCAGAAATCCAGGTGATCCTGCAGATTCGACCCCACGCCCGGATGTTCGCATGCAATCGTCAGGCCGTGCGAGCGCAGGTGGTCCGCAGGACCTATGCCCGAGAGCATCAAGAGCTTTGGCGAACCTATGGAACCAGATGACACGACGACTTCCGTGTCCGCGCGAATGACACTTTCTCCCGTGCCGTCGGCGATGACGACTCCGGTCGCGCGGCCCTTGTCGGTCTCAAGGCGCAGAACCTGGGCGTTCAGTCGCAGATCGAGGTTTGGACGCCTCAGGGCTGGACGCAGGTAGGCGATCGCAGCGGAAGAACGGCGTGCATTTGACTGGGTAAGCTGGTAGTAGCCCACGCCTTCCTGGTTTTCGCCGACAAGGTCGTGATTGCGGGGAATGCCCAGGGACTCTGCGGCTTCAAGGAATGCGTCACAAATCGGCAGCGCAGCAGCCGGACGCGACACCCCCAACGGGCCTTCGGTCCCGTGGTACCTGTCCTCATGCGTGTCGTTGCGCTCTGCCTTGCGAAAATATGGCAGGACATCCTCGTAGCCCCATCCTTCACAGCCAAGCTGGCGCCATTCGTCATAGTCGAGCGCGTTTCCCCGGGTATAGACCTGGGCATTGATCGTGGACCCGCCACCGATCACCTTCGCTTGCGTATAGATGAGGGATCTGCCGTCCAAGTGTTTCTGGGGGACCGTCGACCAGCCCCAGCTTCCGATGCCCTTGGTCATTTTCGCGAAGCCTGCGGGAACGTGATAGAGCGGGTGCCAATCCCGTCCGCCGGCCTCGATCAGGCAGACACGACAGTCTTCAAGCTCGGAGAGTCTGGCAGCCAGCACGCACCCTGCAGATCCGCCTCCGACAATGACGAAATCGTATCCGGTTGCAGTCGACATCGGCATTACTCCGGACAACTCTTCAACGACCCTGCACCCCGTCGCGATGGCGGTCAAGAACGCCGGATTCGTGCCCCTGTATCCCTGTCGAAGAGGTAGAGCTTGTCCTTCTCGAAGGCGATTCCAATGGCCTCGTCAATCCCGGCCTCGAACTCCTTCGGCGCCTTGATGGAGACCATGTCCTCGCCGATCTTGGCTGTAACGAGGGTGTGGTCTCCAATCAGTTCGTTTGCAAAGAGCTGGGCGCGGATTGCGCCGTCTTCAGGGGCCACGACCTGGCAGTCCTCGGCCCGGAGTCCGATAACGGCATTTGCTACGGTCTCAGTTCCACCGGTCGCAACGCGGTCCTCGCCTATCACGAACGTTCCCTCATCCAGTCTTCCGTGTGCCACGTTCATCGGAGGCGAGCCGATGAACTGGGCGACGAACAGGTTTTCGGGATCCTCGTAGATCGTCTTTGGTGCGGCCAGTTGCTGGAGCCGCCCGCCTTCAAGGAGGGCGACGCGATGTGCGAGCGTCATGGCCTCGATCTGGTCGTGGGTTACGTAGATCGTGGTAATGCCGAGTTCATGCTGCATGTGCTTGAGTTCCGCGCGCATGTGGCCGCGTAGCTTTGCGTCGAGATTCGACAGAGGCTCGTCCATCAGGAAGACCGACGGCCGTCGCACCATCGCCCGCGCGAGTGCCACGCGTTGCCGCTGCCCGCCGGAGAGCTCGCGCGGGTATCGTTCGAGCAGTTCATCGATGCGGACCTGCGCCGCCACCTCGCGAACCTGGCTCTCGACTTCAGTGCGGTTCAAGCGCCGGATCTTGAGAGGGTAGCCGATGTTTTCAGCCACCGTCTTGTGGGGGTAGAGGGCGTACGACTGGAAAACCATGGCGACATCGCGGTTCTTCGGCAGTTGATCCGTCACGTCCCGTCCGGAAATCGAGATACGCCCTCCGCTCACGGTCTCCAGTCCGGCGATCATTCTGAGCGCCGTTGACTTCCCGGAGCCGGACGCGCCGAGCAGGACCAGAAACTCACCATCCTGAACCTCGAGTGAGAGTTCGTGCAGGACCTTCACGTTTCCGAATGACTTCGAGACGGCATCAAGGACAACAGTCATGGTCCTATCCTTTGACTGCCCCCAACAGGAGGCCCTTGGAAATGTAGCGTTGCAGGATGACCGCGAGGATCACGACCGGGATGATCATGACGATTATGACGACCGACATCGACCACCAGAGAATGCCGCGCTCGCCCGCGTTCATTGCGGCAACGAGGATGGGCATGGTCTGTGCGCGGGACGTTGAAAGGAAGAGTGCGAGCAGATACTCGTTCCAGCTCAGGATCATGACAAGGAGCGTCGTTGCGGCAAGGCCGGATCGCGACAGAGGCAGCACGATGTCCCAGAAGACACCGAACCGGGTTGCGCCGTCGAGTTGCGCGCATTCCTCCAGGTCGATTGGGATCGACGTGAAGAAATCGTACATTAGCCAGATGACTATGGGCAGGTTGATGACCGTGTAGGTCAGTATGATCGCGATATGGGTGTCAAGAAGCGAGACCTGCTGGAACATCATGTAGATCGGCACGACGACCACGATCGGCGCAAGGATTCTCTGTGAGATCATCCAGAAAAGGATGTCACCGTTACTTAGGCGTGCCCTGAAATGACGCCCAAGTGCGCGGGCAAGAAAGTAGAAGATCGCGACGCCCACTGCACAGGAAAGCCGCCAGTCGACGCCGTAGCGACCGACCGCGACAAATGCGCCGATCATGACGAGGACGAACATGAAGACGACGCCGAATCTCGGCTGGTATTCGAAACGGGCCAGCGCGTAGGACGCCATCGAGCCGATGATGACGCTTGCGGCCGTGGCGGAGAGCGCAATGATGAGCGAGTTCATGTAGGCGCGGAGCGTGTCCCAGAAGTCGAAGACGAACAATTCCTTCCAGGCATGCAGGCTCGGCTGGAAGTCAACGAACGGCAAATAGACCGGCCCCGAATTCACGTCGATCGCGCTCTTGAAGGACGTGATGAGCACCCAGTAGATCGGGAACAGCACGAACGCCGTCCAGAACGTCAGGATCGCGTAGACGATCAATTTCGTTCCCGGCGCCATGTCCCGGATGGAAGGCGGCTCGAAGAGCCATTGCATTGCGCTCCTGTTCATGCCCGCACCCTCCTCAACACCACGAGATTGAAGAAAGACACGCAGGTCACGACAGTCACGAAGAGCAGGAGGTATGCGACGGCTGCCGACTGGCCTAGATCAAGCGAGCGCCAGGCGAACAGCGCGTGAAGCGTCATGGATTCGGTCGCGATGCCCGGTCCTCCCGCAGTCATGATGTTGGGCAGATCCACGATCTTGAATGCCTCGATCACCCTGATCAACAGGACCGTTGCGGCAACGGGCACGACTTGGGGCCAGGTAATGTCCTTGAAGATTTCCCAGGACGTGGCCCCGTCGACCTGCGCCGCCTCGACATAGTCGCGCGGCACGCTTTCGAGAGCAGCGAGCATCACGACGAAAATGAAGGGAATCCACTGCCAGCTGTCTCCAATGACGATGAAGAACCGCGCCGCCCAGGCATCCGCCGCCCAGGCGAAGTCGCCAAGACCGGCCCATTGCCAGACGGGCGAGAAGGGGCCCTTGGTCGTGTCCGCCATCATGCGGAATGCGTATCCGACCCCGATTGGAGTGATCATAAGCGGGATGAAGAAGACCACGCGAAAGAAAGTTCTGCCACGGATCGGCAGGGAGCACAGAAAGGCCAGAGCAAGCCCTATCACGAATTGAAGGCCGCAGCCTACAAAGACATAGAACAGCGTCGTGCCGAGAGTGCCGAACGAATGGCCCGAAAACAGCGTGGCGGCGAAGAGCCAGCCAAGGCCAAGGCTCAAGCCCCAGGTAAAGAGGCGACCGACCAGCCCGACCGCGGTGACCGGTCCGCGCAGATAGCTGATGGCGAGCCACGCAATCAGGAGCGTGACCGCGAGACCGACGGCCCAGCCTAGCAGACCAAGGCCGCTGAAAGTTCCGAGAAAGTGAAACTGTTCGGATCCGAAAAGCTGCTTCTCGAAATTCTGGAACCAGACGAAGCGAACATTGTAGGTGCCGCCCCTGAACCGGATGCGACTCAGCGCCATGATGAGAGATGCCACGAGGGGGAAGATCGAAAAGACCAGGATCATGATGACCGCCGGCCAGATGAAGACCTGCGCGGAATGGCGGTCAATCCAGTCGGACAGCCGCTCGCGCCCCCCTATGGCAGGTGCGGCCCGAGGGGTCCCGGGCCGCACGGATTCTTCTGAACCGGTCAAGACTCAGTTCGTGATGCCGAGCGACAGATTGTAGATGGTCATCTGGCTTTCACGGCCGAAGTCCTCGGTGATCTCCTCCCAGGCTTCCTCTATGTTCTTGGTTGCCTGCTCTGCCGTGATCTCACCCGCGAGGAAGCGGGCCAGCTCGCGGTCAAGGACCACGCCGGTGTACTGCTGCGCACCGGGGATCTTGAGGTCGGACGCCATGTTTGGATGGTTCAGGCTGTCCTTGATCGCTCCAAGGTAGTTCTCGGCGAATTCAGGGCTGAATCCGGCCTTGATCCAGTTCTCGGTGTTTTCGAGCTGCGAATTCCTGTAGGGATTGTAGCCCGTCCAGCCGATGGTCACGTCGACGTTCGACTGAGCGGCCTGGTTCACGTAGGACAGGAAGTCGTATGCAGCCTGCTTGACGTTCGCATCCGAGTTCTTGTTGATTGCGCCTGCCCATCCACCGAACGCGGCGAACGGCGCGTAGTTGATGCCGTCAATCGCATGCGGGCAGAGCGTCTCGTTGCATTGTTCAAGCTTGCCGGTTTCCACGTTCAGCGCCATGGGCGAGCCGGGCATGATCACGGCACCCATCTTGTCCTTGATTGCGGCCCCGGACGGGTCGATCGACAGCGGGCCGATGTCGCCCCAGTCGATCGCGAGTCCGCACCGGCCCGACTGGACCAGTCCGCGGGTGTCGCCGATGTCGTGGTTCAACTCGTCAGGCGGACCGAATTCGCCAGTCGCCTTGTAGACCCGGAAAGCCTCCTGCCATGCTTCGTTGTCGACCTTGGGCTTCATCGTGTCGTTGTGGAAGAAGATTCCCTCTCCCGTGCCCTTGGTTTGCACGAATCCTGCAGCAATGGATCCCATGGCAAAGTACGACTGTGCATTCCGCTTCTTGAAGATGCACGAGCCAAAGTCGGCTTCGCCGTCTCCGTTCAGGTCCTCGCCGTGCATCGCGCCGGCGACCGTCATGTACTCGTCCCAGGTGCGTGGCGGCTCAAGGCCCATCTCGTCGAGGACGTCTCGGCGATAGTAGAGCATTTGGAAGTCGCCATCGACCGTGATCAGGTAAGTCTCGCCGCCGATCTTCTGGTTGAATTCGCGGAAGTAGGGCGCGATGTCGTCAATGTCGATCATGTCGTCATTCGCGATGTAGCCGTCGAGCGGCTCGACCAGTCCGGCATCGACCAGCTCGGTCGCCCATCCGGATGCGAAGACACCGACGTCAATCGAGTTCGTCCCGGTCGCCCAGTCCGTAAGGATCTTCTGAAACAGTTCCGCAAACGGGACCTCGTTGACGCGAATTTCCGCTCCAGTCATGGCGGTGAACTCCTCGCCGCGTTCGACTAGGCGCTGTGCAATGACGGGACCCGGACGCGTCAGGATCTCGACGGTCACGCCGCTGTAGTCCTGGGCGCTTGCAGGCACCGAAAATGCAAGGGCTGAAACGAATCCAAGCCCGATAGATGCTTTCTTCATTGAGTTTTCTCCCAGATTTGGTGGGAGCAATTGAAACTGCCGATTCTCCATGCCGTCAAGGGCAGACTTTCATTCGTCCAGCGAAGGCGTTGACTTACCGGCCCAAAGTGGCGACCCCCGTCGAAATCAGCGGTCCCGTCTCACTGTCCATTGTTCATGCTTCGCGGGACCCAGCGTCGATGGTCCAGACCACTTTCCGTTTTTTCAGCACGTGGGCACGCCCCGTACCCAAATCCGCCGGTGCGGACTGGCAGCGACCGCGTCGACCCCTGCGAGCGTTGCGGCCTTGCATATCGACGAGGTTCACCGAGTCGCCGCGCAATTCCCGGATTGTTCGAGGTTGCAGACGGCATCTGGCGGGCGCGCGGTTTCGACTAAGCCAACATGACCATCATCCGCGGGGAGACCGGCTGGGTGCTTGTCGACCCCATAAGGACGCAGGAAACTTCCGCGTCCGCCTTGAAGGTTGTGAATGACAATTAGGGAGAACGGCCTCTTTCCGACGTGATCATTTCACATACCCATCCCGTCAACTTCGGCGGTTTGAAGGGTGTCTTGGATGAAGGCAATCCTCCACCGATCTATGCGCCTGCTGAATTCATGGAATTTGCTGCCTCCGCCCCGAGCAATTCACATGACATGGACACTTTGCGGCGGGGCGTGCGGCTTGCGCGTGAACGGGGTCGAAGGGCTGCGCGTCGCCGATTGTTCGGTCATGCCAACGCTTGTGTCCGGCAATACGAATGCACCGACGATGATGATTGCGGACCGTGCAGCGTCGTCAATCCTGAGCGATCACGGAATGCAGGGCTGGGACAGAAGTCCAGCCAGTCGGTCGGGCAGGGCATTGGAGCGCGTTTTTCCTGGTCGTGAAGTTGAGCTTTGAGTGAAGTGTCTTCCAACTCCGTCCCATCGATTGTGCCTGTTCACAACGCAATTCAGGCGGTCGTAATTTTGGAAAATATTTCAAGGGCATGCAAGGAGTTGTTAAGCTCGAATCCGGAAACGGGCAGTCGTGAGGTGACGTGCTGTCTTACTCGCCTGCCTGACCGTCACCCCTGTCTTCATGCGACAATGGGTTCATGCTGCAAGCCTGCCACGCAGGATTCACCCGTGCCGAGCATCGGCTCTTCGGTGCAAACAGACATGACCAGGCTCGGGTGGAGCTTCACTCGCTGATGGCCTTAAGCCCTGCCGCAAGCGCTCCGGGCGGAGGCCCGTTCGGTCGTCATGCAAGCGATTCATCCCCTTCCGCCCGCAATCTTGTCCGCAAGCAGCGCGTTCACCTGCTTCTGCGCCTCGACATGTGCAATATGGCCAATTCCTGGGAGTTCCACCAAGGTTCCCAGCTTCGCAATCTTTTCCGGATCCGGGCCGGCCACGTTGTCCTCGGTTCCCCAGATCACCGTAATGTCCAGCCCGCTTTCGGCCACCTTTGGCAGCAGGGAGGAGAGTTCGGCCTTAATCTTCGGAAACTGGTTTGCGATCTTTGCTAGGGCGTCGCGCGCGCCGTCGCGTTCCAGATGCCCCAATGCGGTGTCGACGAACATTGGTGCGATCAGGTCTTTGTTCGCCACGAGCCCCTCGAGGAAGCGGCGCATTTCGTCCTTGTCACGCAAGCCGGAATACGACGTCAGGGAAATACGGTCCAAGCCCCGACCAAGCCCTACCGGTGCCAGCAGCACAAGGCCGCGAAATCGTTCCGGCGATTCCGCTGCGAGCTTGAGCGCAAGACCGCCTCCGAGCGAGTGACCGACAAGCCAGGCTGGCGGTCCGTTCCCGATGCCGGCCATCAGGCGGGACGCCATGTCGTCTAGTGAGCCGTCGCCGAGGTCACCTATGGAGTTCCCATGGCCCGGGAGATCGGGAGTAAGCGCATCGATTCCTCGAATTGCCGGCGTCGTTCCGACCCAGGTCAGCCGATCGGCGCCGAACGCGTGCAAAAAGATCGCGCGCATCAGGTTTCAATGACGGCGAGGACAGTGCCGACCGCGATGATGTCATCCTCTTCGACAAGCACTTCGAGAACGGTGCCCGTCGCAGGAGCTTCCAGGTCCATAGTGACCTTGGGTGTCGTGATTGTCACGATTTCCTCGCCCTCCAAGACCTTGTCGCCCGCGCCTTTGAGAAATGCGTCAATCATTGCCTCGGTGATTTCGTTGCCGAGTTCCGGCATCCTGAGCTCTACGCGCGCCATTCCGACCTCTCCTAAAGCCCGGACCTGGCGAGAGCCAGATCATCCCACCGCCGGCTGCCTTTCCGGTCATGCCCGGTGACACCCATCAGGTCTGTCAGGATAGCGTCCTCGATGTCGAAGGGCTGCGGAAAGTAGCCTTGCTCCAGACCCGCGCCCGGAACGATCCAGTTCGGACATCCAAGCACGCGGGGCGGAGCCTCGAGTGCGTCGAAGGCAAATCGAGTGACATTGGTGGCCAGCGTCATCGCGAAGCTTCCGCGTTCGCAGGCTTCGGATACCAGCAGCAACCGTCCGGTCTTTGCCACGGAGTCCAATATCGGGCCGTAGTCAAACGGGACGAGCGACCGGGCGTCGATGATTTCGAGCGAAACGTCGTGTCCGGCGAGCGAGTCCGCAGCCTCAAGCGCGGGATAAAGTGTCGGCCCGATGGTCAGCACGGTGACATCGTTGCCGGCACGCTTGATGTCTGGAGCACCGAAGGGGATCTTGTAGTTCCCTTCCGGCACTTCGTCCTGGAACAGCTCGACCCGGTCATAGAGCCGCTGGCTCTCGAAGACGATCACGGGATCGTCCGACGCCAGAGCCGAAGCCATGAGACCCTTCGCATCGCGAGGCGTGGCGGGGTAGATGATCTTGAGACCCGGCACATGGGCCGCCAGCCCCGACCAGTCCTGGGAATGTTGTGCACCGTATTTTGAGCCGACCGAGCATCTGACCACGACCGGAACGCTCAGCAAGCCGTTCGACATGGCCTGCCATTTCGCGAGCTGGTTGAACAGTTCGTCTCCCGCTCGCCCGATGAAATCGGCATACATGAGTTCGACCACGGGGCGACCACCTTCCATCGCGGCGCCAATGGCCGTCGCCACGATGGCTGCTTCGGAAATCGGTGCATTGAAGACCCGGTCGTGCGGAAAGAGGTCGGCCAGGCCCCGATAGACGCCGAACGCACCGCCCCATTCCCGACACTCCTCTCCGTAGATGACTACACGGGGGTCGGTCAGCGCGGCATGCAGGATCGCCTCGAAGAGGCCGTCGCGGAGAGTGATTGCTTTCAACGGCGAGAGAAGCTCGCCATTGGCGTCCCTCCCGCCGCGTGATTTCCTTGCATTCTGTCGGATGCGGGCCACGTTCGCGGGGTCAGACATGGGTTCAGGTGCATGCCCGTCCGATGGCGTCTCGCTGCCCGCAAACATTTTCCGTCCGATGCCGGCACCGTCGTTTCCAAGACGGGGAGGCGGAGCGATCTCGGGGTCGGCTGCAGCCATGAACACCGCGTTCATTCGTGCTTCCACTTCCGATTGGATCGCGTCCGCCGCTGCCGTGTCGAGAATGCCCTCCGCAACCAGGGAATCGCGATATGTCAAGATCGGGTCTACGGCGCCCCAGGCCGCGATTTCGTCCTTGGTGCGATAGGCATTGACGTCCGTCGTAGAGTGCCCGGAAAACCGGTAGCATTCCACGTCGAGAATGGCGGGTCCCTTGCCATCAAGCAGCACCTGGCGCTTGCGCTGAACGGCATCGGCGACAGCAAGCGGGTTCGTGCCGTCGACGGTTTCCGCATGATAGGCGTCATCGCGCAGTCCGGCACCAACCCTCGCGAGCCGGTCCCAAGACATGGTTTCGCCACTGGTCTGTCCGCCCATGGCGTAGAAGTTGTTGGTGAAGAAGAAGAGAACAGGAAGGAAGCCGGCATTGTCCCAGAGGCGTTCGAATTGCGCCATGCCGGCAAAGTTCAGGGCTTCCCAGACCGGGCCGCAGCCTGTGGCGCCGTCGCCGACCATCGAGACCGCGATGCTCTCGCGACAATCGGATTTCATCCAGAGCGCGGCTCCGGTCGCGATGCCTGCGGACGCCCCGACGATGGCATTGTTCGGATATGCGCCGAACGGAGTGAAGAAGGCATGCATGCTGCCTCCCATGCCGCCATTGAAGCCGATTTCGCGCATGAACATCTCGGCAAGGAGCCCCAAGAGCAGAAAGCTCTCAGCAAGGCCGTGCTCGGTCTCATCCGGAAGGTGCGTTTCAACGGTGCGGAGCAAGGCGCCGTCGCCGTGGGCTTCCATGATCGAGGTGAGCGCGTTGTCGCCCAGCCTTTGGATTGCAGCCAGCCCCTTTGCAAGGAACTCGCCGTGCGAGCGGTGTGACCCGAATATGTGATCGTCGGGTGTCAGCGCCATGGCCGCGCCGACCGCTGCCGCTTCCTGCCCGATCGAGAGGTGGGCAGGGCCCTTGTAGGCATAGGTCAGATCACCGTAACTGCCTTTGGACTTGAGGCTTGCAACACCGCTCTCGAAAGCTCGAATGACCATCATGTGACGTAGCGCCATGATCAAGGTGTCGGCACCGCGTGCCCGACGCTCTTCAGCCAAAGGGCGACCGTAGGCATGAACCGGAATTCGTTGTGATCCGAGTTCGGTCGAGTTCCTGATCGTAGCCGGATCAATGTGAATGGACTTGGGCAAGGGTCCTGCCTTTCCGAGTGACTCCAGAGACCTAATCGCCTGGGCAACATTGAAGCAAGAGGCAGATTGACCTTTTGATGGACAGCTTCACTATGGGATTGGCTCAACAGGGGGATGTCCGGTGATCCTTTGCGGCGGCGACGCGTTGATTGACTTTGTGCCAGTGGAGCAGGCGAACGGCCTGGTCGCGTTCGTGCCGGGGCCCGGTGGTGCCGTTTTGAATGCGGCGACGGCCTTGGCGCGGCTGAAGCAGGATGTCTCTTTCGTTGGCGCTCTCTCCACCGACCTGTTCGGTGACATGCTTCATGACCACATGGTCCGCGAGAGCATCGGAACCGCCAACGTCAGCCGAAGCGACGACGACAGCACTCTGGCCTTTGTCAGTCTGGCCGACGGTGAGGCGCGCTATGCATTTTATGACAGTGCTTCGGCAGGTCGCCTCTGGACAGGCCTGACGGGGTCGTTGCCTGTGGCCGAAGCATTGCACTTCGGATCCCTCACTCTATTCGCCGACCCTCCCGCAAGCGCCTATGTGCACTTGGCCGAGCAGGCATCATCTCGCATGGTCGTGTCCCTGGATCCGAATTGCCGTCCGAGCCTGGTACCGGACAGGGAATCCTATCGCAGGCGCATTGCACGGGTCTCGAAGGCTAGCCACATCATCCGCCTGTCGGAAGAGGATCTCGCGTTTCTTCATCCGGCAGCAAGGGAGGAGGAAGTGGTGGACGGTCTGCTCGACGGCCTGACGCGCCTGGTGATCGTGTCCCGAGGAGCCGAAGGAGCATCGGCTTGGTGGGCCGGAGGTCGGGTGGACGTTGCGGCGCACGAGATAGATGTACAGGACAGCATCGGCGCGGGAGACACGTTCCATGCCGGCGTGCTTGCGGCGTTGTCTCGCGCCGGGCAACTACGGGTTGAAGCGCTTGATCGGCTGGATCGGGCATCGGTTGAAGACGCGCTGGCGTTCGGAACTGCTGCAGCATCCTTGAATTGCATGGAATCCGGGTGCGATCCGCCAAGCTTGAGCTCGGTACTGGAATCCCTTGGAGAATGATTGGATGACCCGTATCGACGCACATCAACACTTCTGGTCCTTGGCGCGTGGAGACTACGGATGGCTGACGCCTGAAATGGAGCCAATCTACCGCGATTTCCTGCCGGGCGACCTGAAGCCGCTTTTGGCCGAGGCGGGCATTGACGGCACGATTCTCGTTCAGGCCGCGCCAACCGTTGCGGAAACGGAATTCATGCTTGGCCTTGCGCGCGAGGAACCGTTCGTCAGCGGAGTCGTCGGTTGGGTGGATTTCGAGAACCCGGGCGCGCCTGACGACATTGCGTGCCTTTCCAAGCAGTCCGCCTTGGTGGGTCTGCGCCCGATGATCCAGGACATCGCTGACGACAACTGGATGCTGGGCGAAGGGCTCGTCACCACGTTCGGTGCCTTGATTGATGCCGACCTTACGTTCGACGCTCTGACCTTGCCAAGGCATCTACCGGCTCTGCGAGAGCTCTTGGCGCGCCACCCGAACATGCGAACGGTCATTGACCACGGTTCGAAGCCGATGATCCGAGAAGGGATCATGGATGGCTGGGACCAGGACATGGCGGCACTTGCATCCGAGACCTCGGCATTTTGCAAGCTGTCCGGCCTTGTGACCGAAGCGCACGCAGACTGGACCGTCGATGACTTGCGCCCGTACGTGGATCATCTCCTGGACACGTTTGGACCGGGCAGGCTTGTCTGGGGCAGCGACTGGCCCGTCTGCACATTGGCGAGTTCCTATGGGCGGTGGCTGGACGTGACTGGTGAACTTCTTTCCGAGCTGGCGGAGGATGAGAGGGGTGCGATCCTCGGCGGCAACGCTGTGCATGCCTACAGGATGCGGGCAACCTGATTCCGTGACAACGGGGTAGTCGCGAACGAATGGGAGAGTGGGCATGGGAGAATTCATCGGCAAGGTGGCGGTGATCACGGGGTCCAGTGGCATTGGATTGGGGGCGGCCCTGAAATTCGCCCGGGAAGGCGCAACCGTGCACATTTGCGGGAATGACGCTGCGCATAACGAAATGGCATGGAACGAGGCCGATGGGCTGGATGTGATCGTGGCAGAGGTTGATGTGACGTTGCCTGCGCAATTGGGGTCATGGATATATGATGTTGGCAGCAACGGAGGGATTGACATCCTCGTGAATGCCGCAGCCGTTCAAACCTACGGAACGACGGAGTCGACGGATATCGGCCACTGGAACCGCGTCATCGCAACCAATCTGACCTCGTGTTTCCTGACCTCGCATTTTGCCTATCCCTTCATGAAGCAACGGGGAGGCGGGGCGATCGTCCACGTGTCTTCGGTTCAAGGCCATGCCAACCAGAACGAGGTTTTGGCGTATGCTACCAGCAAGGGAGGAATTCACGCGTTGACGAGAGCCCAGGCCGTCGATGCTGCAAAGGATGGCATCCGCGTGAATTCCATAAGCCCGGGATCAGTGCGTACGCCACTGCTTGAATTTGCAGCACAGACGGTGGCGGGCGACGGCAACCCGATCGAGGAAGTCATTGAAGGATTCGGCAATGCACACCCGGTGGGACGGGTCGGCACGGTGGAGGAAACGAGCGAGCTGATCGCGTTTCTTTGCAGCGAACGTGCGGGGTTTTGCACGGGAGGAGACTATCTGATTGACGGAGGGTTGACGGCAGGCATCGGTGTGTGACGGCACGGCTTCGGGTCTGCGAATGAAGGAATTCGCGCATGGCCGCAGTCCTGTTGTGGCAGGACACAGTTCCCCATTGCGAACGGCTTGATCTTCGAGCGGAGGCGCGAACAGCCGTGCCATGCTTGTCGAGCAGCCGGTGGCAAAAAGAGTCCGGTGGTTGAAGTCCGGAACGGGAACGCTTGCAGCGCTCAGAGAGCACTGTAGATGTGTCCGTCAGCAGGGGCCGTGTCGTATCCACGTCGCTGGACCGATCCAATTGCAGAAATCCGTTCTTCAACGCGCATGTTTTCAGGGCTCACCTTCGCGGCACGGGTCCACAGCGTACGCCGGGACGTACTCCAAGCTATGAGTGCGGCACCCGAGAGGCGAACTGCTGCGTCCTGATCAATTTCGCGGCAGCATCCCCGCTTCACGGGCGGCAGAGACGTTTGCGCGGCTGACTGGAATCTCCTTCCCGTCCCGAAGGATCAGGAACGTACGGTCGCCGTCGCGGCGGGAGCCGGTCACTTGGTCACTTGCCACCCAGTGCGAGCGGTGCACTTGCAAGCCGTTCACTGGCGTGGTTTCGCGGATCGCGTCGCTGAGGCGCAGCAGAAGCAACTCTTCGCCCTTGGTGGTATGTACGCGAGTGTAGTGATCTTCGACCGACAGCGCGATGAGCGCGCCGCGCTTTCCAGGCGGCAGGCGGTTAAGCAGGGGCGGCAGGGTGTTCTTGATGCCGGCCCGATCTTCATGGCCCACCAGTTCGAACACGGTCGAAATGACCAGACACAGCACCAAGATGCTGAGTGCGAGCATGGCCATGCCTTCGAGCTGTTCGCCCACCATGATCGGCCAGATGAGGGTATTGACGGTCTGCACGAAGAGGTTGATTCCGCAGCCCAATGCCAACCCGATCAGGCCGGCGCGAAACCAGAGCGGGTGGTGTCTCAGGCGTGGCCGAAGTGACAACGTTATGATGCTGCCGATCACGTAGGTCGATGCTACAATGCAGACCCAGTAGGCAATCCGGGGCAGGAACCGCATCACCTCGCCCGTCTCGAACGGCCCGGAAATGCCCAGCATCAGCCCGACACCCAGCACGACGACTTGCACGCGGTAGTCGCTCAGGTGAGCACGCAGTTTGCGAAGCGTGAATTGCGCAATGCCGTCGGCCACGAACCGGTCCTGTCACTTACGAACTCAGTCTTGGATGTGGCGCAATCTGCTGCCTTGAACAAGTCACCGATGGGCGAATCTGGAGATTGGCATGACCATTCAACCCTTTTTGGCAGCAGCACCGACGATCCAGCTGCATGTCGTGGCCGCTGTGCTGGCTATCGTGCTAGGACCGATAGCGCTTGCGCGGCGCAGCCGCGATCGTTGGCACAGGCGTGCGGGCTATGCCTGGGTTCTGTCCATGGCCGCGCTTGCGGCAAGCGGGCTGTTTATCCACAGCATCCGCATGGTGGGTCCGTTCAGTCCGATCCACCTGCTGAGCCTCATGACGCTGTGGCAGCTGTGGCTGGGGGTCCGCGAGGCACGCGCCGGCAAGATCGCGGCGCATCGCTATCGCATGCAGGCGATCTACATGCTGGCGCTGATGCTCACCGGGGCGTTCACTCTATCACCTGGGCGGCTCATGAGCCGCATTCTGTTTCCCGAGGCGCCTGTGGCCGGTTTCGTCGTGGTTCTGACGGTCGCTGGGCTAGGTTGTGCCTGGTGGCTGCTCGCGGTCTCGCGCCGGGCGCGTTTGACCAACACGACCTAGGAATTTCGCCCCACGTGCCGGTGTCGAGGCGAATCAACGAATTTCATTGAAGGTGTGGCGGAGACCTCGGCCACGTTTCCGGACGTTATGGCGATGGTGATCAATTTGCAGTCGCATTTCACTCGGGTCCGCTCTCGTTGCGAAGGAACGTGGCAGGTGGTGCGATTCGGGCATGGAATTTGAGATGCGAATGAGATGAAGTCAGTGCGAAACGTCTCCGAGATGCATGAATTCTCGAAACGCTGCTGCTGCGCTATTCAATTCGACGTTGGCGGCCCAGGCCATTCCGACATCCATGGTTGGCACATTGTCCGCCAACGACGTCACTTCGACTCTTCGACCGTCCAGCGACCATTGACGATAGACCATGTCCGACAGAATCGTCACACCCATGCCGGCCGCAACCATTGACCTGACCGCCTCCACAGACGAAGTGCGAAAGATGGAGTTTGGTCGGTAGGCCGTCTTGTTCCAGTAACGCTGGGCGGTGTTGCTGGCTTCGTCCACAGTGAGCATGATGTAGGGCTCTCGCGAAACATCGGCCAGTGTAATTGTGCTTTGTGTCAGGAGCGGATGCAGCGTCGGAAGCCAGAGACGCCGGCGCGATTGCATCAGTGTTTCAAATTTCAGCCCCTCTTGATCGATGATGTTTGAGGTCAACATCACGGCCAAATCGAATACGCCCGAAACCAACCCGTCCTCGATTGCATCCCTCGGTGCTTCGGTCAACTGCAGGCTGACACTGGGAAAGGAACGCTGGAATCTCTCGAGAAAGGGCGGAATGTAATATCCCGCCACGGTATAGGTCAGTGCCAGCCGAAGCAGTCCTTGAATGTCATCCCTCTTTCTGCGCGGCGCCTGAACCGCTTCGTCCACCGCCGCCATGATGCGGCGGGCATGGTCAAGGAAGATGCTGCCTTCATAGGTGAGGGAAACGCCGCCGCCATGTCGGACAAATAGCGGCGTCCCGATGGTCTCTTCGAGCCGTTTTATCGCCGTGGTCAGAGCAGATTGAGAGACATTGAGTCCCTTGGCGGCACGCGAGACCTGTCCGGCATTTGCGGCGGCGGTGAAATAGCGGATCTGCCTCAGGGAGGGTTGTTTCATATTTTGATACCTTGGATCTGATTTTTCTATTTTCCGCAATGAAGCATAGGTTCGGTCTTTGTTGTATGCAAGCGGCAAGATTTCGGCAACTATCTAGAAGTTTACATAATAACAGGAAGATACATTAATTTCTGCAAATTCGCACGGTCAATTTCCGTCAACCTCCTCCCGGCACCGTAATATTAATTCTGCAGAATAATATAACCCATTATTCGTATTTTACAATGATGCGGGGCGAATTTACACTTCTGACAGGCCGCTCTCATGGCGGTTCAAGTCTGAAATCTGTCCCCGGGAGGAAGAAATGAGAACGTCAAGTGCACTATTGTCAGGATCGTCCGCGTTGGCATTGGCGTTGGTGCTCGGCACCACGGCCCCGGCCGAAACCTGGTATCCCTATTCGGTCGAGGTCTGGGACCCGCCGTTCGACATGTCCAGTCCGCGCAACAGTCTGGATTACGTGCCGCTGGAGGCAGTCAGTCAGAAATGGGATCTCTGCATTTCCTTTCCGCACATGAAGGATGCCTACTGGTTGGGCGTCGACTTTGGCGTGGTCGATGAGGTGCGACGTCTGGGAGTTTCGGCCACCGTAGTTGAGGCTGGCGGGTATACCGAGCTCAACACCCAGATTTCCCAAATCGAAGATTGTGTGTCGGCTGGAGCCGATGCAGTGATTATTGGTGCAATTTCCTTTGACGGGCTGAACAATCTTGTCGGCGAGATTCGGGCAAAGGGAATTCCGGTGATCGACGTGATCAACGGCATGTCATCGGACCAGCTATCAGCCAAGTCGCTGGTCTCCTTTGGCGAGATGGGCGCAAAGGCGGGCGAGTATCTGGCCAACCTGCACCCGGCGGGCAGCGACATGGTTAAGGCCGCGTGGTTTCCGGGACCTGCGGGGGCCGGCTGGGTCGAAGCGGGCAACGCTGGCTTTGCAGGCGCAATTGAAGGCAGCGCTGTCGATCTGGTCGACACCAGGTACGGAGACACTGGCAAGGAAGTGCAAGCAAAGCTGGTCGAGGACACGCTCGAGGCACATCCCGACCTTAGCTACGTTGTTGGCACGGCAGTGACAGCCGAGGCCGCGGTGCCGATTCTGCGCGCGCGTGGGCTGACCGATCAGGTCAAGGTAATCTCTTACTATTACACGCCAGGCGTGGACCGCGGCATCGCGCGCGGCCAAGTTCTCGCTGCACCAACCGACTCGCCGGTGATTCAGGGACGAATTGCAGTCGATCAGGCAGTACGCATTCTGGAAGGCGAGGATTACATCAAGCACGCGGGGCCCGCGCTTTACGTGGTGACGCAGGAGAACCATGGCGAGTTCGACCCGTCGTCAACCCTCGCTCCTGATGGGTTTCGTCCGGTCTTCACTGTTGAATAGGGCAGGGGCCAGCCATTTCCTCTCATGCTCAAGCATTCGCAATGGATGGCACCTCGTCCGTTTCGGGCGAGGTGCTGATCGCTGCTTGCTCCATCACCAAGGATTATCCGGGGGTGCGGGCACTTGATGCTGTGGACTTCGATGTCCGGGCAGGTGAAGTCCACCTGCTCTTCGGAGAAAACGGTGCCGGCAAGTCGACCCTGATCTCGATCCTTGCCGGGGCCGCAAAGCCCACATCGGGCACGCTCTGGTTCCGGGGACGAGAGATTTCGCTCCATTCGGTGCACGATGCACGCGAACTTGGAATATCGGCGGTCTTCCAAGACTTCTCTCTGGTCGCTCAGATGACGGTGGAGGAGAACCTCTTTCTTGGCGAGGAACCCAGGCGGGGCGCGTTCCTGGACCGGCTGCGAAGTCGCGAGCATGCGCGCGAGATTCTGGATGAACTTGATTTTCGTATCGATCCGGCGGCACGCGTTGATCACTTGACGCGGGCGGAGCAGCAGATGGTGGAGATCGCCAAGGCATTTCGATCTGACTTGTCGGTGCTGATCTTGGATGAGCCGACCGCATCGCTGACCAACCATGAGACAGATCAACTATTCAAATTGATTTGTGAATTGACGGCGCGCGGAATCGGCATCGTCTACATCACTCACCGGATGGCGGAAATTCAGCAGATTGGCAGCCGCATCACTGTGCTGCGGGACGGGCGCTATGTCGATACGGTGAATGCTCAGAGCGCGTCAGAGGAGGATCTCGTTCAACTTATGACTGGTCGCGAGGTGGGCGAGATTTTCCCCGCACGGATCCCTCAGACTGAGGGTGAAATGGTGCTGAAAGTCGAGAACCTGTCAACGCGTGACGAATCCGTCAACGGCGTTTCGGTGGAAGTGAAGTCGGGCGAAATCGTGGGACTTGCGGGTCTTGTCGGCTCGGGTAAGTCCGAGCTAATGCAGGCCGCGTTCGGAGCAAAGGAGATTGTTGCGGGGCGGGTCCATCTCTTCGGTCGGGAGTCCACCGGCCACGGGCCGAAGCGAAACATCCAGGACGGGTTTCTCTACCTGCCCTCTGACCGGCGCACCGAGGGGCTGATGATGATGCGCTCGGCGCGCGAGAACGTTGCGTTGGCTGCACTGGACGTAGAGCCGTTTTCAAGCGGCCCGATTCTAACCCTTGGTGGCGAACGGCGGGCGGTGGGCGATCTGGCGGACCAAGTTAACCTGCAGCCGAGACAGATCGAGCGGACCGCAGACCAGTTCTCAGGGGGCAATCAGCAAAAGGTTATGCTGGCACGCAGCCTCACGCGGGATTTTCGGTTGATCGCCTTTGACGAGCCAACCGTCGGAGTAGATGTGGGCACCCGAGCAGCGATCTACGAATTCATCGTGGAACTTGTCCGACATGGCGTGGCGATCATCCTCATTTCGTCCGACCTGCCGGAAATACTCCATCTCTCAAACAGGGCCTATGTATTCTACCGCGGAAGGGTGCAGGCGGAGCTTTTTGGTGCAGCCCTCAGCGAAGAGGCGGTTCTGGCGCACCTATTTGAAAGAGAGGGAGCCTGATGGCTGCGAGAAGGGCAGCCGAAAGTGCGGTGACTCTCGTTCTCAAGCGGGCGTTCGTCCGGCTCGGGATTCTGCCCTTCCTGTTGCTGGCCGCATTGGTGATTTTCACGCTGATGTCCGAAAATTTCCTGACTTCGCGCAATCTGACAAATGTACTCAGGCAGTCGGTCTATCTGACAATCGTTTCCATAGGGCAAATGTTGGCGTTGTTGACAGGCGGGTTCGACCTTTCCGTTGGCACGATCCTCGCTCTGGCGTCGGTAGCCGGTGCCATGGCCATGGCCGCAGTCTACGCTGCGATGCCAGAGGCCATTTGGCTGTCCATCACCATCGGGTGCCTCGCTGGGATCGCAGCGGGCACAATGATCGGTGTATTGAATGGCGTGGGTGTGGCCTTCTTCAACGTCTCGCCGTTCATGATGTCGCTGGGCATGGCATCGGTGGGGTTTGGCATCGCGCTCTATCTGACAGGTGGCGTGCCGGTCTACGGAATGCCCATACAGTTCGGCGACACGTTCG
This sequence comes from Silicimonas sp., assembly GCA_022826205.1. Taxonomy (GTDB): domain Bacteria; phylum Pseudomonadota; class Alphaproteobacteria; order Rhodobacterales; family Rhodobacteraceae; genus JAJEFO01. The sequence continues at coordinate 28,609 of JAJDVJ010000081.1, read as the reverse complement.
GCTTTGGAAATTTTCTTGGAATTCCCACGCCGGTTCTTGTGGCCGCATTCCTGGTGCTGGCTCTCTACGTCTTCCTGTACCGCACTCCCTATGGACGGCACTTCTACGCCGTGGGCGGCAATCGCAAGGCGGCCTCGCTTTCGGGGATCAACACGCGCGGCACACTCTTTCTTACCTACGTTCTCTGCGCATTCTTCGCTGCTGTGGCGGGAATGCTGCTGACCGCGCGTTTGGACACCGGTGAAGCCAATATCGGCGCGTCAATGCCTCTGGAATCGATTGCTGCCTGTGTCATTGCAGGGGTTAGCCTGCGCGGAGGTGTAGGGCGGCTCGAAAATGTGGTGCTTGGCGCACTCTTCATTGGTCTGGTGCAGAACGGGATGAACCTCGCCCGGATCGAAAGCTACCTGCAGACGGTTGTTCTGGGCGCACTGCTGATACTGGCCGTAATCGCCGACCAGATCCGCCTGAAATACGTGGCGACTTTGAAGGGCTAGGGGGGATACGCCATGCGGGTGGACATCAACTGTGACATGGGCGAGAGCTTCGGTCTCTATCGGCTGGGTAACGATGCCGGCATAATGCCATATATCACCCAAGCCAATGTCGCCTGTGGGTTTCACGGCTCAGATCCCAACCACATGCGCAGCACGGTAGCTCTGGCCAAGCAGCACGGGGTCAAGGTTGGTGCACACTTTTCCTTGCCCGATCTGGCTGGGTTCGGGCGACGCGAGATGAAGATTGATCGCGACGAGCTGGTCAACATAATTCTCTACCAGATCGGCGCGCTCATTTCATTCCTGAGACTAGAGGGCATGGCGCTTTGCCATCTCAAGCCGCACGGCGCGCTGTATGGCATGGCCGCCCGGCAGGAACACATTGCTGAAGCCGTCGCCGATGCCGCGACGGTGTTTGGCGTGCCAGTCACCGGCATAACCGGAACATTGCATGAAGAGGTCTATACGCGAAGAGGCGTGGGCTTCCTGCCGGAGTTCTTCGCAGACCTGGACTATGATGATGAAGGCCATTTGATCATCACGCGAAAGCATGAGGCTGTAGCGCCTGAGCTTGCCGCAAGACGCGCGGTGGCTGCTGTGCGCGACGGCACCCTGACCACCGTAGGCGGCAAGACGCTTCCTGTGCGCGCCGAAACGATCTGCATCCACTCCGACACGCCAAATGCGGTGAACATCGGAAGGGCGGTCAACTCTGCACTCAGTCAACTTGACGCTTCGTGAGCGTCGCGATGGGACCAACGGGAGAAAATTCCATGGCCAGACACGAAATCAAGTCCCCCATTCCGGGCACGTTCTATCGCAAGCCTGCGCCAGAAGAGCCGCCTTTTGTGGAAATTGGCGATGCCGTGGCGGAGGGCGACGTCGTCGCGCTTGTAGAAGTGATGAAGTCCTTTCACCCGATAAGGGCGGATGCCGAGGGCATCGTCTCGGGATTTCCGCTGGAAGACGGTGAACCCGTGGCGGCCGGGATGACCATCGTTGAGTTGGAATAGTCGTGGAGCAAGGCCTGTCGATCAGAAAGCTGCTCATCGCCAATCGCGGTGAAATTGCCTGTCGCGTGATCCGGGCAGCGAAGGAGCTTGGTCTGGAAACGGTTCAGGTGGTGAGCGAAGCCGATACCGATAGCCTGGCAGCCCGGATGGCCGATGAAGTGAAATTGATTGGGCCACCTCACCCCGCGAAATCCTACCTTGATGCAGGTGCTATCCTATCAGCCGCAAGGGAATGCGGCGCTGACGCGATCCACCCGGGCTACGGGTTCCTCTCGGAAAGCGCCAGGTTTGCCGAAGCGGTGGAAAGTGCTGGACTGACGTTCATCGGACCCTTGTCCGACACAATCCGCCTGATGGGTGACAAGGCCGCAGCGCGCACGCAGGCAAGAGATGCGGGCGTTCCGACCGTGCCGGGCAGCGACGGCGTGATCAAGGATCTGGACGAGGCCCTGACTTTGGCCGAGGCAATCGGCTTTCCTGTGATGATCAAGGCCAGCGCCGGCGGCGGCGGACGCGGCATCCGAGTGGCCAAAAACTCCGACGAAGTCTGTAGAATGGCGCCACAAGCCTCCTCCGAGGCGAAAGCGGCCTTCGGAGACAACGGCATCTATATCGAGAAGCTGATCGAATCGGCCCGGCACATCGAGGTGCAGGTGCTGGGAGATGGCTTTAACGTGGTGCACTTTTTTGACCGCGAATGCTCGCTGCAACGGCGACGTCAGAAGGTCTGGGAAGAGGCGCCCTCGGCGGCGATCAGCGACACGGTGCGTGCCCTCCTCTGTGCATCGGCAGTAGATCTGGCGAAATCCGTAAACTATCGCGGTGCCGGGACGGTAGAATATCTCTATGATGAAGCGACCGGGGAGTTCTACTTCATCGAGATGAACACCCGTATCCAGGTCGAACATCCGGTAACTGAAATGATATGCGGAACAGATCTGGTGATCGGCATGATCCGGGTGTGTGCAGGCCAGAGGCTTGCACTGACGCAGGATGAGATTGCTCGCAAAGGCCATGCCATTGAGGTGCGTCTCAATGCGGAGGACCCTGCCAACAGTTTCATGCCGTTCCCAGGCATCGTGACCGGGCTGCGCGTCCCCAAGGGTGACGGCATCCGTTTCGACCACATGCTCTACGACGGGTATGAGATTCCGCCGTTCTACGATTCGCTGTTGGGCAAGCTTATCGTGTGGGCACCGGACCGGGCGCAGGCAATCACCCGACTGACATATGCGCTCGATGGACTGGCCATTGACGGACTGCCTACCACTGCCCCGCTCTATTCAGCACTGGCTGCCTGTGCCGAAGTGCAGGCCAACGCGGTCCATACTGGCTGGATGGAGACGTGGCTTGAGCAGAACACCGACATACTCACCAAACAAGGGGAGGCTGCTGCATGAGTCGATTCACTTTCGGAGGCGATGAGCACATCTTTGTAGAGGTCGACGAAGCGATGTCGCTGGAGGCGTTCTTCACGTCCCTTTCGATGACCAACGCCGTGCGCGCGGCCAGCATCGACGGGGTAACGGAAATCTGCCCCGCCAATGCTTCGTTCCAGATCAAGTTTGACCCTGACAAGATCCATCCTCATGCGTTGATGGATCGTCTCAAGTTGCTGGAGGAAGATGCCGAGAAGGCCGAGGCCAAGCTGGATACGCGAATAATCGAGGTGCCGGTTTTCTATCAGGATCCTTGGACTCATGAGACTCTGATGCGGTTCCGCGAACGGCATCAGGACCCAGATGGAACCGACCTCGAATACGCAGCACGGATCAACGGGTACGAAACGGTCGAGGCGTTCATCGATGCGCATTCCGGCGCGCCGTGGTTTGTCTCGATGGTAGGCTTCGTATCGGGCCTGCCCTTCCTCTATCAGATGGTCGACCGTTCCCGGCAGATTCAGGTGCCAAAGTACCTGCGCCCTCGTACAGACACGCCGAAGCAGACCGTCGGCTATGGCGGCTCCTTCTCCTGCATCTATTCGGTGCGCGGTGCGGGCGGCTACCAGATGTTCGGCATCACGCCAATGACAATTTACGACCCAAGACAGGAAGTTCCGTACTTGAAGGACTTCATGGTGTTTTTTCGCCCAGGTGACATCGTCAAGTGGCGGTCCATTGAACGGGCGGAATATGACCGGATCATCGAGGACATGCAGGTCGGCCGGTTCGAACCCCGAATGCGTGACTTTGTCTTTTCCCTCGATGACTTCAACGCGGACCTGGATGGCACGAACGCCAGAATGATGGAGGCACTCTATGCCGATTGAAGTAGTCTCTGCCGGAATCATGACTACGATCCAGGATCTCGGCAGGCCTGGTTACTACCATCTTGGCATCCCGATGGGCGGTGCGATGGACAGGTTCGCGCTGCGCGCGGCGAACCTTTTGGTTGGCAACGACGAAGGCGCGGCAGGCCTGGAAGCCGCCTTCCTCGGGCCGGAGTTGGAGTTCACCGAGGATGCGATCATCGCAGTCTGCGGGGCCGAACTTCCGCCGAAGATCGATGGTGAGCAACAACCCACATGGACCGCGCTGGGCGTTAGGAAAGGGCAGGTCTTGTCGTTTGATTTCCTCAGACTGGGCGCGCGAGCATACATTGCAGTTTCCGGCGGAATTGACACGCCGTCCGCCCTGGGCAGCCGATCAACCTATCCGATTGGTTCGCTGGGCGGCGTCGATGGGCGTGCTGTACAACCCGGGGACACCTTGCCTTTTGGTCAATCCGGCGACACGGCAAAGCCGGGCAAATCAGTTCCTGGTGCACTCAGGCGGCTACCAGGTTCCTCGGCCGAACTGCGGGTCCTGCCAGGTCTCTATTGGCACCGGATCACCGAAGGCGCACAGCAGGGGTTCTTTGACGACACCTGGATGGTCGCCAACGAGGCCGACCGGATGGGATACCGCTTCAAAGGAGGGCGGCAGCTGGAGTTCGTTCCGCGTGAGCAACCTTATAGCGCGGGCTCCAACCCCTCGAACATTACCGATGCGTGCTACCCTTACGGATCAATACAGGTACCCAACGGGTCCGAGCCCATAGTGCTGCACCGCGATGCGGTCTCGGGTGGTGGCTACTTCATGCTGGGAACTGTAGTTTCGGCAGACATGGACCTAATTGGCCAGCTGCAGCCCAACACGCCGACAAGATTTGTCAGAGTGGAGATGGATGCGGCTCTTGCCGCACGAAAGAACCGGACCAGCATGCTTGACAGAATCCGTGAAGCAACAACCTGACGGCATGAATTTGGAGACCAAGATGAGCAACATTGCAGGTAACAGCCGGACACTGGCGCAAAGCCTATGGCAAGGCGGAGATGCGCGGCTGAAATTTCTTCTTCTCGCAGTAATGGGCAGCCTTGCGCTTTGGTTGTCTGCCAAGATTCAGGTCCCATTCTACCCTGTGCCGATCACCATGCAGACCTTTGTGGTGCTCGCGCTGGGCATGGCCTTCGGTTGGCGGCTGGGGGCTGCGACGGTACTGCTCTATCTTGCCGAAGGATCTTTGGGCCTGCCGGTATTCGCTGGAACGCCTGAACGCGGGATTGGATTGGCCTACATGCTGGGACCAACCGGCGGTTACCTGCTGGGCTTCCTGTTCGCTGCGGTGGTGGTTGGTTGGTTGGGACAAAAGGGCTGGGATAGGCACATCGCCACGACCGTGGCAGCCATGGCGTTGGGCACGGCCATCATCTATATTCCGGGCCTGATCTGGCTGGGCGTGGTAATTGGATGGGACAAACCTGTGCTCGAGTTGGGCCTTTGGCCATTCCTGCCCGGAGATGCTCTCAAGATCGCGTTGGCCGCACTATTGCTCCCATCGATCTGGCGCCTTTCCCGTCACCGCTGAGAGTGACTCGATGAGTTGCCCCGATACAAGTGATGGAACTGCCAAAGGTACCGTTCTCATAGAGAACGGCCGGACCCGCGTCACCGAATGGCGCTTTCCCGCGAAGGGCGACAATACTGGCTGGCATGTACATGAGCATGACTACTTGGTCGTGCCGCTTTCAGACGGGATGCTTTTGCTGCTCGAGCCTGACGGTACGACTCGGGAAGTCGAATTGTGCCGCAAGTCACCGTATTTTCGAAAGAAGGGTGTTCATCATGACGTGGTGAACGCAAGCAATTTCGAGATTGTGTTTATCGAAGTGGAATTCCTCGAACGCGCTGCAGAATGACCGTCGTTCCCCTGACAAATCCGTCGTCGATGTCGCTTTTTCGGCACAACCATTGAGGCACTGACATCTGGAGCGCATGGCGATTTGCGCTCTTCTCCAGCATTCTGAATGGCGAGCCAGTCGCTGCGAACGTTGCGGTGAAATGGTCACTGGAAGTGAGAGGAGAGTATCGGGTCACTCCGCTGTTCGTGAGCAACACTTCTGCGACGGTGCTGACTTGTCGCGACGGCAAGACAGCCTGCCTCGGCGTCTGACCAGGCGCAACCCTGAGAAGATGATGGTTGCGCTTTGTCGATACCCTTCAAGGGATCCAATGTCTTTCGATGCCGAACCTGTCAGTGGCGTGATCGGAGGAGATCACCGGAAGGGGTTCAGCCGAGCGACTGCTGCAAGCACGCGGTCAATAGGATTGCGGTGATCCCGGTCAAGCATCTATGCATCCAGGCACGCCGTTGCCGCTAGCGAGATCAGTTCACAGCCATCCGAGCCTGCACGCTGTTCCAGGCTCTCAGCGTAGGCGGCCAACCCTGGCCACTCTCCCAATCTGATCTTCTTACAGATTTCATGGAATGAAGCGGCCGAACCCGCCAACCGAACTGGTTCGCGCATTCGGGCATGGGCTCATTCTCCTATCCGGGGGTCATCGGCCGGCACGATCGAAAGGAATTGACGTCATTCCCCTTCCCAAGCGCGCAGTTCATCTTCGCCCAAAGGCTCAAAGAAGTCATCGGGTGGAGGCGCTACGACGTTCTTCAAAATGCCGAGCTTGAACAATCCGGTGCGTGCTGGAACCAGCTCGGCGATGGGAATGCCATGGCGTGTGATGATCACGCGTTCTCCGCGGCTGACCATTTCCAGCAGCTTGGCGAAGTTCGTCTTTGCTTCATGCACCGATGCCTTCATCTCGATCTCTCTAGACCAAGCCTTGGCCAATTCCAAGAAATCTAGGAACGTAAATTTCCCACGCAAATTCAGTTTCTTGTGGATCTGGACGTCTCGCTTGTAGCGCTCGGGGAGGTGCGAAACACGAGGCCGCGCCCGCTGAACCAACAGCATTGAACGAATGTGTTTCGCAGCAGTTGCGAGCGGATGGCAAGGGGTGCCGGATTCCTGCGACTTTGCTGGTCATTACCTTCCTGCTGATGATGTCGGCAAATTTGCAGTGGCGGAAGCACTTCGCGTCAAGTCGCATGCCCGAGATCATTCAAGGAGATTGGCCGAATCACGACGTCAACCGACGTCAAGATGCCACCCTGTGCGCGGTCGTCACCCGTCATTGGGCATCACTCCTGCTATTCTCGCGTCCCACCATTCATCATTTTGTTGTGTCAAATTCTGGATGTCAGGCCAATCCAGTCAGAGTGCATGTAGTCCTGATAGTGGTTCAGGCAGCCTGTCTATCTTCCCGCCATCCTTCGACAAGCATGAAGATCGCAGGAAGCACGAACAGGGTAAATGCGGTCGAGGCAACAAGCGCGCCTAGCATGCTGACGGCGAACGGCACAATGAACAACAACTCGTCACTTCGTTCGTAGAGCAGCGGAGACAGGCCGAGAACCGTGGTAAGCGAAGTGAGGAACACCGCGCGAAAGCGGTCACGGGCCGCGCCGGAAATTGCGGCGATGGCGGGCAGCATTTCGTTTTCGCGTCGAAGTGTGCTGTAACGGTGCAAGAGGACCAGCCCGTCATTCACGATGACTCCAGAAGCTCCGATAATGCCAAAAATCGAAACCGCGGTAAGATGCCATCCGAGCACCCAATGGCCAAACACAGCTCCTGCAGCAGCAATCGGAATGCCTACGACGATCACGAACGGCTTCCAGTAGCTGCGAAGGAAGGACGCTATCAGGGCATAGATTGCGAGCAGCACGATCGGGACTATGACGGCCAGCGTGCGCAGCATTTCCCGTTCGTCCCGAGCGCCGGCATCGTGGGAGATGACCAGACCAGTATACTTGGCAAGGAGCCCAGGCAGCATTTCCTCGGCAATCTTGCGCCTTGCCTGGGCTGGCGTGGTGGCGGCCAGATCCGCATGGGCATTGACAAGGGCAGCCTGTCGACCGTCGATTCGCATCAGCTTGGCGGGTTCACGCTGTTCAGTCAGAATTGCAGCGGACGACAGCGGTATTTCCTGCCCACCAGGAATGTTGATCCACTCGCCCGTCAGATCACGCACGCTTCGTCTCCGTTCTGGCGGATATCGAACCACGACCCTAATTTCGTCGCGACCGCGCTGGATTCTTTGGACTTCCAGGCCATGAAAACTCGCCCGCAACTGCTTGCTGATCATTGCCGAGGTCAGCCCGGCGGCTTCGGCAACCGGCGTCAAGTCTATCTCAAAGTGCCGCTTGCCGGGCGACAGGCTGTCCGACAGTGCATAAAGGCCCGGGATTTGACTCATGAAAGACTTCAGTTCATTTGCCGCCTGATGCAGGGTTTCCAGGTCGTCATGAACCAAGGCATATGCGACCGAAGGCTTGCCGCGGACGCGGGTCGTATGGATGGAGGCTTCCTCCAGCTCCGGTGTGAGTCCAACATTCTTTAGCCAGGCGTGCTCGATATCTTCTGGCGATACCTGTCTAATCGGTCGATCATGCAACCTGAGGGCAACCGTGGCCACGTTGTCCAGTATCGCACGGTCCTGACCTGTTCTCGACGCAGGGCTGTCGCTCAGTTCGCCAACCTTTACGCTGATCGACTCAATCGAGGTGCCTTCAAGTTGTTCGTTGATGAGTTCCGCCGCTGCCACAAATCGTTGCGCGGCGCCAGCACTCGCGTTGAACGGGGCACCGACCGGCAGGTGCAGGTCAGCATGCATCGTTTTGCTGATGCTGGCGGTCCTGTCGAAGACGATCACGTTGACGGCCTCGAGCCGAACCAGGGCGAGCGCGGCAACAACAAATGCCGCTGCAAGGGCAAAGGTCAGAAATACGTGGCGTACCGACCAGGACACGGCTCGCACGACAATGACATCCCGAACCACTTCAATCCGCTCGCAAACCCAGTCCTTGACGTTTCGCAATGGAGAGAGGCTCCAGGGCCTGTCGTGTGACAGGTGGGCAGGAAGGATGCAGAATGCCTCGATCAGTGAAATGACAAGGACGAACAATGCAACATAGAAGAACACCTGAATGATCTGGTAGTTCTCGACCGTCACGAAGAGAAACGGCACAAGTGCCAGAACCGTCGTGATCACTCCCACCGTCACCGGCGCCGCTACGGTGCGCGCGCCGGACACAGCGGCGTCAAAACCGTTTTTGCCACTTTCCCGTTCTGTCGCAATGCTCTCACCGATGACAAGCGCGTCGTCGACGACGATGCCGATAAGGACGAAGAACGCCAGCATCGTTCCTAGGTTCAATGTCAGGTCAGCGACATCGAAGAACATGAGCGAACCGATAAAAGACAAAGGTATTCCGACGGTTATCCAAATTGCAACCCGCAGGTCAAAGACAAGGATGAGGCAGACAAAAACCAGGACGATGCCGATGACTGCATTCTGAATGATGTCCGCAAACCGGTCAGAGAGCGGATCTGCAGCATCGTTCCAGACGGAAACTTCCACCGCGGGTGGAGGGTTGTAACGCTCCAGCAAGTCATTGATCGCCTTTGCGGTTCTTGTGAACGATTGCCCTTCTGCAACCTCGATACGTAGAAAGACAGTCGGAATGCCGTCAACCTCTGACAGGATCTCGTTGCTGACGAATCCATCTCGAATCTTTGCCACATCGCCGAGCTTGAGCATTGTGCCGTCGCTCCGCACGATTAGCGGAATGTTCTCGAATTCCTCCCCGTATCGCTTCTTGCTTTGAACGTTGAGAACGACATCGCCTGCTTCCGTCTGCAACTCTCCGAATGAGAGGTTGAGTGATTCGCGTCGCACCGCCTTGGCCAGCTCGGCAATCGTGAGGTTGTGACGACGTAGCCCTTCTTCGCTAATCTCGATTGCAATTTCACGGTCTCGCGTGCCGCGAAATCGGATCTGGGACACTGAGGGCAGAGCCAGCAGTGCATTGTAGACATCCTCAGCAGCAAGCCGAAGCGCGTCTTCCGAGAGAACTCCCGAAGAAACCGCAATGGTCATGACCTCGTAGTTGAGCCTTTTGATTTCAATCTGTGGCAATTCCGCATTTGCCGGCGGAAAGTTCTCGATGCTGTCAACCGCATTGCTGACGTCGTCAAATGTCGCGTCGATATCTGCCAATGTATCGAGTTCAACCTCGATTCTGCCCACTCCTTCCTCCGCGTGGCTGACCACGCGCGCCACACCCTCAAGCCCGACGATGCTCTCCTCGACCCGGCGGTTGACATCTTCCTCCATTTCCCTGGGCGAAGCCTGCGGGGACTCCACCGTCACGACGATCTTGCGCAGATCGATGGCCGGGAGAGGTCGCACTGCAAGCTGGAAACTGGCTATGATGCCGCCGACGATCAGAAATATCATCAGCAAATTGGCGGCCGCTGGATTTCCTGCAAAATAGGAGATTGGCCCCTTTTTCACGATATCCCCCTATTTCTTTGACAGGTCCAGGGCATCTTCGAATTCGAGGATTGCGGCATCCTACTGCCCGGACGATGCAGGATCGGGAGAAACCCTCAGGCCCTCGCTGGCACCGGCGAGGACGCTGACCACTACGCCTTCGCCGGGCTCGAACGCCTCGACAATCCATCCATCGTTGGAACGTCCGACGGTTACCGGCTTCAGGGCCCGAAGGGCGCCATCCTGAACAATCCAGATGCTGTCATGTTCTCTCGCGGCGGCCTCGGGAAGCACGAAGACACCGTCGTGCAACGGTCCATGGATCGTGACTTCCGCAAAGGTCCCGGGAACCGGCAGCTCGGATTGCGGAATGTCGTCGGAAAACTTGAGAAATACATGGGCGAGACGGCTCTCAACGGCAACCACTGAAGAAACCCGTGCTATTCCGGCTTGGTATGTGCCGTGGACCGTACTTACCTGCGCTGGCCGACCAATTGCAGATTCGAGCGAATCAAGATCTTCGACCCTAATTGGCACCCGCACCTGAAGCGCGTCAGGTCGGTACACGATTCCGAGCAAAGACAGCTTCCCAACAGCGTCCGGTGGTCCGACCAGATCGCCAACTTCCAGTTCCGAGGACATTACGCGAGCGCCAAAGGGGAGACTGATCTCGGTACGCTCAAGTTGCAGGTTCGCAAGGGCAAGTTTCGCCTCGGCCTGTCCGAGACTGGCTTCGGCCTCGGCAATTACAAGGCCGGCATCGGTACCAACTGTGCGTCGTGCCAGCTGCACCTGAGCCTCGGCCTTTGCAACAGCCATTTCCGCAGACCTGACCTCAAGCTCGTACTCGCGGGGATCAATCCGGACAAACACCTCGTTCGCCGAAATTCTGCCTCCGTTAACGAAGTCCGCCGACACCCAGACAACCCGGCCTTCGACCTCGGAAACGACCGCCAGCTTTCTGTCAAGGGTCACCGTTCCAGTGAGATCAAGCCTGTGCGCATGTTCCGTCGGTGACGGAACAACAACCTGTACAACCGGTGCCGCGTCGTGAGATGCGGCCACCGGTCGAAAGTCGGCCCGCTCCGGGGCTTGGGCCAGGTACAGTGCTCCTGCGATGATAACGATGATCGCGCCAACTTGAGCATAACCACGCCAGCGCCTTTCGCGGGAAGAATTCTCCGGGTTCGTCGATTGTTGTGGCATGGCTCCACCTGTCAGTGATCGTGTGTGGTCCAGCCTTCGCCGCAATCTGCCGGTGCAAAAGAGTCGTGACAGTCAAGCGGCTTCAGGAATGGCCGGTGTGCACTATTCGTCTTGTTGCCTGTCTCCGAAATCCAAACTTGGCAAGAATCGTATGCCACATTCTGGTCCAAATCCAGTCCGAAGCAACCCATGTAGCCGTTCAAGTCTGAATTGAGCTGCAGCATGCATGCTTCAAACGGAACGCCGGGATGTTCCGAGAACGCGCGTGATTACCGAATGCCGAGGGAGGTGATGAAGTCGAGGTACGGGGCGAATGCCTCGTCCACCATTTCCGGTGTGAGCCCGAAATCCTGAAGCTGGTAACTGTGCCGGGTCTCCTTACTGCGTTTTTTCGCCTGCCGCCGGTTCCAGCTTACCATGGAGTCCATCGTCTCCTGCCCGAGAGTCCAGTTGAACCGGTCATAGACATGACGCATGACCGCGAACGGATCACGGACCAGATCATGGTAATTCACGTCAATCCAGCGATCCCTCAATTCCGGATGCGCTTCCCGGAAACGAACCGACTTGTTGAGCATTCCGCTCATGAAGTCCAATTGTTCGGCACCGAACTCGCTGCGGGCGCGCGGTTCGCTGGATCGTGATCGTATCCGCTCCGCCATGTTGTTCCACGACCCCATGAATTGCTTTGGGTCGCGGTGGGTCTGGATGAAGTGCGCATCCGGATACGCTTCGCAGAGTGCTTCCAATTCCATCAGATGACCGGGCATTTTGAACAGCCACTGCCTTGTACGTTCGGAACGGCGCTGCCTACGTTGCCAGGTATATTGCTGCATGATGCGACGGTGATGGGAATATGCGTTCCGCGATCCTGCTTCGGCCAGCCAACGACCATAGCGTGGCACATGGTAACGGACCGTCAATGTCCAGGCTGCAAAGGCCAGTCTCAGGATCGGGAAATCCTCCTCCGGCTCTTCAATGTCCAGGTGGTGGATTCCCTCGAAGGCCTCGCGAATCCCGGACGCTTCCAAGAGCTCCTCGAAGTACTCCCGACGCGGGTCCTCCGGCGTACCCGCTACCGTTGCGTACTGTTCTGGCGACAGAACCGGCTCCGTAAATTCGTAGCTTCTCAGTGCCCAGAATCTTGAATCGCGGACCATGAGGCGGTGCAGGTAGGTGGTCCCAGTTCGGTTGATGCCCACGATGAATACGGGGCGATCGATCACTTCCGTTTCGATTTCCGGGTGGTGCAGCCGTTCACCCGCGAGCGCCGCTGTATTGCGCAAGGAACCGCAAAGATCGAAGACGACATCGCTCAGTCTGTCCTCGAGCAGCTTGGCGTCCGGTGCCTGCAAGGCGCGGACCAGTTCCTGGAGTCCGCGGCGCATCCATTTGGGATATGTCGATTCAAAGGGCACTCCGGCCTCTGTGGCGAAACGTCGGGCACGGTCCATCAGGCAATCGGTTTCCAATCGACCCTTTGGCACGTCATATGGCCATTCCTCTCGATGGCGCCTGATCCAGTCGTGCGAGCTCTTGAGCATGGTGTACAGGCTCGGCCACTGGATCGGTTCCAAACAATCCTCGCGGATGGCGCGGTCGGAAACAGGGACAGAACCGGCTGCATTGCGTTTTCCGAACCAGTATCGGGCAAAGTGGTCAAGCAATGCCCAGTGTCCATGCAGGGGGGATCGTTCGCCGCGGGCCAGGCAGGCACGCCTGAACGCTTGGTAGGGCGCCTCGGGATAGTAAAGGCCGAAGTCGGCGAGTTCGATATCGTGGTAATCCGGCCGGGGATCGCAGCAGTGATAGATCGTATGGCGTCGGGCCGGGTTCATAGAGATCGCCGTGTAGATCCTGCTAAGGACGTCTACTGCCTCATTGCTTCCATGAATCGTGAATCCTTCGGGCATCATTCCGATATCGACTATGCTTGCCAACACGCGCACCATGGCATCATCCGCATTCGTGAATCCGGTGCTTGCGGTGGCAGTTCGCGGAAACCGGAATATGGCCAAAGGCATCCCGGCTGATTGTGCGAACAGCAGTGCCTGTTCGGAGATCAGCTTGCTCCATGGATACCCGAGCCACCCTATCGGGAATATCCTCTTCATGCTTGCAAGATCCGGCTGCATCTGGTCCTCGATGAGGTCGTTGCCGAATTCCTCCGCATAGCCGCAGAACGCTTGGGGAAACACTCCCATGGTCGAGGCATGAAATAGATGCTTGTAGCGGGTTCGCAGGCAAAGTTCGATCACGTTGCGAGTGCTGAACACGTTTGCCTTGCGCAAGTTTCGGTAGGAGGAGGCGAGGTTCACTTCTGCCGCAAGGTGGAAAACAGCATCAATTTGCTGGCATAGATGCGCGAATTCCGGTTCTCCAAGTCCGAATCTCGCAGCTGTGAGGTCTCCGGTCACGATCCGTATGCGGGGCTCGTATTCGTCACTCCAGATTTCGGCTTCCTCAAGCGCACGACGCAGACGGCGAATGCCATGCCCTGAATCCTTGGCTCGAACTATGCAATGCACCAGCAGATTGGCATTCCCGTGAAGCAAGTCCCGTAGAACGAAGCGGCCAAGAAAGCCTGTCGCGCCGGTCAGAAGCACCTCTCGAAATTCTGGCGGAGACACTGCTTCCTTCGGCGTTTCGTCATCCAGCACCGACCGTACGAACTGACGGAGAGATTCCACGTCCTGCCGGCAATGCGGTGGCAGCGTGCCGACAAGCCGTGGGGTCTCTTGGGACACAATTGTGGCGTTCGACATGACGTGCCTCTTGTAATGGATGGATGTCACGCGAACTTCAGATCCGCTCAGCCAGCGCGTGCCGGTCAAAACGGGCGCTTAATTCGCTGCGGAACGATGCAATGGCGTTCTCGATCCCGTCGCCGTCGTAGCGAAATTCTTCGGGAATCGACTCATAGCGCTCCTTGGCACGCTTGAGCGCATCCTCCTTGCGGCATCGGCCTTCATCGACCTGCTGTCCGCCGTTGGCAACTGTCGCGCCGACCTCATCCAGTTTCGCGTTCAGGAAATGCATGAACGCCCGGATCGTGTTCTGTTGTCGCGTGATCTTCTCGAAGTGGTAGCCCATGGCGGCGAGGCGCACCGCCTTGGCAAGCATGCTAGGATGCTCCTTGGAGACCTTGGCGATGAACTTCGTGAAGGCGGGGACCTGTTTGGCCGAAAGCCGGCTGCGCACGCCCATCAGATCCGCAAAGACTGCGTTTCTGCTCTTCGGCTTGTAAAGGTGCGGGACGAATTTCAGGTTTTCGAGCAGGGTCAGGCAGCGCTCAAGGTAGTTCTCTAGAGCGGGATCGTAGAGGGTGGCCGTCACCCGCATGTATCCCTCGATCAGGATACCTTGGTCCATTTCTGTCTTGAAATTGAGTGTCGTGGCACTGGTTCCTATGGGAACGTCAATGAGCCGGTTCTCGCGCCTGAAACGCTCGTACATGTCCGTTCCTCGCAAGGCGGTCAAAAGGTAGATGGGTGCTACGGGAATGCCAGCTTCCCGGATGAAATCGATCTGGGCGTCAAAGACCCCTTCGTCATCACCGTCAAGGCCCAGGATGAATCCGCCCTGCACCTGCATCCCCTTTCCCTGAATCGTGCGAACCGCATTGAACAGGTAGTTGTCATCGCGCTTGCTGACGTTCTGTGGCTTCTTGGTCTTGAGCAATGCCTTTGGATTGGGTGTCTCGATGCCCAGGAACACGGTGTCGAAACCGGCCTCGACCATGATGTCCATCAACTCGTCCATACGGGAGAGATTGACGCTTGCCTCGGTGGACAAAGTGAACGGATGGCCCCTTTTCTTCTGCCAAGCGGCGATCGCCGGAAGCAGCTTCATCGCCTCGCGCTTGTTGCCAATGAAATTGTCGTCAACCAGGAAGACCGGTCCCCGCCACCCGAGGTCGTAGATGGTATCGAATTCCTTGACGACCTGGTCCGGTGACTTCGTTCGCGCGACCTGGCCATAGAGCTTGATGATGTCGCAAAACTCGCAGTCAAACGGACAGCCCCGGGAGAATTGCACCCCCATGGAGTAGTAGCCGTTCATGTCAATAAGGTCGAAACGCGGCACCGGCGTTTGGGTCACGTCCGGTTTCCTCGGCGCTCTGTAGATTCCTTTTGCAGTGCCGGCTTCCAGGTCACGCAGGAATTCCGGAAAGGTCTCCTCGACTTCATCCAGCACGAAATGCGACACGCCTTCGATCTCGTCGTGAAAGGTTGTGGGATGCGGGCCGCCTGCCACCACCGGAACCCCGGCTCGGTTGCACCGCTCGATGACATTCTCGAGAGATATCCGTTGAACGATCATCGTGGACGTGAACACCATGTCGGCCCATTCCAGGTCCGAGTCCTCCAGCGAAGTCACGTTCATGTCCACGACCCTGAGGTCGTACCCCGGCGGAAACATCGCGGCAATGGTGAGCAGCCCCAGGGGCGGGAAGGCCGACTTCACTCCCACGATGTCCAGCGCGAAGTCAGAACCCCAGTAGGTTGGGGGTTGCCGTGGATAGACCAGAAGGGTGTTCATCATGGCATCGTCCGTGGCGGTTCCGGGGCGCCCATCATCGTCATCCGGATAATGGTACCGTAGCCGGATCGTTGCCGCCTTGGCGAGGGAAATGATCTTCGATCGAGTTCGCATAGGCCGAAGGCGTACGTTGGGTTTCGCCTAGGGCGACCAAGGGCGCTTCCAATGCACCATTCGCTTCCGCCATATCATCCCCTTCGTCCTGGCTGCCATGAATGATGCCGCGGGCAATTGACATGCAAGACGCCGTGGTCATCAGTTCGAGCGCGCTCATCTGGTAATTGAACTGCGTCTGGATGAAAGCGCCAAGTTCGGCGACGGAGATGGAAGTGAGCCCGAAGCTTGACAGCGGCTCATCCACGCCGCCCTCATCGTGCCCGCAGAGTTCGGCGACCTTGGCGGCAAGCTGTGCGACCACGCTTTCGATCGTCCATTCGCTGCCCGACCCGGCTTCGAAGGCATCCTGGTTGTTCAGCAAGCGGCCAACGCGCATGTAGTCCGGAAGCTCGACCGTCCACGCCGGTCGACTGAACATGGCGGTGACCAGGTGATCCTTGTCGGCCATCGAGCGCAGTGCGAAGTCGAGGTTGGCGATGGCGCAGTCGCTGCTCACAGGCGGCATGCCGGTGGCTCGCATCATGCGCAGCACGTGGAGGCTGCGTGACGCCATTCCGGCGTCTGCCACGGCGGCCATGTTGAAGGCGAGGCATGGAAGGCCCTGCCGTTGCCGAACCACGGCCAGACCGTCCAGAAAGGCATTGGCAGCGCTATAATTGACCTGGCCCGGATTGCCTGCCGTGGAGGCCGTGGACGAGAACAGGACAAAGTGATCCAGCGCCACGTCCGAGGTGGCCCGGTGGAGATGTAACGCGCCGTCGGCCTTCGGAGCGAAGACCCTGGACATCGACCCAGGCGAAATGTCGTCGAAGAACCGGTCGTCCAGAGTGCCTGCCAGGTGGAAGACGCCCTTCAGCGGTCTCTTCAACTGCGCGATGCAACTCTGCACGTCCTCTTCCACCGATACGTCGCCAGGAACGATGTCGAACTCGACTTCGACGTCCGTGTAAACAAGGGCGCTCGAACTTCGGATCCAGTCGGCGGTCCTGCGCCGGTTGGGGTCGCGATCAAGCAGGGTGACATGGCGCGCGCCCGCAAATGCAAGATAGGGCAGCAGCCTCAGCCCGAATCCGCCCAGGCCGCCGGTCACCAGGTAGGTGGCGTTCGGATCAAGCAGCGGCTTCACATCCGCGACCGTGAATGCCTGATCGCCCTTGTCCGACGGCGCTTTCAGGACCAGCTTCCCTTGATGCTGTCCTGTGGTCATCAATCGAAGCGCCCTGGCGTAGTCCCGGTACGGGAACTCGGTAACCGGAATTGCGGGCAGTTCGCCTTGGTCGATGAGGTTCAGACAGGCTTGGCAAAGTTCGCGCGACAGCACTGGATCGTCAAGAATGAGCCGGTCGACGTCTATGGCGGCAAACCGTAGGTTCTTCCGCAACAGCCTCAAGCCGAGCGCGTTGTCGGCATAGATGTCCACCTTTCCGATCTCGCAGTGCCAGCCGCCCGGGCGCAAGGCCCTTAGGCAGAGTTCGATGTGATGGCCGGCCAGCGAGTTGAGCACCACGTCCACGCCTTCACCCCCGGTCGCCGCCATCAGCCCGTCATGCCAGTCGAAGCTGTGCGAGTCGAACACTCCCCGTACGCCCATCTCCAGCAGTCGGTTCCGCCTGGTTTCGCTGCCGGCTGTGGCGTAGATCTCGGCTCCTGAGTGCTTGGCGAGCGCAATGGCCGCCTGTCCCACACCACCCAGAGCCGAGTGGATCAGGACACGTTGGCCGCGCCGCAGCCGGGCCAGATGGATCAGTGCGTAATACGCGGTGACGTAGACCGACAGGGTCGACGCGGCTTCCTCCATGCTCAGGCGCCCTGGTTTCGCGAATACCAACTGATCGCGGACCACGACACGGTTCGCGATGCACCCACCTTGCAAGAAGGCCACTGCGTCACCGACACGGCAATGGTTCACATCCGGTCCCGTGCGGCGCACGACCCCGCTTGCCTCCATGCCGATCTCGTGGCCGAGCGCCGAGCGCTCATAGGCTAATGCCGGCAATAGTCCCAGCGTGACCATGACATCCCGGAAATTGAGCGCTGCCGCCGTCACTTCGATCTCCACGTCATGCCGCCCCAGCGCTGGCAATTCGTACGACTTCATTTCGAGGCCAGAAATCTGGCCTGCATTGTCGAGGGTCAGACGGTACGCCGGCTCCGTGTCGGCCGGCACCCGCACATGACGCTCCCGGATGCTGACGAGCCTCGGCGCCCACAGGTGCTGTTGACGGATTGCCAGCTCGCGTTCGCGCAGGTCGCAGCAGGCAAGCCAGGCAAGGGTTTCCAGGTCTTCCGGATCGCCCAAGTCAACCAGGCGAAAGTCAATCCTGGCCTCTTCGCCGATCTCGATGGCCATGCTCCGGACGGCTCCCCACAAAGCGCTTCCGCGTGGATCCTCAACGTCATGGGCTGCACGCTGGGTTACCACGGTCAGGCGGCACTGGCAGCTTGCATGTTCGATCCGGTGAGAAACCAGGGCTTGGACAAATGCAATGAAACGGGTTGTCACAAGCTCCCCGGTCGGGTCCTCAGGGTCCGTGCCGCAGAAAAAGTCAATGGCCTGCAAATCGGTAGAGTGCGGCCATTCATCGAGCGAGTGGTACCCGCCGAGGATCAGAACTTCCGCGGGAACGGAATGCACCGATTCGGGGGAGTCGAGGCGCGCCACCCAATCCTCTGCAACGCTGTTCGATTCTCCCAGGACCCATCGGGGGCCGGGGAGCTTCGTCGCTCCGGAGGCATCCGCAAAGGACTTGGGTGCCTGCAACAGTGTCCATCGCTGGCCGGTGCGAACCGTGGTCCACCCGGATCCGGGGGAGATTATGTCGCCTTTCTCATGATGCACCAGTGCCAGTCCGCCTGCTACCGTCAGGCGGTGCAAAAGCGCCCAGTCATCCGGACTGTAGGACCGCGCCTCCCGGTGCAGGAAGAGGAGTTCGGCGGCACCTGCCCGCAGCAGGCCCTTGTCCAGTGCCGGTGGATCGGACAGATCGAGACACTCGAATCGCAGCGCCGCGTCGTTTGAGTGAAAACTTTCAAAATGTTCCCTCGCCCGTTCCTGGCTGTCACTGACAAGCCAGTATTCGGCCTGGGCATCCCCGCGGTTGAGTTCATCCAGGCATTTCTTGAGGGCGGTCTCGTTCGACTCCCGGTCTCCGGCAATTTCAAGTACACGGCAGGAGCGGGACATGCCCGATACCGGGCGCTGCATTGCGGCGATCAGTTCGGCCGATCCAATCTCGCCGGATGGCAACAATTCATCCAGCCCCGGGCCATCGGAGATGAACTTTGGCTGCCAGGAGACCACGTGCTTGCTGTCCAGTACGTCGTTCCAGTGCGGGTTGGAGGTGAAGTAAGTGTACTTGCCGATGTAAGCGACCAATTCACCGCTGTCGCCGTCGTAGAAGCCGATGCTGCCGCCCGAACGTTCACCCAGGCGTACCGAGTATTGGCCCCGTTCATTCACATCGAGCCAGTCCTCCTCAGGCTTGGTCACGTGGCAGGTGATTCGTGGACCGCTTGGCGGCTTGAGAAAGGTCACGTCCTCCGCACGGCGGGGCACGGCGAAGAGGTCCGCCCACTTGAGGAGATTGAAGAGGAAGATCTGCAAGCCTCCGTCGAACAGCGGGGGGCACGAGACGTAGCCCTCGACCTTTCCGGATGTCCACAACGCCTCATCCATTTCGATGTCGACGAGGGAGTCCCGGGTCGCGGTGTCCATCAGTACGCGCCGGATGGTCTGGAAGTGGGGTCCATACTGGAACGTCTCGCTAAGAACGGCTTCGAGGCGTTCATAGAAGTCGCTGTCGTCGGCTACAATGGAAGGGGCGAACCGGTTCGTGTCTATCTCCTCCAGTCGCGTTGGCACCTTCACCGGATGGTTGGCGTCCGTCCGTCGGACCTTTCCCCGGCAATGCAGCTCACTCCTGGCGTCGACATCATAAGGTCGGGACGAAATGGAGAAGGTGTAGGTGTCCGGTGCATTGGCGACCGGATGGAGGGCGGTTTGCAGCCGCACCGGAACCTTCGGGATGGGGCAGGGCTGGAGGAATTCAAGCACCTCGATGTGTACGGGAACACCTTCGAAGGCTTCCAGGATCAGCTCGATGTAGCCGGCGGCGGGCATGATGGCTGCATGATGGACGCGATGGTCCGCCATCCAGGGAAAATCGCGCTCCGAAAGGCGTGCCTCGAACATCATGTGACTGGAAGGCACCTTGTGACCAACCAGCGGGCCATGCGAGTATTCCCCCTGACGGACGAACATTTCATCGTCGCACATGATGTCCATCGCGACCCGGTCGTCCCTCGGATGCCCGGGCAGCAGGTGGGCGATGGGCTCCGGGCGCGGATACTGCGCAGCGAAGTCCAGCACCACGCCGGCCCGGAACAGGGCTCCCAGAGCCTCTCGGACGCCGAGACACGCATCTGAATCCCGCATGAGTGTCGGGATGCAGGCAGGCATCGGATCTGAGCCCTCAAGGCACTGCGCGATCATGGGCTGCAGGGCGCCGTGCGGCGCAATCTCCAGCACGGCATCCGGTTGAAGGTCGCGGCGGACTGTTTCCATCGCGGCAGAGAACCGAACGGTCCGGCGGATGTTCGACCACCAGTAATCTGCGTCCAGCCGCTCCACCTTCGAACCGGTTACCGACGACACGAATGGCACCTCTGCATTGAATTCGCGTCCGTTCAGGAAAGAGAGGTCTGCCAGCGCGTCATCCCGGAGCGGGTCCATTGCGCTCGAGTGAAAGGCTATGTTTCCCGGCAGCAGCTGAAACTGCCACTTGCGCCGGTCAAGTTCCTCGATGATCGGTTGCAACGCGGACTCATGACCACAGATCACGGTGCTGGCCGGCGCGTTCTCACAGGCAATCTCGACGCCCGAGGGCAATCCATTCCGGGATTGGGCAGGCGTCTGCAAATTCTCAAGCAGACTTTCCACCCCGTGGCGATCAAGACCAATGGCAAGCATGCGTCCCGTGCCGGCAGTGCGTTGCTGGAGCTTGGCGCGATGGAAGACTAGGCGAGTGGCATCCGCCAGCGTGAGTGCTCCGCTGGCGTAGGCAGCCGCGACCTCGCCTGAACTGTGTCCGACCACGCAGTCTGGATAGATGCCCCAAGTCTTGAACCACTCCACGATGGCGCACTGCAGCATGAAGATCACTGGCTGGGCAAGCTGCACCTCGTCCAGCTTTTCCTGCGGGGCAAAGAAGCACGCCTCGCGCAGCGAGTAGTCGGAGTGCTCGCGCCATTGCTCCTCGA
Organism: Silicimonas sp.; assembly: GCA_022826205.1. Taxonomy (GTDB): domain Bacteria; phylum Pseudomonadota; class Alphaproteobacteria; order Rhodobacterales; family Rhodobacteraceae; genus JAJEFO01. The sequence continues at coordinate 7,318 of JAJDVJ010000081.1, read as the reverse complement.
TGGCGTCGACAACGCGGCGAAACACAGGGTCGGCAAGGTAGAGATCACGTCCGCAACCTGCCCACTGCGTGCCCTGTCCGGAGAACACCATGAGCATCCGGGGCGCCTCCACAGCCGCCGTGGTGACCGGCGAGGGCTCTTCCACGAATGTGTCCAGTGCCTGTATCAGCGACTCTCGGTTGCGCACGGCAAAGGAGGTGCGGGTTCCGAAGTGTGTGCGTCGTCGGCTGAGATTGCCGACCAAGGTATAGAGATCTAACTCGCGTCTTTCGAGTGTCCGGCGCAATTCCCGGGCGTTTTCTGTCAACGCCTCAGTCGTGCGCGCAGACAGGGGGACCATGAAACCGGCCTCCGGCGCCAGCGGCATCGACCAGATCCGAGGTTCCTCCGACCGATATTCCCGTACCACGCAGTGCCCGTTCGCCCCTCCGAAACCGAAGGAATTGATGCCAACTGTGACGGGATGATCGGGGAATGGCTCGCACTCCGTCTGCACCTGCATTGGGCAACTTTCGAAGTCGATCTCCGGATTTGGGACCAGGAAGTTCCGGGAGATCGGGGCAAAGGTGCGCCGCTGCATCATCATGAGGACCTTCAAGAGGGCGCAGTGGAATGCCGCGGCCTCCATGTGCCCCACGTTGCTCTTCACGCTGGCCAGACGGAGCGGCGAGGCCCGTTCGAAGCCGCCGAATGCCTCGGCTATTGCGTTCCCCTCGATGCGGTCTCCAACCACGGTGCCGGTCGCATGGGCTTCGATGTAGTCGAAATCCCCGGGAGACCGGCTCGCACGCATGCAGGCCGTGCGCATGAGATCGGCCTGCGCGTGCCGGGTGGGTGCAGTGATGTAGCGTCCTTGGGCCAAGCCACCCGTTCCATCGGCGGCGCCGGCCGCATTTACAGCTGTCGCTTCCACAATGGCATAGATCGGGTCTCCGTCACACTCGGCCGCCTCGAGCGGCTTGATCGCGTACGTGAACGCTCCCTCAGCCCGCATGTAGCCGTTCGCTTCGGCGTCGAAGGAGTGGCATTTCCCATCGGGACATATGACTCCCAGAGCATTGAAGGATGCGCTCAGCCTGAATGTACCCAGGTAGTTCACGGATCCCACGAGCGCCTGTCTGCAGTCACCGGACACAAGTGCGTTGATTGCTGAATGCAGCGCGGTCAGGCTGGCGGAACATGCCGTACAGTAGGTGATCGAGGGGCCCATCAGGTTGAAGTGATAGGAAATGCGGTTGGCCAGCATCGCCACGCTGAGGGTCGTCACGTCGAACGGTCCGGCCCCATGCATCGGTCGCCAGCTCGCCACCGCCGGCACCTGGGCGCCAATGAAGACACCGGTCTGACTGTTGCGCAGCCCGTGCAGGTCCCACCCGACACGCTCGAAGGTTTCCCAGGCACTGGTCAGCAGCATCCGCATCTGGGGATCCGTTAGTGTCATTTCGCTCTGGGACATCCCGAAAAGCCCGCGATCAAAGAGCTTTTCGCCGTCGTCGCGGATCAATCCTTCCCAAGGGCTGGCAAACCGGCTCGGACCGGAGTATCCGCCGATCGGCCGATAGCCCCTGCCGTACCGGTCGGTGATCGGCTCCTGGACAATTTCGCGGTCTCTGAGCAGGCGCCAGAAGTCGTCGTCGGTCCGGATGCCTCCCGGCATGCGGTAGCTGTAGCCCACGATGGCGACTGGCATCTGAGGTGCCGACTGATCCATGGTCCGTGCATCCAATGGTCCAATGTGCCTTCAGTACCAAATTGCAGACCTGAGGCAAGGCTGTGGAACAGGCGTCGATGCGGTTCTTCACTCTGATTGTGTTCATGCATCGATTGGTTCCGAATTTCCACTTAAGGTATCCCGCAAGGTGGCTGGATTTTCCTGCAGCGGATTTTCGTCATTGTACTGTGGATGCACGCCTACTAAGTAACCAATTTCCTTGCGTTGTTCGGGCAGTGACTCGTCAGGTTGCATTCGGAATTGGACCCTTCGACCTGCTCCTTGGTTGAGTCCTTTCGGATTCCGGTTCCTGGAATGCACTCTGAATCCCGATCAGGACGAATGTGTTAAGGGACTCCAATCAGTGAAGCCGATGAACGGGCAGCTATCCGTTGTCGAATCCGAACCCCATCTTTCGTGCTGCCTTTCGGAACGACTGTTCCGACGATGTGTTGACGAAAATCCTGTTTTCGCCAGCGCGCAAACTGAACTTTGCGATCTTGCTGTCAGAAAGAAGCGATTCGACGGTTGCCTCGCTGTCGCATTCGAAGAGGACCCCGGTTCCGGCCCGCCGAATTGACCGTGCACGCGACTGGATCCTTGACAGGAATCCCTCAACGAGTTCCGGTAGCGGCTGTTCATCTCGCGCGGACAGGAATTCCCTGACGGTCCTGGTGTCCAGACCGGTCTCGACCGCCCTCAGCATCTTTTCCGTGCTGAGGCGCCATACGGACTCCAGCTCTTCTTCATCCGCGCAGTTGCGCAGGAAGGACCTTTCCTCCTGATCCAGACGACCGTCCTGCACGACGACTCGGAGGTCCGGGAATACCGACACGGGTGTCGAATTCCGGGGGGCCTCCGGCTTGTATTCGTCCACCACGTCGAGACAATAGGCTCCAAGCGCAGTCAATCGGAAGAACTTCAGGCCGTCGTACCGGCTGAAGAAGGAGCCATCGAAGTATCCGGTCGGTTCCCAAGGCTTCTTTCGCGCCCCGTCCGGCGGAACAAAGGCAACGTCTATGAAGCCCAGCGTCGCAACATACTCGAAGAGAAAGCACAGCAGGTACCGGTCCTGGAGCACGCCCCAGCGTGTGGCGGTTTCGCCATACAGGCGCCCGTAGTGAGGATCTTCGACATAGAGCGTACTAGGAGATCGTGTCACCTCGAATCCGAGGTTCGTGGCAATCATGAACCTAGCCAGGTCATCGACCGACACGACGCCTCGCTGCGGGCATTGAGCGAGCGCCTCGTCGATCGCACCACGTCGCCATTCCGCCGCTCTCATTGCTGACTTTCCCCTGCCGCGGGTCTGCCCCTTTATCGCCTCGATTCGAGAAAACTCGTCGATGACCTTGGTTGAGAGCCAGCGGTTCCAAATCATCTTGAGCGTTTCATGCGGAGGTGCCGAAAGTGCCTTGCGTCCTGCCGTTGTAAGCTCGAGCCGAGAGCCGTTCAGCTTCGCCAACCTTCCCGACTGTACCAGCAGAGGCCAGGCGAAAGCCTGGATCGGTCCGACTTCGGCCTCAGATTCGGTGGACGCATAGAAATCGCCGCCATCTAGCGCACCGGCAATCCGTTTCATGGATGCCTGCGACGGCCGTTTCGTAGATGCGCTGACCGAAACCTTGCCTTCGTCGATCAAGCTCAGCATCGCGAGCAGGCCCGACTTTGCCGTGGTCTCCATGTTGCGCCACTCGATCGGAACGGTGGATCTTGTCGCCTCCCTTACATATTTCCCTGACTTGTAGACATGCGGGTATGACACCAGATCCACGGTTGGCGGAAGTTCGGCCAGGAAACGCACTTCCGGTTCCTTCGGCTTCGGGACGAAGCATTTCATGGATTGCTGGAGGTCTTCGGGGATCCAGATCTGCGGGTCGTCCCAGTCGCCCAAGTGCAGGAACAGATTGAGCTTGGTCGCCGTGTTGCTGTTGTTGTACCTCGAAACTGTGAACCGTTTGCCGGGCCCCTTGCCGTGCACGGCCGTGAATTTGTCAACGTCAAACAGTCCGTGCGGATTGTGGACGGCTTCCTGAACAACCAGCTTTTCGTGTCTCGTGAGGCTGTTCCATTCTGCCTCGACCCTGTTCATGAGCATCCGGTTAATCGCCGAGACGAGTTGATCCTTGCGTGCCGGCCGCGGCTTATTGTTGCCGTCAAGCACATCGTAGATGGCTCTCAACTTGCCGGTGAAAGAACGTTCGAGCGCTTCGAGCAGTGTACGGGGTTGCATGTCAAATCCCCTTCGAGACCTTTCGTTGCGGGATGCAACATGAGACAGCGAACCGCAAGTCGGTCCAATTCCACAATTCCTACGTGATATTGGTTTCGGTGAATTGCAGCCATGAATTCCAGTTCCAAGAAGCGGCATGCGGTTTTTTCTGCCGCCAGAGACGACCGGGTCGTCTGTACAAGAGCGTGGCCGCTGGAGCTTGTCCAACGCTTGACGCTCGATACCCCATGACATAATCACGGGGCCACCCGGGCGGGTATGGTGAAATGGTATCACACGAGCCTTCCAAGCTCTTGGTGCGGGTTCGATTCCCGCTACCCGCTCCAACCCAATCCGGTCGAACTTCGGCGTCTTGTGACGATTTCAAGGCTTGAGCGTCGGATGGTCGAAGAGGGAGCCGAATGACGGACATTTCTGGGCACGACCGAGCCAAGTCCCGGAATGTCCGGGCGCTGCGGGCGCTCTGGCCCTTTGTGCGCCATTATCGCGGCATGGTTGCAGTCGCATCACTTGTACTGGTGCTTACCGCCGTAGTGTCGCTCGTGCTGCCGATCGCCGTCCGCCGTGTCGTTGACGGGTTCGAATCCTCTGCCGCTGACCTGCTCGACAGCTATTTTATGGCTGCTCTTGGCCTCGCGCTCCTGCTAGCTCTTGGGACCGGGCTTCGCTACTACCTTGTCACTCGCCTAGGGGAACGCGTGGTGGCCGATATCCGGATCGCGGTCTTCGACCGCATGATCGGAATGAGTCCCGCCTTCTACGAGCGAATCATGACCGGCGAAGTCCTTTCCCGCCTGACGACGGATACAACCCTGATCCTGTCCGTCATCGGCTCGTCGGTTTCTGTCGCGCTCAGGAATGCGCTCATCCTGGTGGGCGGGTTGGCGCTGCTCTTCGTGACATCCCCGAAGCTGGCCGGGCTTGTCCTGCTTCTGGTGCCGGTGATCGTTGTTCCGATCATCGTCCTTGGTCGGCGGCTGCGCACGCTCAGTCGCGAAAACCAGGACTGGATCGCGGCATCGTCGGGCAGCGCGTCCGAGTCTCTCCTGTCCGTCCAGGCCGTGCAGGCGTTCACGCACGAGTCCGAAAGTCGCAAGGCATTCGCTGGCGTGACAGAGCAGTCGTTTCTGTCTGCGCGAAAGCGGATCGCCACGCGCGCCTTGATGACGGTGATCGTGATTGCGCTGATCTTCTCCGGCGTTGTCGGCGTCCTCTGGGTGGGCGCACGGGATGTCCGCATGGATGCAATGACGGTAGGCGAGCTTGTCCAGTTCGTCATCTATTCGGTGATGGTGGCTGGTTCCGTCGGAGCACTGAGCGAAATCTGGGGCGAACTGATGAGAGCCGCTGGCGCGACGGAGCGGCTGGTCGAGCTCCTGAATGCCGACGACGGCATGAGCGATCCGGTCGATGCCCCTCCGATCAAGGCGCCCGTCAGGGGAGAAGTCACCTTCGACGGCGTGCGTTTCTCCTATCCGTCAAGGCCCGGAATGGCTGCGCTGAATGATGTGTCCTTGACCGTCCGACCGGGAGAGACCGTTGCCCTCGTCGGCCCTTCCGGAGCCGGAAAGTCGACGGTGATACAGCTTCTCCTGCGTTTCTACGATCCGGCAGCCGGCACGATTCGCGTGGACGGGCATGACCTGCGAACAGTCAGGCGGGCGGACTTTCGCCGCCACATCGCCCTCGTGCCGCAGGAGCCCGTGATCTTCGCCGCGTCTGCGTACGAAAACATTCGCTTTGGCCGGCTTGATGCAACCGATGACGAGATCCGAGAGGCCGCCCGCGCCGCCGCCGCGCACGAGTTTCTGGACGCTCTTCCCGACGGCTATGCAACGCAGGTGGGCGAGCGGGGCGTGATGCTGTCTGGCGGACAAAGGCAGAGAATCGCAATTGCCAGGGCAATCCTGCGCGACGCGCCGATCCTGCTGCTTGACGAGGCCACAAGCGCCCTTGACGCCGAAAGCGAAAGAGCGGTGCAGACGGCGGTGGACCGGCTAGCCGAGGATCGCACGACACTCGTAATCGCCCACCGTCTCGCGACGGTGAAGAAAGCGGACCGCATACTTGTCTTCGACGACGGGAAAATCGTGGCAAGCGGAACGCATGACAGCCTTGTCGCGGATGACGGGCTCTATGCTCGCCTGGCGCGGCTTCAGTTCACGGAGGGCGGCGCTTTCGCCGTATGAACGATGGCATCCGAGCGCCGGGGCCATCCGATCTTGCCAGATGTCGGGATTCGGGCGAAAGTTTCCATGACTGACGGGGAGGTGAGCATGGAATTCACAAGCGTCGAAGATCGCAATGCAATTGAAGCGCAGATGGGCTGGGATGCACGGGACGTCCCGAAATCCGTCTATGGCGCCCTGGCGGCCACGGCCGCCGCCCATGGCAGCGGAAAGGCGATGTCCTATCAGTTGCTGTCCGGGCCAAAGGATCCGGCGGAAACGCTCACATGGCGCGAGATGCTGGACCAGACGACGCAGGCGGCCAACATGTTTCGCGAGCTGGGGATCGGGGAGGACGATGTCGTTGCATATGTCCTGCCCAATGCGACCGAAACGGCGGTTGCGCTGCTCGGAGGCATGACCGCAGGAATCGTGAATCCGATCAATCCGCTGCTCGAATTCGAGCAGATTGCCGCTCTGCTGCGTGAGACCGGCGCAAGCGTCGTCGTAACGCTGAAGGCGTTTCCGAAGACCGATGTGCCGCAGAAAGTGGCCGCCGCCGTCGCACAGGCGCCGGACGTCGCAACCGTGCTTGAGGTTGATCTCCATCGCTACCTGACGCCACCTAAGTCATGGATCGTGCCCCTGTTGCGTCCCCGCAATCCCGCAACGCACAAAGCTCGAGTTCTGGACTTCAATGCCGAGCTTGGTCGCCAAAACAAGACACTTGACTTTGCGCCGCCCGAGCAAGACCGGGTGGCCGCATACTTTCACACCGGTGGAACGACCGGCATGCCAAAAGTCGCGCAGCATCGCTATGACGGCATGGTCTACAACGGCTGGCTGGGCGGTTCGATCCTGTTCGATGCGGACAGCGTCATCATGTGCCCGTTGCCGCTGTTCCATGTCTTTGCGGTCGATCCGATCTTGATGTCGGCGATCTGTTCGGGAGCGCATGTCGTGTTCCCGACGCCGGCGGGGTACCGGGGGGACGGAGTCTTCGACAACTTCTGGAAACTGGTGGAGCGGTGGAAGGCCACGTTCATCATAGGCGTGCCAACCGCGTTCTCGGTGCTGATGCAGCGGCCGGTGGATGCGGACATTTCATCCGTGAAGACCGCGTTTTCAGGTTCCGCTCCGCTGCCGATCGAGCTCTACAGGAAATTCGAATCGGCGTGCGGCGTGGAAGTGATCGAAGGCTATGGC
>JAJDVJ010000028.1 GCA_022826205.1 Silicimonas sp. | reverse complement strand
CGGGTGACTGGGCACGCCATTGCAACTCCGACCTCGACTGCCCCGACCTGCCGACAGATCACATCCTCTGAACCGACGCCGCAAGCACCGTTTTACTTTCGCGACAGGGCTCGCGCCGCGCGCGGGCGGGGGCTACCAAGTCGAAACGGCCGGTCGCAGACCCGAAACATTGAACCTTTAGCGGCGCGTGTCCATGAGGTGGCCTATGCTCAGGCCATGGACATCTAAGACCTAGGCAGCGTTGCGACTGGTTTTGACTGGATCGAAGCGGGATTTGGGCGGCTTGCTCTCTTGTCCAACAATGCAGGCACAAGAAGGCCAGGCCAGATACTCTTGGAAAACGTTGATGCCGAATCCTGCCCACGAGGCGTGGCAACCAATCTGAGCGGTGCATTCTACTGTGGTCGAGGCGATTTTCGGCTGATGAAAGCCCGAGTCTCCGCACGGCGGTCGCGTCGTGACTGGTCCCTCATATGGACGGGGTCTAGTGGCGCATCTGAAATGCCATGAGTGATCTTTCCCTATTTCACAAATCCTGCTGACAAAATAGAGATTGCGCACAAATACGCTTACCAGCGATTAGGGGGACCCATGCCTGCACAGATCGACACCATTCTCGCCGCCGCACGCGCCCACACCGACGAGGTGATCAAGCCCAGCGTAGACACTTGGAACAAGGCCGGTGTCTGGCCGCGCGATGCGTCCGACAAGGCGGCGGCGCTGGGGCTGACCGGGTTGTATGCCCCCGAGGAGTTTGGCGGTCAGGGCTTGCCGCTGGGGGAAGGCATCCGCGTCTACGAGGAGCTGGGCAAGGGAGATGGCGCCTATGCCTTTGCGCTGTCGATGCACAATATCTGCACATATGCCGGTTGCGGCTTCGGCACTGACGCTTTCAAGGAGAAATGGGGTCGCAAGCTGACCTCGGGTCGCAAGCTGGCAAACTTCGCGCTAACTGAGCCGCAGTCGGGCTCGGATGCGTCCAACATGTACTCGCGCGCGGCAATTAACGGTGACGGCACCTGGACCATCAACGGTGCCAAGGCTTGGGTATCGCTGGCCGGCGAGGCCGACATCTATTTCACCGTGGTAAAGACCACCGATGAGCCCGGCCACCACGACATGGCCATGATCGCCATTCCGGCGGACGCCGAAGGCCTTTCCTTCGGGTCGCGCTATGACACACCGTCCTATGAATTCCTGCCGTTGAGCGAGATGTACATGACGGATGTGGTCGTCTCAGAGGACAACATCATCTTGCCGGTGGGAAAGGGCCTCCAGGGCTCGCTGATGGCGATCGATATCGCCCGGGTCTCGATTGCGTCTGGGTGCTGTGGTCTTATGGAAGCCGCTTTGGACACCGCGTTGAGCTACACCAGGAGCCGCAAGATGTTCGGTGGCAAGACCCTTGATCTCGATGGCATCCAGTGGATGCTGGGTGATGTAGCGACGGATCTTGAAGTTTCGCGACTGCTCTATCGTGCGGCGGCCAATGCGCTTGGCACGCCCGAAGGTCCGGTCATGGCAGCCCATGCGAAACGCTTCGTGCCCGACGCAGCGGTGAACGCGGCCAATACCTGCACGCAGGTGCTGGGCGGCATGGGGCTGCTCAAACCATATGGCCTGGATCGCCTTTCGCGCCTTAGCCAGATGCTGCGCATCGTCGATGGCACCACCGAAATCAGCCGCGTGGTGATCGGCCGGGCGCTGCAGAAACGCGCCAAGACCCTTCCGGACCTGCCAGTGCCCAAGGGATTTGGCGAAAGCTGACCGCCGCGTATTTTCCCCGCACTGGTCTTTTGGGAGGAGCGACCATGCAAGAGAACTACGAGAAGTTCGAAAAGGTTCCAGCCAATTTCGTGCCGCTATCGCCTGTATCGTTCCTGAGCCGGGCCGAAGCCCTGCACGGAACCCGCACGTCTGTGATTTATGGTGATCTGCATCGCAGCTGGGCGGAAATGGCGGCGCGCGTGCGTGCCGTTGCAGCCGGTCTTGTCGCTATGGGGATAGGCAAGGGCGACACCGTGTCGGTGCTTTGTCCGAACATCCCCGAACTTTTCGAACTGCATTTTGCCCTTCCGCTAAGCGGGGCGGTGATCAACACGCTGAACACACGGCTCGAACCCGGAACGATTGCCTATATCCTCAGTCACGCCGACACCAAGGCCGTGATCGTGGACCGGGAACTGATCCCGCTCTTGACCCGCGCCTTCGAGGAGTTGGGTCAGACTTTACCCGTCATCGAGATTGCCGATCCCAACTCGAACGTATCGCACACATTGGGTGGCCAGGAGTACGAGGACCTGTTGCGGAATGCGGAACCCACTGGCGCCCTGGGCCTGCCGGATGACGAATGGGACGCCATTACCCTGAACTACACCTCCGGCACTTCCGGGCGACCCAAGGGTGTGGTCTATCATCACCGTGGCGCATATCTGATGGCGCTTGGAACCGTGGCGGCCTGGCAGAACCCGCACTATCCGGTCTATCTGTCGGTCGTGCCGATGTTTCACTGCAACGGCTGGGGGCATCCCTGGGTGATCGCCATGCTGGGCGGAACCATGGTCTTTACCAGAACGCCCGCGCCGGATCTGATTCTGGACACCATCCGCACCCACGGCGTGACTCATTTTGGCGCTGCGCCAATTGTTCTTCAAATGCTCGCCGAGACCGAAACCGGTACCGCCGACCCGTTTGAGCCGGCAATCAAGGTGCTTACTGCGGGCGCACCGCCGCCGCCGACGGTTCTGGAGAAGACCAAGGCAATGGGGTTTGAAGTCATGCAGGTCTACGGGCTGACCGAGACCTATGGACACATTTCCATGTGCCTCTGGCAGGACGGTTGGAAAGAGCTTGAGGCCAGTGAACAGGCGCAGCTTCAGGCGCAACAGGGCATTGCCCTGCCGATGGTCGAAGCCGTCTCGGTCATTGATGCTGAAACCGGCCAGCCGGTTCGCATGGATGGCAAGACCCAGGGCGAGATCGCGGTGCGCGGCAACACCGTGATGAAGGGATATTACAAGGATCCCGATGCCACGGCAAAAGCCTTCGAAAATGATTGGTTCTGGTCTGGCGACGCAGCCGTCGTGCATCCCGACGGGTACATGCAAATCCGCGACCGGCTGAAGGACGTCATCATTTCAGGAGGCGAAAACATCTCGTCCGTCGAAGTCGAGGCTATCCTGTTTCGCCACCCGGCGGTCCAGATGGCAGCCGTTGTCGCGATGCCTCACGAGAAATGGGGCGAAGTGCCCTGCGCCTTTGTCGAATTGCGGCCCGGAGCACGGGCGACCGCAGACGACATCATCAATTTTTGCCGAGAGCATCTCGCGGGCTTCAAGACTCCGAAAGCTGTCGTATTTTCCGAACTTCCCAAGACCTCTACCGGCAAGATCCAGAAGTTTCAGCTTCGCGATGCAGCAAAATCCATGAGCGCCTGAATGGCACAGGTTATCTCTCATTCCCGGCGCCTGCGCGACACGCCATTTACACCTGGTGTCGAAGCTGCCGGCGTCAAGGCCTACACCGTCTACAATCGCATGCTCCTGCCGACGGTCTTCGAAGACGTGGAATATGACTACCACCATCTGAAAGAGCATGTGCAGGTCTGGGACGTATCAGTGGAACGTCAGATCGAACTGAACGGCCCGGATGCCGCACGGCTGATGCAGATGCTTACGCCGCGCGATCTGCGCAAGATGCAATCCGATCAGTGCCACTACGTGCCGATTGTCGATGAACGCGGCAAAATGCTAAATGATCCGGTGGCGATCAAGCACAGCGACACGCGCTGGTGGATCTCGATTGCCGATAGCGACCTGCTTTTCTGGGTCAAGGGGCTGGCGCTTGGCGCGGGGCTGGACGTCAACGTGTTCGAGCCGGACGTGTCGCCTCTGGCCGTGCAGGGGCCGAAGTCCGGCGCTCTGATGGAGCGGGTCTTTGGTCCCGAAGTGCATGACATCCGCTTTTTTCGCCAGATACGGCTGGCCTTCTTGGATACCTCTTTCATCGTTGCGCGCTCGGGCTATTCGAAACAGGGCGGGTACGAAATCTATGTTGAGGGCAGTCAGCATGGCATGCCTCTCTGGGAGACCCTTTTCAAGGTTGGAGAAGACCTGAACGTGCGCCCGGGCTGCCCGAACCTGATCGAGCGGATCGAGAGCGGGTTGTTGAGCTACGGCAATGACATGACCATGGACAACACCCCGTTGGAATGCGGCCTTGGCAAGTTTTGCAAGCCCGCCGAGGGACTGGAGCACATCGGCCGGGAGGCACTCGCACTGGAAGCCGCACAGGGCCCGGCACGCCAGATTCGCGCGATTTCGATCTTGGGAGAGCCGCTCAGCCACGCCCGCACGGGTTGGCCGTTGACGAAAGACGGTGCGCAGGTCGGTCAGGTGACATCGGCGGCCTGGTCGCCAGATTTCCAGACCAATGTATCGATCGGGATGGTGGATGCCGGCCATTGGAATCCGGGCACAGAACTGATCGTTAAGACGCCACAAGGGCACCGAGAAGCCCGCGTGCAAGTGCGCTTCTGGAACTAGGGGCGATCTTCTGAGCCATCCCTAAACAAGCTCTGATCCGTGACCGCTTTCGCACGTGCATGCTCCCCCTCGTACAGGCGCAGGGCATCCGCAAGCGGAAACGGCGGCACGACAGGAACCGAAACAGGGACTCCGGGGCTCGGCATGCGCCCGGACTGGCAGATGTCGCGCCGTGCAGTCAGAGGAAAACGACAGGCCGGGAAAGGCGGCCGTCAATTTCCGCCTGGCAAGGCCGTCACGTCCTTGCTGAACGCCTACGGTCTAAGAAAGTCGGATGGTTCAGCCAATTCCCGTTGAAACAAGAGAAAATTTGTCCCGTCATGGACCTCGTCTTGGGATTGCCTTGTGCAAGTGGCGGAGACGAAGGGATTCGAACCCTCGAGACGGTTCCCCGTCTACTCCCTTAGCAGGGGAGCGCCTTCGACCACTCGGCCACGTCTCCGCCGTCGGGTCTATCGGAGCGGTCAACGTGCGGCAAGCGCGAATTCCCGGTGATCCAGTCCGGACAGCGCAATGCCCTCGGATTGAAGCCGTCGCGTGACACCGCGATCACTTCCGGTTGGCACGCGAGGGGTGATTGGGAAGACTGCTCCGATGGACTCTCTTGCGCGCATCAATCTCGATCCGGATGATCCCGGGCGCAAAGGATGTGCACTTTCGCGACATCGGAACAACTTGCCGACAGCCAAGCCCGTTCGGCCGAGTCGGCCGCGGATCATCCGGTGATCTGGCGTGCGACGGACTTCGCGCTTCGCGCCAGTGCAAACTGGATTTGGCTGGCAATTCGAGCTAATGCGCAAGGCGGCTTGTGTCGCGAATTGAAGCAGGGGGTTCAGGAGAGGTGATCCGCATCCCTCATTGACCAGATATTCAGGGTCTGACCAGAAGGCGTTAAGGCTATCCTAGACCTCATGCTTACCATTGCGTTTGTTGCCAATTGCGGAGGTGCCCGTCGGCGCAGCCGGGAGACATGCAAGGCGTGTGGATTTGGCAGCTCCGGAGTTCGTCTGAAGTGGTCTTCTGATGACTGACGCAGAGCAAGCAGAGGTTCTTTCCGGGCTCGTCGAGCGTGTCGCTTTCCATTCTTCCGAGAGCGGATTTTGCGTTCTGCGCGTGAAGGCACGCGGCCATCGCGACGTTGTCACCGTCGTAGGCAGCGCGGCGATGATCTCTGCCGGTGAATGGGTCACGGCATCGGGTTCCTGGAACAACGACCGAAAATTTGGCCTTCAGTTCAAGGCGCGTTTCCTGAAGGCCTCTGCACCGACGACGCTCGAAGGCATCGAGAAGTACCTCGGTTCGGGCATGATTCGGGGGATCGGATCGGTTTACGCCGAGCGGCTAGTCAGCCACTTTGGCAAGGACGTCTTTGACGTCATCGAGGCAAATCCCGAACGACTGCGCGAGGTGGAAGGAATCGGGCCAATTCGTGCGGAGAAGATCACGGAAAGCTGGTCGGACCAGAAGATCGTCAGGGAAATCATGATCTTCCTCCACCAGAACGGCGTCGGAACCGCACGGGCCGTCAGGATCTACAAGACCTACGGTGCCGACGCCGTACAGGTGCTGAGCGAGAATCCATATCGGCTGGCGAAGGACATCCGTGGCATCGGGTTCCGTACGGCGGACACGATCGCAGAGAAGGTCGGCATCGAAAGGACCGCCATGATCCGGGTGCGTGCAGGAATCACGTTCGCGTTAAGCGAGGCAATGGGCAATGGTCACTGCGGCTTGCCTAAGGGCGAACTGCATTCTCTGGCGGAGGAGTTGCTGGACGTGCCCGGTTCCCTTGTCGAGACAGCGATGGCGCTGGAACTCGGGGATGGCAACGTCACGGCCGACCAGGTCGGTGATGCTGATTGCATATTTTTGACCGGCCTCTACCAGGCGGAACGCGGCATCGCGAACCACCTTCGCCGGATCAATGCGGGCGCCCTGCCATGGCCGTCAATCGATGCTGACCGGGCCTTGCCCTGGATCGAGGGCAGGACCGGGTTGACGCTTGCGTCCAGCCAGGCCGAAGCAATCCGTCTAGCGCTGACATCCAAGGTGCTGGTCATTACCGGTGGTCCAGGTGTCGGCAAGACGACCATCGTGAACTCCATCCTCCGAATTCTATCTGCGAAGAGGATGAAGCTGATGCTGTGCGCACCGACGGGACGTGCCGCGAAGCGAATGACCGAAGCCACTGGGATGGAAGCCAAGACGATCCACCGAACCCTGGAATTCGATCCCATGAAATTCGGCTTCAAGCGAAACGAGGACAATCCGCTCGACTGCGATCTGCTCGTCGTGGACGAGGCCTCGATGGTCGACGTTCCCTTGATGCAGTCGTTGCTCAGGGCACTGCCGAGCAAGGCAGCCTTTCATGTCGTGGGCGACATCGACCAGTTGCCCTCCGTCGGACCCGGCCAGGTGCTGGCCGACATCATTAATTCCGGGGCCGTCCCGGTTGTGCGGCTTACGGAAGTGTTTCGACAGGCGGCACAGAGCAAGATCGTCATGAGCGCGCACAGGATCAACGACGGCCGTGTGCCCGACCTTTCCGCCGCGAATGGCGATACCGATTTCTATTTCGTGCCGTCCGAGAATCCGGAGCAGGCTGTCCTTCGCATCACCGAGCTCGTCCGGCACCGAATCCCGAAGCGGTTCGGGATGGACCCGATCAGGGATATCCAGGTGCTTTGCCCGATGAACCGGGGCGGCGTGGGCGCGAACTCGCTGAACATCGAGTTGCAATCCGTCCTGAATCCGCCCGGCGAACTCAAGGTCGAGCGCTTTGGCAGGACCTTCGGGAAAGGCGACAAGGTCATGCAGATTGCAAACGACTACGACAAGGACATATTCAACGGCGACATTGGAATGATCACGTCCGTCGATCTGGACGAGAGCGAGATAGCCGTGGAATTCGATGGCCGGTCCGTCAAGATTGGATTCGGGGAACTCGACGCGCTGGTGCCGGCTTACGCGGCAACGATTCACAAGAGCCAGGGCTCGGAATACCCGGCCGTCGTAATTCCGGTAATGACGCAGCACTACGTGATGCTGCAACGGAATCTGATCTACACCGGCGTCACGCGCGGCAAGAGACTCGTTATCCTGGTTGGGCAGAGGAAGGCAGTCGCTATGGCCGTCAAGAACGCCTCGGCACGGCGAAGGTGGTCAAAGCTCCATGACTGGCTCTCCGGCAATGCGGTCGACGGCAGCCTGCCTATGACGCGGCCGGGAGATGGCGGCACCTGAACAGACTGAATCACCACAGTGCCTGGCGTCTCTGCAGTTCTTGATATCGTGGAATTTCATGAGCGATTTTGCTGAACGGGGAATCTCAACAGGTGTCTCGAACTGCAGGGATGCCTCTCCGAATGCGACAGTTCGTTCTTTTCCTCCGGCACTTTCTTTCAGAGCGCTGGGTCGCGGCCGACCTATGGATGCCCGCCGCTTGGATTGATCAGGCCAAGATTACGCGCCTTGTTGAACTCCCGAAGCCTGGCAAGCACGTCGACGCCAAGCTGCCGAAAGGCGTCGAGTATGTCCACCATCACCCAGTTCTCGCGGATCTTACCTTCCTCGATACGCCAGAAGTCCAGCGAGCGCATAGCGATCTCCTTGCCCGACGGTGCAATGCCGAGCCAACCGTCATGCGTCAGCGTCTGGATCATGTTGGGCCATCCGGTCACGGCACAGTAGTTGTTGTCGCCGAAGAAATGGTACGTGACCTGATCTGCCTTGGATCCCCGATCTGGCATCGCCTTCAGGAACGGGATCTGGTGCCAATTGCGAAAACCGTCGATTCCCCGACCAGTGCCTATCCCTGCAGGACCGTACCAGTTCATGCGAGCGTCCCAGAAACGCGGCATCTCCATTGCCTCAGGGCCGCCTTGAGTGGGGTGCCGTTTCATGTGCTGCAGCATGTCCATGACAATGTCCTTGCTGGCCTTGCTCTCCACGTCGTCCCTCGTCGGGCGGATCAGTCCGTCCCCCGATGCCGGGCTGGGAATGCAGAATTCGCGACCGAGTGACGGTGCCATCGGCCATGCATTCGCTTGCATCATGACTTCGGGGACATCCCAAAGCGCCTGGTATTCGACGACCCGGCCGGATTCGAACCGGTAGAATTCGTGAAATCGCATATGCGCCAGATGGCCCGTTGGCGGGATGTCGAGAAACGGCGCCACGAACGTGCCCATGAAGTGACCGCCGCAGCCAACCCAGTCATGCCCATGATCGTCGTTTCCTGCCATCACGATCCAGTCACGCCTTTCTACGTCGGGCCACGCGGACTTGAGCAATGACAGCGCCCGGTCGTGGAACTCATCCGGTCCCGTCATTTCGCCGAACGGGTGGGCAAGGTGACACGCCGCTTCGGGGGCAAGGACCTCGCCGAGCGCCCGGCGCAATGTCGCCTCGCCCCAGTCACGCTGAGCCGTGCGCAGCGGCTCGAGGGCAGCGCGATTCAACTCGTGAATGCTGGTCATTGCATCTTCTCTTCCAGGATCCCGAGCTGCGGACAGAGCCGCGCATTGTCAGTTGACGGGTTCAACCCTTGACCGCGCCCGCCGTCAGCCCGCTGACGATCTGCCGCTGGAAGAACAGGATCAGTATGAAGAGCGGTGCTGTGGCCGAGACAACGGCTGCGACCGCAAACATAATGTTGCCCTGCACCTGAACCGAGCCGAGGAAGCTGGCGACCGCCGGGACCATCGTC
>JAJDVJ010000047.1 GCA_022826205.1 Silicimonas sp. | reverse complement strand
GCGCAGCGCAGCTACAAGCGCGATGGGCGCTTGGGTGAACGCCCAGACCGCGATCCAGTACGAGGCAAGCGACATGGTTCCGGCGGCAATCCCGGTCTTCCATGCTGGCAACATTGCCGAAAATGCGATGCGCCCGCGGGTCAGTGCGGCAAATGCCATCATGCCGATGGCATCGCCGATCACCATCCAGAGGATGTACCCCGAGGACGTGCCTGCGATCCGGGCTCCCACCCCGTCGACGAGCGTGTAGCTTGCGGTAAAGCCTGCGGTGCCCAGCGCCCAGAATATTGACGAGCCGCCCATCCGGCCCGAGGACGAGCTCTTGGTTGTCATCAGCAAGATGCCCAGCGAAATCGCGAGTATCGCGGCCACTGAGCTTGGTGTGAAGGTGACGCCAAGGAACACCACTGACCAGACGGTCACGATCAGCGGGGCAGAGCCGCGCGCCAACGGATAGGCTTGACTGAGGTCGGCATGGGAATATGCCTGCATCAGGAAGATCTTGTAGCCGACGTGCAGCGCCGCCGAGGCGAGGATCCAGATCCAAGACTCGGAGGTGGGCTGCGCTGCGAAGGGCAATAGGGGGATCGCGATCGCTGCCTGGACCAGGGCCATTAGCAGAAGCGCCGAAACGCGGTCTAGCTCGACCTTGACGACCGAGTTCCAGCCGGCATGCAGGAAGGCCGCCAAGAGAACTGCCATGAAGACGTGATTTTCCAACGTGAATCAGCCTTTCGGGTCCTGCATCTCTGCGCGCATCGGGCAGCGCCGAACCATGTCGTGTTGGGTTGTAACGCGCGCGACACTTGCGCCGGGACGGCATTTGAGTTGCGATACTCTCTTTCGTGCCTGCGGCCAGCAAAAAAGCGATCATGTGGTGTGTGGATTGTGAGAATCTCTCACATATGTGCGTGTTCTGGAATATGTGGTCGTACGTTTTGATGACATGCAATCACCAGAGATGGCCCCGTCGGGTGTGTGGTCCTGGTGCTCTGTCCTGTCGCCTTTGGGCAAGGAGGGAGTCGATCTTCGCGATCCACCGGACCGGTAAAGCTCTGGCGCTCAGGGCAGTTGAATTCGCTTCCTGCGACCATGCGAAGCTCCCAGCTGCTGAGGCTGAGAGAAATTCGGGAGACGCAGCCTGACGGGGCGAACAGCGATCGAGGGCGGCATGCGTGAAGCGTCCCGATCGATCACACACGTCCCGAAGGTACGCGGACCGACTTCGTGCTCTGCCACCAGCAAGGCCGGCCCGTGGCAGTTCTGGAGGCCAGTCGGGCGAGCACCGATCCGTTCGCGGCGCATGACCCGGGCGGTCACTAGGTCGAAGAATTCGGTGAGCCGTTCGTCTTCAGGTCGAACGGCTAGGACGCGCAGTTTTGGGATCCGGACTCAGATGCCCACACTGGCGGGACTGCGGGTTTCTCCGCTCAGGGAAACCTGGAAAGTTTCATCTCCGCGCCAAGGTGCGGCGCCTGCGCTCTGGGCTGCAAGCCGAAGAGCGTGGACACGAGAGCCGGTACGGCCTGCCGCGTTTGCACCCGTTTGCCAGCCAGGCGATGCGCCCGTCGATCCAAGGGTCTCCGAGCGCTGACGGCGCGTCAAACAGGGTGTTGGCGCAGGGTCGTCAAGACGAACGACAGCGGCACGACTATTCAGTCGACCAGCATTGCTCAGATGGAGCGGACGTCTATGGAGCTGCCGCCAATGCCTCAACCTCAACCTTGAATTCGGGGCGGGTGAAGCCCGAGACAATGAGCAATGTGGAGGCCGGAGGGCGGACCACGTCCTTCATGAATTCGTCCCGGGCGCGCATGTAGCCCGCCATGTGGACGCGGTCAGTGACATAGGCCGAAACATGCGCTACGTCGTGACAGGTCATTCCGCATTCGCGCAATATTTTGGCGATGCTCTCGAAGCAGATCACGGCTTGGGAGTAGGCGTCCTCCGGGATGCTGTCGTCGGCGCGAACCCCCAACTGGCCGGAAGTCTGGACCAGGCGCCAACCCGCCGGAATTTCAACTCCGTGCGCATATCGTGCAAATGGCGGCCTTATCGTCTCTGGCACCAGCGCTTTCATTCAATTCACCAAATTCCACCGCGTTTCATCCTTGTCAGCATGCAGTTAATTTGCAAGCATGGGCGCACATCTCTGGCACGGATTGACTTCAAGGGCCACGCAACACGGTTTTCGCCACGGAGGGCGTGAATATGGGGCGGCGTGTGCTTTTGGTCCGCCATGGCCATGAACCTGCGGATGACCGGGTGGTCACCTGGTTGACGCAAGCGGGATTCGAAATTGACAGTCGCAAGCCGTTTGCAGGCGAACTCCTCGGCGAGCCCGGGGACGACCTTGGCGGCACGGTCGTCTTTGGCGGCATCTACAATGTCTACGAGACTGACAAGCACTCTTTCCTGAACGAGGAATACCGCTGGATCGATCGCTGCATTGAGGCAGACGTTCCGGTCCTGGGAATCTGTCAGGGCGCGCAGATGATTGCCCACCATCTGGGCGCCTGGGCCGGTGCGCGCGAGGACGAGACATTCGAGTTCGGCTATTTCCGGGTCGATCCGACCGTTGAAGCCGCAGGTTTCATGGACGCGCCATTGTGGGTGACGCAGGCGCATTTTCACACCTTCGATCTGCCAGATGGCGCCGTTCGTCTCGCCGGAAACGACAACTACGAAAACCAGGCGTTCCGGCACGGCGACAAGGTCTTCGGCCTTCAGTTTCACCCGGAAGTGACCATCGAGGGGTTTCGCCGTTGGCAGAACCAGAAATGGGACGTCTACGACTGCCCCGGAGTTCAGCAGCCGGAAGTTCAGACCCGGCTGATGTATGAACACGACGCGGCGCAGGCGGAGTGGTTCTACGGCTTTCTTGACAGCCTGTTCGGGAGCCCGTCATGACCGTTCAGGGCTATTGGGCCGAGCAAAGGGCAACCGTGTTCCGGGACCTGCCCGCCGATCTTGTCGCTGTTCTGCCGGTCGGTGCCATCGAGCAGCACGGACCGCATCTGCCGGTGTCAGTTGATCGGGACCTGGTGGACGCCACGGTGACACGCTGCCTCTCCCATCTTGCCTCCGACCAGAACGCTCTGTTTCTGCCGACGCTGAGCATCACAAAAAGTGGAGAACATGACCGCCATCCCGGCACGCTCAGCCTGACAGCTGACACGCTTCTTGCGACGCTGCGTGACATTGGGGCTTCCGTTGCGCATGCGGGCGTCGAGCGATTGGCGTTTCTGAACGGGCATGGCGGCAATACGGCGGTTCTGGAAGTTGCGGCACGCGATCTGCGGATCTCGCATGACATGATCGTCGCAACCGGTTCCTGGTTCGGCTTTGCGGATTACGAGGGTGTCATCAACTCCGATGCGCTGGACGGCGACATTCACGCCGGGGACAGCGAAACCTCGGCAATGCTGGCGGCGAGACCGGAATTGGTCGATACGAGCCGGGCGCAGAACTTCGTGTCCGCGAATCGTGAGTGGGAAAGGGAGAACCGCTATATTGGCTTGGCCGGCCGGCCTGCGCGCCCGGCATGGATCATCGATGACCTGAGCGTCCACGGTGCCTGCGGCGACGCTTCGGCTGCTACTGCAGAAAAGGGCAGGCACCTGCTGGACACGGCTGCGCGCAGCTTTGCGCTCTTTCTGGCAGAGTTCGCTCGCTTCGATCCGCGAAGTCACTCATGATTGCCCAGGAACCTGCTGACCTCGTTCTGCCGAACGCAAGGGTCCCGGTCTCAATGATCGCGCGTCTCGACAAGTTTGGCGGCGCGAGAGATCAGGACTGCGTGCACGGCGATCTGCTCATTCGCAACGGGCGTGCGGAACGCCTGATTCCGACTGGCCCAACGGGTGGGTCGCCATGGGTGGTCTTGCCGAAATTGACCGAGTGCCATGTTCACCTTGACAAGTGCTACACCATTTCTCGCATGTGCGACGTCAGAGACGGCCTGCAAGCCGCCATTGCTGCGCAAGCTGCAGATCGCGTTCACTGGACCCAGTCCGATATCCGATCCCGTGCGATGCGGGGGCTGGAAGAACTCATTTCCAGCGGGTGCGTGAGCGTCCGCAGCCATGTGGACTGGGGTCGGGACGACAGTCCAAACGCACCATCGCTTGCATGGTCGGTTCTCGGCGAATTGGCACAGGAATGCAGTGACCGCGTGACCTTGCAACTGGCTCCCCTGACCGATGCCGAACAGATCGCGGATCCTGCTGTTGCGGATGCAATTGCGAGGGAGATCGCCTCCAATGGCGGCGTCTTCGGAGTCTTCGTCTTCGATCAGGCAAACCGGCGGATGGGAATCCGGCAGGCTTTCGAGGCGGCCGACAGGCATGGCCTTGCACTGGACTTTCATGTCGACGAAGGTCTCGACGACGAACTCGACGGATTGGAAGTCATCGCAGACTTGGCAATCGAGACCGGGTTCCAGGGGCCGGTCTTGTGCGGTCATGCCTGCCATCTGATGAACCTCGATCCGGAAGCTCTCAAGAAGCTCACCGAAAAGCTCTTGCGTTCCAACATTTTCGTTGCCTCCCTCCCGGCGACAAATCTCTTTCTCCAGGGACGGGCGGACGGAACGCCCGACCGGCGCGGACTGACACGCATCCATGAGCTTCGCGCCGCAGGTGTTCCGGTTGTTGTGGGCACCGACAATGTGCAGGATGCCTTTTGCCCCCTGGGCCGGCATGACCCGCGCCAGTCGCTCGCTCTTGCTGTTCTTGCCGCACATCTGGATCCGCCGTTCGGCACCCATTTCCCGATGATAACGACCAGCGCCAGGAAGGCGCTTGGCCTTGCGCCCAACCACATAGACGGCGCTGTGATCGGGGATCTGATCATGTTCGGTGCCGCGTCCACATCAGAAGTGTTGGCCGGTGTTTCGCCTCCCGTACGGATTTCTGCCGCATTCCAGGGAGAGTTTGCATGAACTCGATTTCCGGCAAGGTGTTCATCGATTGGGGGGAATTCGCTGGTCGGCTGGCTCCGGTCGAGGTGATCGAGGAACCGGCGCTGGTGAAGAAGCGGTCGCGTGACTTTTTCTGGTACAGTCCGATCCTGAACGAAAAGCTCAAAGGGTGCTTCGGCGACCTGGTCGCAGTGCCCAAGACCGTCGAGGAACTGACGCTTTGCGTGAAGGTGGCCCATGATGCGGAGGTTCCCGTCGTCCTGCGTGGAGGCGGCACGGGAAATTACGGGCAGTCGGTTCCGGTCGAAGGCGGATTGATCATCGAGACGACATCGATGAACCGAGTTCTGGACATCGGTGAGGGGTTCGTCAGCGCAGAAGCAGGCGCCTTGATGACAGACATCAACGGCGCCTTGAAGGCGACCGGTCAGGAAATGGCAATGTTCCCGTCGACGCAGGACATCGCCACCATTGGCGGGTTCGTTGCCGGGGGTTCCGTCGGCATCGGGTCTTTGGCAACCGGTGCGCTGCGCGAGCCGGGCAACCTGATCGAGATCAAGGCGCTTTCGGTCGAGGAGCAGCCGCGAGAGCATGTCTTCCGCGGCGAAGATGTCCTGAAAGTTCACCACGCTTGGGGGCTGAACGGCGTCATCACGGAGGTGACCTTGCGTGCGGTGGCCAGCAGGGACTGGATCGCCTGCATGGCAACCTATGACAACTACCGAAGCGCTTACGTTGCGGGTTATGCTGCAGCCTCCGCTGCGAGTATCTCACCGAAAATGGTGAGTGTCGTGGATGCTCGCATCGTGGACTATTTTCCGCGCTTGAAGGGCCATCTGCGCCAGGGCCGTGATCTTCTGGCCTGCTACGTCCCTGCTGAGGACGTCGACACGCTGCGTCGCCTGGTCGTGGAAAAAGGCGGTCTGCTTGAATTGACGCTCAGCGATGAAGACCGGGAGGCCGCCGGCATTCCGCATGTATTTGAGTTCTGCTTCAATCACACCACGTTGCAGGTCCTGAAGTCTGACCGTTCAGCGACCTACCAGCAGGTGGGCGTACCTGATCCGTCAGATGCCGACGCCCTCGTGGGCCTGCGGCAGGATCTGGGCGACGACGTGTGGACGCATCACGAGTTCATCCGTCTCGGCGGCAAGATTTCGGCTATCGATCTGCCCATCATCTGGTATTCCGGCAAGGAGCGGCTGGATGCGATCAACAAGACTTACGAGGCGCACGGCTTTGTCATCTACGACGCACACACCAACGAGGTCGAACGTGGTGGATTGCACAATGCCGACTACACACATCTTGCATGGAAGAAGCATCTCGATCCAAAGGGTCTCTTGAACAGCGCCAAATCCGCCGCCTGGCACCAGGTCAAGCATTTGAGCGCCAATGAAATCAAGGCCATGGCAGTGACTTGAGGGATCAGTGATGACCGACTTGACGATGACTCCCCTGAACCGAAATTTTGGTGTTGCAGTCTCCGGATTGCCGTTGGCCGATTTCGTTCCCTCAGGACGGTTCGGGGAGTTGCGGGCATTGTTCGAGGAGCACTCCGCGCTCCTGTTCCGCGCCCAGGACTTCGACGACGCTGCGCATCTGCAACTGGCCCACGCATTTGGGCCGATCGAGGACCGCAAGGCCGACGAACGCAGGCCCGACGAGGAATTCACGATTCCCAAAGTGACGAACGTGCATTCTGACAGTTCCCTCAAGGGCGACATGGACATGCACAAACTGCATCTGGAATCGAATTTCCTGTGGCATGCCGACAGCACCTTTCTTCCGAGACCGGCCTTGACCAACATCCTCACCGCCCGCGTGGTGGTCTCGGAGGGCGGCGAGACCGAACTCGCCTCTACCCGGGCAGCCTGGATGGCAATGCCCGAAGAACTGTGCGCCCGAATTCGTAACCGTGGCATTTGGCATCACTACTCCGTCTCGCGGGCAAAGATCTCCCCCGAACTGGCAAAGCATCCGATGTTCCACAAGTGGCCGGCAACCCACTGGAATGCGATCTGGACCAATCCTGCGAACGGTCGCGAAGCGCTTTACATTGCGTCGCACGCCTATAAGGTCGACGGATATGACGAGGCGGAGAGCGCGGAATTGCTGGACGAATTGATGGAGTTCTGCACGCAGCCCGAATTCACTTATTCCCACCAATGGAGTGTGGGCGACGTTCTGATCTGGGATCAACGGGCAGTATTGCACCGAGGAAGGCCTTGGCCCGACGAGCAGGCCAGGACGCTGTCCAGCATTTGCTGCACCGCGACCGATGCCGACGGCATTGCAGCAATGGGCATGCCGTAGTGACAGGATGTGCGGTCATTTTCGGATGCCGCCAAACAGCAGGGGCCAGTTAATCATCCGGAGGCCCTTACATGACCAAAACAGGGAGGACATCAAATGCAATACCTTACACGGACGGGAAAGCCACTGCCAAAGGTGGTTTCCGAGCAGGCCAGGAAGGTCGGCGACGACCCGGTCAACCGCCGCGAATTCCTTGCGCTCGCCAGCTCCTTTGGCGCGACGGCTGCCACCGCTTACGGCATGCTGGGTCATGCCGCGCCGGCGTTGGCCGCCAGCGAACCAAAGATGGGCGGGACCGTCCGCATCCAGATGGAAGTGCGCGCGCTGAAGGATCCGCGCACCTACGATTGGTCGCAGATTGCAAATTATGCTCGAGGCTGGCTGGAGAATCTTGTCTCTTACGAAAATGACGGGACGTTCCTGCCGGTCTTGCTGGAAAGCTGGGACATTTCCGAAGACGCCCAGACCTACACCTTGAACGTTCGCAAGGGCGTGAAGTGGAACAACGGCGACGATTTCACTGCCGAGGACGTTGCGCGCAATATCACTGGCTGGTGCGACAAGGACGTCGAGGGCAACTCGATGGCTGGCCGTTTCGCCGTTTTGATCGATCCGGACACGAACAAGGCAATTGAGGGTGCCATAGAAGTTGTTGACGGCCACACCGTGCGTCTGAACCTGCCTAGGCCCGACATTTCGCTGATCGCCGGCATGGCCGACTATCCGGCGGCTATCGTGCACAGTTCGCACAATCCCGACAGCATGCTCGCCAATCCTGTGGGCACGGGGCCGTATCTGCCCGAGAGCCTGGAGGTCGGAGTCAAGGGCGTGCTGGTGCGCAACGAAAACCACACCTGGTGGAACGAAGGAAACGGCGCCTGGATGGACCGTGTGGAGTATATCGATTACGGCACGGATCCCTCGGCGTTCGTTGCGGCTGCCGAGGCCGATGAGATTGACATGCTCTATACAATCGAGGGCGAGTTCATCGACATCATGACGTCGTTCGACGGCTGGGTTGAGAACGAGGTCGTGACAATGGCTACCATCGTCATTCGTCCCAACCAGCTGGCCGAAATTGACGGCATGAAGCCCTATGCCGACAAGCGCGTCCGGCAGGCGATTACGATGGCCGTGGACAATTCGGTTCTTCTTGAACTCGGCTACAACAGCCGCGGTGTGCCTGCCCAGAACCACCATGTGGGCCCGGCGCATCCAGAGTACATCGACATCGGCGATCCAAAGTACGATCCCGCGGGTGCGTTGGCATTGGTCCAGGATGCCGGCATGGCGGACTTCGAGCACGAACTGATCTCGATCGACGACGCCTGGCGCAAGGACACGACCGATGCCGTGGCTGCGCAACTGCGGGACGCCGGAATCAACGTCAAGCGCACCGTTCTTCCGGGCAGCACTTTCTGGAACGATTGGGCGAAATATCCGTTCAGCTCGACGAACTGGAACCACCGTCCGTTCGGCGTGCAGATCTGGGCGCTTGCTTATCGTTCTGGCGAGGCCTGGAACGAATTCGGCTGGGCGAATCCGGAATTCGACGCCTTGCTGGAGCAGGCCCTGGCCACCCCGGACGTAGAACAGCGCCGCGCATTGATGGCGACGGGTGAGGCACTCATCCAGGAGGAGGGCGTTACGATTCAGCCCTACTGGCGTTCGCTGTACAATCACACGCGCGAAGGTCTGGGCGGTGGCGCTCACCATATTTCGTTCGAAATTCGACCGGCATTGCTGCACTGGACCTGAATGTCAACGTGGCGGGGCGGCTCTTGCTGCCCCGCCAATGACGATCACGTCAAGGACGGGACATGACTCTCGAGACGATCATCCTCGTCGCCCAGACAGCCTGTGTCTTTTTCATGGCGGCGTGGCTCACGATCGGGGTCCTGGACAACATATTTCATTCCGCCCTGAACAGCACCACAACGGCGGAAGTCCTGGACATGACACGCATGCGGGAGGAATTCCCCGAGGCCTACGAGGCCGTTGCGCATAGACGAATATCGAGCGCGTCGATCCAGAGATGGCTGTTCGTATTCATCGTGGTTTGGGAAGTCGTCGCTGCCATTGCGCTATGGTCAGGATTTGCCCTGTTGCTGATGGCGGCTCTTGGTCAGGTTGAACCAGCGACAGGTCGCAGCCTTGCCGTGTTGGGGGCGCTGTTGTTTACCAGCATTTGGGTCGGATTTTTGGTGGGAGGCAATTGGTTCTGCTATTGGTTCTGTCACGAAGGCGCGCAGAACACCCACTTTCAGATGACGCTTTGGGGGATTGTGACAATGATCTTTCTCGTGGTGGTGTGACGGCCTGTGATCGATGAAATTTCGGCGAACCGGGACGGGTCGGAAACGCGATTTGTCGCTGTAGGTTCATGTCCTGTCAGCCACGTGTCAAGTTGGGCCGGGCTTGCCCATTTGCCCGGCGCATCCGACCGCGTGATGAACTGCAATCCGTCAAGATGCCCTTGAGTCTTCGGCATACGTGTCCGAGCATGCGGGATCCGCGGCAGCTCAAGGACTTCGGATTGTATATTTCACGGGAGACGCACTCCCGCTTTCCTTCGCCCGAATCGTCCATGATGATCAAGCCAGCCATTTGGGCGTCCTCACGGTCTGGCACGATGTTGTGGCGGAGTCTCGAAGCGACACTTGGAGACGGTGGGCAGGGCAGGGCGTACCTTTCGATGGCGGTCCGCCATGGCCCTGTGGCGGCCTTCGCATCCCTGGGTGGTGATCCGACCCAGAAGAGGCTCTCCCGACAGCACCTCGACTATCCGACGTTCTCAGTTCCAAGTCCCGACGGTCGGCGCTCGCTTTGGTGGAGGTTGACCTTCATTCCACGGGATTGGGCATGGCGGACGGTCGGAAAGGGCGTGCATGTGTTGCTCGCGCGACAAGGCTGTCTTTTGTTCCAGGCCGATGGGCCGTAGATTGCACGCGATGCCATTCGCCTTCTACGACCTCGAGACAACCGGCACTTCGCCCGAATACGATCAACCCCTGCAATTTGCGGCACTCCTGGCAGATGACGACCTCAAGCCGCTGAAACGCGTGAACATGCGCTGTCGGCTGGCTGCACACATATTGCCTTCGCCACAGGCAATTGTTGTCACCGGAGTTCCGATTGACCAACTGACGGATCCAGCGCTGCCAAGCTGGTTCGAAATGATGCAGAAGATTCAGCGCCTCGTCGAGGCGTGGGCCCCGGCCACATGGACCGGCTACAACTCCATGAGATTCGACGAGAACTTCCTGCGGCAGTCCTTCTACCAGACGCTTCAGCCGGATGTCTTTGCAACCCAGTTCAACGGGAACACGCGACTGGATGTCCTGCAGATCCTGTATGCGGTGCACCTACGCGCGCGCAAAACCCTCAATTGGCCCGTGGACGATGCCGGAAGCGCGGTCTTCAGGCTGGACGCTCTCGCGCCTGCGAACGGATTTCAAGATCATGACGCGCATGACGCGCTCGGTGACGTGGAAGCCACCAGGCATCTGCTTCAGCTTGTCCGGGACCGAGCGCCCGAGCTCTTCAAGGACATTCTTGCAAACAGGGACAAGGCGCATGTAGACAGGCTGCTTGCGTCCGGGAATCCTCTGGAGTTCGTGACGCGGCTTCCGGGCGGACCTCCCAAAGGCATTGTCGGGTCCGGCTGTGGCCACGACACGGACAACGCAAACACGGCGGGCTTCTTCGATGTCCAGGCCGAGGATCCGGTTGAGTGTTTTGGCTTTGACCGGGCGAAGCTGATTGAATTCTTGGACCGATCGCCTCGCGTTGTGCACAGATTGAAGATCAACGAGGCTCCAATGCTCTTCGACGCGTCGGCCGCGGACGAGACCGTACGGGAGAGATGCCAAGCAATTGCCGCAAGTTCCGACTTCTCTCGTCGTGTTGGAGAAGCCATGGCCGAACTGAGGGTCCAGAGATATCCGCCACCTGACCCCAGCGACCAAGTGCGCATTGAAGAGCGCATCTACGATGGATTTTACGGGCGCGAGGACAAGCAACTGCTTCGAAGCTTCAACTTGGCCGACGACTGGCAGGCCCGGCTATCGGTCGTCGAGCAGTTCGGCGATGCCCGTCTTCAGCAGCTTGGCAAGCGGGCAGCGGTCCTGCTGGCTCCCGAAATCATGCCCGCAGCAACCGTGGCTTCAGCGGCCAGGAACATCCTGGCGAGATGGCGGGCCACCGAAGTGCCGCCAAACGGCTGGACAACTCTTGCGGCCGCCAATGCCCAGATCGACCGCCTTTTGGAGGAAGGCAGGATCGACGACCGCAAGGCGGGAGCAATCCGGAAATTCTACGATAAGCGTGTCAGGACCCTTGAGTCGGACCAGGTTCCATAACCATGCCGAACAGTCGTGTGAATTGAACTGCCGTCGCGTCAATCAAAGAAATGTACTCCAAGCTGACATTGAGCTAGAGTTTGAACCATGAGTCTTTGACTTTAGGTTACTGGATTTCATGGCGTTATGTTCCGCGCCACCCGTCTTGTCAGGAACCGGCAGGCGGCAAGCTGCGTCCAGGCCTCGGAACTCTCCAAGCTCCGCTTGGGGTCCTTCGCCAGACGCCAGCACCTTGGCATCCAGGCGAGCGCCCAAAATGCCGACATCCGGCTATTGTAAAGGACAAACCAGAATCCAGAAGAACGGATCCGCGCGGGGGACGGTCAGCAATGGCCGTCCCTGCCGCGACAGTTTGGTCCGTGCGCACAAGTCGCCAAGGTGCTTTCCCCACGGCCCCAGTTCTTCAACCGAACCATGAACGACTGATCGTCATTCCAGATCAGTCCGGAATTGCCCATCCGAGCCCACATGCCACAGGCTTTCTACAGGCGCCTAACGTTGAGAAGGCCGTTTGAAGATGAAGGTCCACCCAGCGACCTGCCGCGTGGCCAGACAAGGGAACGCCCCGCAGACTCCACTGCAGGCTTCTGTGATAGCATCGGTTTACGCCTGGATTGAGTATTGGCCGCAAGCAACCCGACGGGATTCGATTCACGGATTCAAGACGTGACTCCCCGCTTCGATCTGAAGCACGCGGTCGGCGGAATTGGCACTTCCGTGGCGTGCCCGCACACGAACCGCAGGGATGGCCCTTCATATGTCACAAGCGCATTCTTGGCGATGCGCGGGATCGGCATTCCGTTGCGCATCAATCTCAGGACTGCAGTTCCGACGGCCCGGACTTCCGGGTCGCGAAAGCAATGATGACAATGGCGGTTGCCAGGACCAGGTGTGCAACAAGAAACATGTCGCCTTGATCCGTCATCCCGAGGAATCCGCAAAACGCTGCGATTCCCATTGTCCAGCGTTCCCATTGCGTGAGGTTTCGGAACACATTCCCATAGGCCGCCACCGAAACCGACCACTGGATCAGCAGCACTTGGGCCAGTGCGGGCACAACGTCCCATGTCAGATTTGGAAAGGCCATCAATTCCGGGGAGTAAACGAAGGCAAAGGGAATGATGAACGTGGTCATCGCGATCTTGAGCGATTCGCCCGCTGTTTGCAGGAATGAGGAGTTCGCCAGCTTTGCCGCCGCCAGGACGCTGACAGCCACGGGTGGCGACAATGTCGAGAATACTGCGAAATAGAAGACAAAGAAGTGCGCCTGCAGTGCGGGTACGCCGATCTGTTGCATGAACGGCACTAGCGCAAGCGCCACGATGATATAGGCGACTGGTGTCGGAAGGCCCATGCCGAGGATCAGCGCTACAACCATTGCCCCGAGCAGCAAAAGCAGCTGGTTTTCAGGCAGGTATTCCACAAGGACCGATCCGAGTCGGCCTGAGAGGTTGGTGGTCAGCATCACCTGGCCCAGCGGGCCGATCGCGATCAAGAGAAGCGACAGGATGGCGACGAGGAGGAAACCCTCTTGCACTGCGCCATAGAGCTTCTTCAGCGACGGTCTGTGCTTGCCCTGGAAAACGGACAGGCCCAGCGCGATGACAATTCCCCATAGTCCGGCGATGGCAGGAGAGCGGTAACCCAGCAGCAGCCAGAGAACCACGCCGAAGGAAAGAACGAATGTCGGAAGCAATCGCCAGATCATGCCCGCATCAAGCTTCTCGATCAGGCGCGGCAGATCGTGGCGCTTTGCATAGACCAAGATAGCGATGCCTACTCCGACCAGGTAGAGGAGCCCTGGCAGCAACGCAGACAGTGCGACATCGATATAGGGCCGGTTGAGGAAGCCGGCGATGATGAAGGCCGCCAGCCCCAGGATGGGCGGCATGATCTGGCCTGCGGTGGATGCCGTCGCCTCGATCGCGCCCGCCATCGGACCACGGTAGCCATAGCGCATCATCATCGGCACAGTCAGCCGGCCGGTCAGCACGACGTTCGAAACCGCCTGACCCATGATGGAGCTTACGATGCCGGATCCGATCAACGCCGGCCCCGCAGCGCCGCCGGGCAGCTTGCGGCCGGTGGCCTTTCCCAGCTCCAGCACCATGTCAAGCATGCCGACACCCAGCAAGATCGCAGCGTAGATGATCAGGAAATAGATCGAGTCCGCTGCGACCTGGGCAAGGTAATAGAAGCCTTGGTTGGTGCCGAGTCCGATATAGTTCATGATGAATTCGGCCGAATATTTAGGCGTGATGAAGAGCGGGTTCTGAATCATGTGACCGAAGAAGAAATAGGCGATGGCGATCACCACGACGCTGGTGAGCAGCCAGCCCCAGTGAATCAGCGTCAGCATCAGTATAGAGACTGTCATCAACCAGCCGAAAACCATTTCGGTCCGTCCGAAGAACGGCTGCGTGGTTTCCAGGTGTACAGCATTGTAGCGTACGTAAGTCATTGCGACGGCGCTCATCACCAAGGCTGCGAAGGCAAAGATGAGGCGTGGCCAGAAGAGAGGTTTCCGTGGGCGTTGGCGACCTGATTCGGGGTCAGGAATGCCGAGTTTCTCGTCACACAGGTTGCGGATGGCCAAGAAGCCCGTCATCAGCACGGTGCCGAGAATGAAATTGGAATAGTGTTCCGACGAGTTTCTCGTGTATCCGAAGGCCGCGAAGCCGATGTATGCGGTCAGCAGGGTCCCGACGATCAAAAACGGGATGTCAGAGGCGTATCGCAGCGTCTTCCAGACCATGAAGCAACGTTCCAGTGTTGGAAAATCCAGCCTTGCGTACAGAAAAACTGCCAGCCGCCAAATGGCGGCCGGCTTGTTTCACTTCGCGGCAGCGAACCGGGCCGTCAGCCGGCGTCCGGATAGGTCATCGGATCGCAATTCGCGGTTCTGTCCCACCAGCCGAGTTCCTTGTAGGCCCGAATGGCGCCCGGATGGGTGTTGTCTTCCGACAGGCCGCAGGTCATCAGGTCCGGCGACCAGATGCTCCACAGACCGTGCAACTCCTTCATCTTCGGTCCAAGGGCTGCCACGGTCATGACGAGATTGTAGGCGCGTGCCTCGTCAAAGCTCTCGTGCGCGGCCTTGAAACCCTTGTTAAATGCGATGCCGAGCGGCTCGTCCTGATGTGGCAGGGTGTTGGCCGGCAGATCCACATATAGCCAAGTGGTGCCGAACTTCTCGTTCAGCTGGCCGACGACATCTTCGGTTACGCCGAGATAGCACATCTTCTTGCCGGTGGCTTCGAGTTGCCGAACCGGTCCGGGGATGATGAAGTTGGTCATCGAAGGTTCGGCTCCGATCGGGGTCACCGCCGCGTCGGTCGCGCCATCGATCAACTGCTGGGTCAACTGGCCCGGAGTCATGTGGCGAATGTCGGAGTTGTCTGGCGTGATGCCATAGCCGTGCTCGAGAAACAGGCGGCTGAACACTCCCCAGTCAGACTGCCCGCGCAGCCCGAGCGAGATACGCTTTCCTTCGAGATCAGCCATGGACTCAAGCGAGCAGTCGAAGGTGACAAGGAATTTGCCCTGTCCCCACCAGGCCTCGCCGTATAGCAGCTTCCAGGGAATTTGTACCGGTTCGGGCAGGAATTCCTCAACCTCGGGCGTGCCGCCCGAGTATGCGATCTGGATGAGCGTATCCTCGGTGGCAAAGATCGAGTGCTTCCACTTGTTTTCGTTCCGGCCCATCTCGCGGACGTTGTACATGTAGCCCGGCGTCTCTTGCGGCAGCAGCAGGACGTCGGCACCTTCCTTGACCATCTGGTTCATCAGGATGGTGTCGCCGGCGATCGGGCCGCAGCCGAACGGACAAAGCAAGACCGATATCGCATCTGTGGCCCACGACTTGTGCGTGCCGCCGGTTAGTGCTGCGGCACCAACCGCAGCTGCGAGCGTTAGGCTTCGAATTCCAAGAGTTTTCATGACGGGTCCTCCCGTGGACGATTTGGGGCATCAGGTGCTTCGCCTGATCATAGTTTTTCATAATGCAAAACCTTCTCATTATGCAAGACAAACGTTATCATTCACTGGACGGTCTGTCATTCTCGGTGTAGTCGTGTGGCCGCAGGAACTGTCATCCGAACACGGTAGTTTGGAAAGAGGGGTGCGCAAGCATGACGGCAGCGGCTGAAGCCCTTTTTGACCTGTCCGGACGTGTATTTTTGGTTTCTGGGGCCGCGAGCGGCGTTGCGCGAGCACTAGTCGCCACGCTGGTGGCCCGGGGTGCCCGACTGGTGCTAACGGACTCCGATCCGGCCAAAGTGGAAAGGATTGCCGCAATCTACGAAGATGCGCTCAGTTTCCAGACAGACATTACTGACGCGGATGCCGTCGAGTGCGCGGTACAGCGCACACGCGACCAATATGGACGAATCGACGGGGGAATAAACGCCGCCGGCCTGCTCCCGATCTCGCCATCCGAGACGATGGATCCAGCAACCTTCCGTCGTTGTGTGGACGTCAACCTGACGGGCGCCTTCTTGTTCAGCCGTGCACTTTCACCTGTGCTGAAGGAGGAAGGCGGCGGCAGGTTGCTGCATATCTCCTCTGTTTCCAGCATGGTGTCGAACCCGAACTATGCCGCGTATGCCGGGTCGAAGGGCGGTCTGGCCCAGATTGTACGGGTCCTTGCGCGTGAGTGGGCACCCTATCGCATTACGGTCAACGCGATCGGCCCGGCGCTGACCAGAACGTCTCTCACAGAAGACTACCTCTCTGATCCTGAATTTCATGCGCGCGCCGTCAACGACATTCCTATGGGTCGGCTCGGGGAACCGGAGGACATTGTCGGCGCGGCGCTTTTGCTACTTGGCCCCGGCGGCGCCTTTATCACGGGACAGACCATCTACGTCGACGGGGGGCGCACGCTTGTCTGACGCGTCGAGCCGTTCGGTGGCGCTGGACGCGTACATGCACGCCACCTGCAATGACGGAGCCGCAGTCGAATCTGTCACCTAAGTGAACAAGTCGATCTGGGGCCGCGAAGACCGAGCCCAGGCTTGGGCGGCACTCGTACGGGGGACGTGAGTGACCATTGACGAATTTTGTATTCCGTCCCGTGCCTACGCGGTGGAGCCGCGCTGCAATGACGCATCCGACTCCCCCAATCGGGCGCAAACGGGAGGAACCACCGCATGGCCGTTGCCTGCTGCCACGGACGTGCGGAGGCTGGTGGTGGTTTGAGCGGATGCCCGAAGGCCAGTGGCAACTTTACAACGCGGCCTTGGACGAACGGATCGATTGCCGTCGGAAGACCGGCAGCAGCCTCAAAAGTTTCGGCCAGCGCAAGTTGCCGACGTTGCCGCCCCTAGGAAAGTCCAGAGAAGTTGGCGACTGTGCCCTCGCCAAGTGGCGACGCGAACGGTCTTGCTGGCGGTTTCGAGGGAAGGTTGGGCCAGAGCGAAGCGGCGGTTGATGGTCCGCCGGTCTCAGCCGCGCTGATTGCCAGGAATGACACGCCGCACCAGACGCGGGGCCAAGTACTGTTCACAAAGTGGTTGCTGATAGCGATTTCGCTGCGCTCACGGCAAGTGGCACACCTTGGTCGGCACTGGGCTGATTGGCGATGGGTGAGATAGTTCGTCAGGCAAATCACTCGATCACGAACAGTGGTTGCCCGTACTCAACCATTTGACCGTTTTCTGCGAGAACCGCGCGGATCGTACCAGCTAGGGTGGCTTCGATGGTGGTGAAGAGCTTCATCACCTCGATAATGCAAAGCGGGGTGCCAACATCGACTTTGGTACCAACTGTCACGAATTCAGGCTCCTCCGGCGAAGGACGGGTATAGAATGTTCCGACCATTGGCGAGCATACCTTGCCAACGTCGGGTGCCGTGGCTGTGGCCAAATCCTCTGATGATGTCGGTGACGCAGACGCGGAAGCTGCAAGAGGCTGCGCCTTCGGGGGGCTGGATGCGGACGTCTCCACGGATGCCTCGGCCGGGCTGCGTGTGGTCGTTTCAAGCGCCGCTGCACCCCGGCGGCGGATCAGGATTCGAGTCCCTTCAAGTTCCAGTGAAACCTCGTCGCAATTGCTGCTGTCTATGATTTTGACGATTTCCGCCACTTCGCTGTAACTCAAGGGCATTTCACTCTCCAACCGTTCCATTTGCACTGCTGTAGGCAAACGTACTCGCAATCCGATTTGCGGCATCCCTCATCTTCGGGACAAAGCCCAGCATTTCGTTAAGTGTCATTCGTGCTTCGGGTGCCGAGAGCGCGATGCAGCTTAGGCACTTACGTTGCGAATCGATCACCGGCACTGCCACGCAAACCACCCCGTGCATGAATTCCTGGTTGTCCGTGCCAATTCTGTCCTGGCGCACTTCGCGCACCGCTTCGATCAACCGGTCAGGATCGACGATTGTCGCGTTCGTGTAAGCTGTCAGCGGGCTGGCCTTGAACATCCACTGCAATTCGTCGTCAGACCGAAAGCTCAGCATCAGCTTGCCAATGGCGGTGCAATGCGCTGGCACCCTGCTTCCGGCCGCAAACCTGAGGCCGAGCGGCCACTTCGATTCCACCCGGTCCAGATAAATGACCTCTGATCCGGACAGCGTCCCGTAGTTGCAGGTCTCTCCGGTTTCCGCCACGATTTCCTGCAAGATCGAGTGCCGCAACGATCGCGGCGCCGATCCCACCAAGGCTTGAAGTGCGAGAGTGACCAAGTGTTGCCCTTCGACAAAGCCCGTCTGGGTTGCATCCCTTTCGACAAAGCCCATCTCAACCAGCATGTTGACCACGCGGTGCGCCGTTGGCTTTGTGAGTCCGGTAGTGCGAATGATCTCGGAGATCGA
Source organism: Silicimonas sp. (assembly GCA_022826205.1). Classification (GTDB taxonomy): domain Bacteria; phylum Pseudomonadota; class Alphaproteobacteria; order Rhodobacterales; family Rhodobacteraceae; genus JAJEFO01. The sequence goes on along the minus strand of JAJDVJ010000047.1, from coordinate 3,930 downwards.
GATCGGCTTTGCTGCACGGGTGATCAATTCGAGGATCATGAACGCCTTTCCGGTCACGCCCAGTTCCGAAAGCTGTTCGCGCCGCGTGTCTTCGAAGATGGCGTCAGACGGAGCGTTCCGCGCGCTGGCAAGGCGAGACAGGTCGATCACGGAGTCTCTAGATGGTGTTTGGGTCATTTGGGCCTTTCTTGCCGGAGGTGCCGCATGCGTGGTGATCCTGAATTCGGCTCGAAACGTCTATATTCAGAACGGATTATGTTCACTTGCGCACGAGAAATCAATCAACCTATACTTTATTTGAAACTAATCGTCTTTCATAATGAGACGCTGTGGTGATCAAGACGACAAATGGCAGGACGGCTTCAAGAGCCGCCTCAGGGCTGCGACGTGTGCTCGTTGCAAATCGTGGCGAAATAGCGTTGCGGGCAATTCGCGTGTGCCGCCGCAAGGGGATCGAGAGCGTTGCCGTCTATTCCGAGGCTGACGCCGCTTCGCCGCATGTCTGGGCAGCAGACGACAGTGTCTGTATCGGTCCTCCCGCAGCGGCAGAGAGCTATCTCGCCGCCGAAACGCTGGTACATGTCGCGACGGCGACAGGGTGCGACGCCGTCTATCCAGGCTACGGATTTCTGGCCGAGAATTCCGAGTTCGCCGTACTGTGCGAAGAGAACGGCCTCAAGTTCATCGGTCCTTCGGCCGAAGCCATCCGCACCATGGGCGACAAATCCAGGGCCCGTGATGTCGCCGAACGGTTCGGCGTGCCGGTTGTACCGGGCTCGAAGACCGCCTTCACGGCATTGCACAACGCACAGACGGTGGCGGATGAGCTGGGTTTTCCCCTTTTGCTCAAGGCCAGGTCTGGCGGCGGTGGGCGCGGCATGCGCATTGTCCGCGAGCCCGCGGAATTTCCGCCCGCGTTTTTGGAAGCGATGCGTGAGGCCGAGGCCGCCTTCGGCGACGGCGCGGTCTATATCGAACGCTTTTTCGATGCAGTGCGTCACATCGAGGTGCAGGTCATGGGAGATGGCGGAGGCGGCGCAATCGCCTTTGATGAACGCGATTGCAGCGTTCAGCGACGACACCAGAAACTGATCGAGGAGTCACCGTCGCCCATCGTTGACGCCGACATGCGTGCGCGACTGAAACAGGCCGCATTGTCTCTGGCGCGCGGTATCGCGTACGAAGGTGCGGGGACCATCGAATTCATCCTCGACGTCCCAACCGGGGAGTTCTTCTTCATTGAGATGAATACCCGCATTCAAGTCGAACATACCGTCACCGAAATGCGCATTGGCCGGGACTTGATTGAAATGCAGCTCGCGATCGCCGGCGGGGCGCAACTGGACACCTTCGATATCGGGAACTCGGCCACGGGCCACGCCATTGAGTACCGCATCAATGTCGAGGATTGGCAGCTCGGATTCCGGCCGTCACCGGGCCGCCTGAATTGCTGGCAGCCGCCGCAAGGGCCGGGCATCCGGCTCGACAGTGCAGCGTATAGTGGGCAGATGATCACACCCTATTACGATTCAATGATCGCAAAGCTGATCATTCTAGGAAAGGACCGGGACGAGGCCCTGGCAAGATCCCGTTCGGCGCTGGACCGTTTCAAGGTGGGCGGAGTGGCGACAACCATCGGATTTCACAGGAAAGTCATCGACCACGATGACTTCTTGTCGGATCGGGTTCACACCCGATGGATCGAAAGTGAAATGATGCCCGATTCAGCGAAGAGGACTGCATGAGCAAGGACGTACGTTTCGTCGATGTCACGTTGCGCGATGCGCATCAGTGCTTGTGGGCAACGCGCATGACGACGGCAATGATGAAAGACATTGCTCCCTTTCTGGATCGCGCCGGGTTCGAAGCAATTGATCTGGTTGGCGGTGCGGTTTTTGATGTCTGCGTGCGCTTTCTCCGCGAAGATCCGTGGGAACGCATGCGCATCCTGAACACCTGGGTCACTGAAACGCCACTGATCATTCACACTAGGGGGCAATGCCTCTTTACGTTCGAGTTCTTTTCCGACGACGTGGTCGAACTCGCTGCCGAACGGTTTGCAGCCAACGGCATGCGCTATCACACGCCTTACGATCCAATTAACGACGTCAGAAACCTGCGCATTCCCGTCGAGGCAGCCCGTCGGCTGGGAATCCACACGGTGCCCGGGCTGGTCTATACACTCAGCCCCGTCCACACCGACGAATACTATGCTCAAAAGGCCAGGGAACTGGTCGGGATCGGTGTGGATGGCGTGTTCATCAAGGATCCAAGCGGTCTTTTGACCCCCGATCGCGCGATCACCCTTGTGCCCACGATCAAGGAGGCAATCGGCGACCTGCCGCTGCAACTGCACTCGCATTGCTTGTCAGGGCTTTCGCCCTATACGGCGCTGGTCGCGGTCGAACATGGTATCGATGTACTGCATACCGCCACCTCGACGCTGGCAAACGGCGCTTCGCATCCGGCTACCGAGAGCATGGTCGAAAACTGCCGCCGACGCGGGCACACCGCCGACTTGGATCTCGATGCAGTCCGGGAAGTGGCCGAACGACTTGACTACATTGCCAAGGTCGAGGGAAAGCCCGTTGGTCAAGTGCTGGAATATGACGAATTTCACTTCCACCATCAGGTGGCGGGCGGGATGATTTCCAATCTGAAGGTGCAGCTGGAAGGAGTTGGCCTTTTGGACAGTATCGAGGAGATCCTTGAGGAAGCCGGCCGCGTGCGTGCCGACCTCGGCTATCCCATAGTTGTCAGCCCGTTCGCACAATACATCGTTACTCAAGCAGTACTGAACGTCATGGCGATTGACCAGGGGCGGGAACGCTACGACAGCATTCCGGACGAGGTGCGCCTTTATGCACGCGGCGGATATGGCGAGATCGCGGGCGAGATTGATTCCGATCTCTATGACCGTCTCTGTGGCGGCAAGGAGCCGATCACGGAGCGCGCTGGGGCACTAGTGCCGCCGTCGCTTGACCGAATTCGCAAGACACGCGGCCCGTTCGCCTCCGACGATGACCTGCTCTTGGCGGCGTTTTACGACGACACTCAGTACAGCGCATTGAAGGATGCAGGGCCGATCAAGACCACTTATCGCCTCGCGGAGACACCGCTTCTTACATTGCTCAAGGAAGTCTCGACTCGCGATGACATCAGCACCTTTCACTTCATGGAAACATGACCCGACTCTGCATCATTACAACCGCCATCACCGGGGCCATTCCGCGGACATCGGATTGCCCCGCGGTGCCGGTCGATCCGTCCAGCCAGATCGAGTCCACTCATGAAGCCTACGAAGCCGGGTCGTCGCTGGTGCATGTTCATGTCCGGAACGACGACGAAAGTCCCAGCTCTGATCCGGAAAGATTCGCCAAGGTGCAGGAAGGTGTGCAAAGGCACTGCCCAGGCATGATCATCCAGTTTTCAACGGGTGGCCGTGGACGGGATCAGAGCGCGCGTGGCGCCGCACTGGACCTTCGGCCGGACATGGCCTCGCTGACCACGGGATCGGTCAACTTTCCCGGCGCGATTTACGAAAACCCGCCGGACTTCATAGATGGCCTGGCTCAACGAATGCTGAAGTACGACGTGAAACCCGAGATCGAGGTCTTCGACGCAGCCATGCTGTACAACACGACCGATCTCATCAATCGCGGAATGATCAATGCGCCCGCGCATGTGCAATTTGTCATGGGAGTTCCCAACGCCATGCCGGCAAGGCGAACCCTGCTGGAGTTTCTCGTGTCCGAACTCGCAGTTGTCTTGCCGGGTGCGACATGGGGGGCAGCCGGAATTGGGCGGCATCAGTTCGAAGTGAACAAGTGGTGCTTGGAACTTGGCGGGCATTGCCGCACCGGGCTTGAGGACAACATCAAGTATGACAAGACGCGGCTGGCAAGGAGCAATGCGGAACTGGTTCAGAAG
>JAJDVJ010000004.1 GCA_022826205.1 Silicimonas sp. | reverse complement strand
AACGTGCTCATCGCGTTCGCGATGAACGGCGGAGCGTTGCACAAGCAGAACGGCGCGCCGCTTCGTCTGGTGGTGCCGGGCTGGCCAGGTTCCTGTTCGCAGAAATGGCTGACTCGCATCCAGCTCCGTGACATCGTGCATGACGGGCCGAAAATGACCGGCACCTCCTATCGAGTGCCGCGCTACCCCGTCGCCCCGGGCGACAAGGTGCCAAAGGAGGATTTCGAGATCATCGAGCGCATGCCAGTCAAGGCCCTCGTGACGGCGCCGAAGAGTGACAGCACCGCATCCCGGGAGGTCGAGGTGCGCGGCCATGCCTGGTCGGGCGACCGAACCGTTTCGACCGTCGATCTTTCCATCGATTTCGGCAAGACCTGGATGGGGGCCGAACTGGACGAGCCAGTCAATTTGGGCGCGTGGCAGAACTGGCGGCGTGTCGTGTCTTTCCCCGAGGTCGGCTACTACGAGGTCTGGGCACGGGCGACCGACAGTGCGGGCGAGATGCAGCCCTTCGCCATCGACTGGAACCCGAAGGGGTATCTCAACAACACAATGCACCGGGTGGCGCTGCGCGTCGCCTGACCGGAGGCCGAGGTGTCCAATCCGATGCACATTGCGGCGGTGCTGCTGCTCTGCGTCTGCATGGCGGCAGCGTCGGCCGAGGCGGCCGAACTGGAGGCGCGCCTCGCCGGAGCCGATTCCGTCCGCGGCGAGAAGGTCTACCGCAAGTGCGTCGCCTGCCATACGGTCGAGAGGGGAGGGCGAAAGAAGACCGGACCCAATCTCTGGGGCATTGTCGGCGCGCCAGTGGGGGCCAGGGAGGGCTTCCGCTATTCGAAGGCGATGCTGGCGTTCGGCGGCACCTGGACGCCTGAGCGCCTCGATGCCTACCTGACCAAGCCGCGCGGGTTCGTGAAAGGCGGGTCCATGAGCTTCGTCGGGCTGAAGCGCGAGCAGGACCGCGCCGATGTCATTGCCTTCCTTAACGGAATGAGCGACAGCCCGGCCGATTTCGGCGAGGCGCAGGAGGCATCGGCGGGCGTCTTGCCGCCCGAGCCGGAGGATTACGGCGTCATGGTGGCCGCCCCCGGCGCGTCCGAGACCTTCGACGCGTGCACGGCTTGTCATTCGGAGCGGATCGTGGCGCAGCAAGGGATGACACGCGAGCAATGGGACGAACTCTTGGACTGGATGGTCGAAGAGCACGAAATGGATCCGATCGAGGGCGATTCAAGGACAACCATTCTTGACTATCTGGGTGCGCACTACGGTCCTGATCGTCCCAATTTTCCGCGCAATTGAGGGGATCAGCAGCATCCCGGGAATCAGAAAGCCGTAAGCGATCTGAGTTGGCACAGTTCGACCTCGTGCGTCTGTCTGGACGAGCGCCGGAACACGACAGCGCGCTCGGCATTCATCGACGTCACGACATCATCGGGATGCGTGCCCAGATCGGCAACATCTGTTGACGGATTGTCTTCGGACGGCAGAGTTCGCCCCGATGCAGGCCGCAGACCTGATGCGGCCGCGCTCTTGCCTGCTCAAGCGACGCCCCCTGCTTGCACAACGTCTCGTGGTGCCCTTGCCAAGGGGAGAAGCTCCAATTTCTGTGGTCGCAGTGTTGACGGTTTCGACCATGTCGCACGAAGACATCGGGCAGACCGTGCCGACCCATCGCATCCAGTGCGGTAGACCAACCCGCCAATGTAGACGGCACGATTTGGACGGCCCCCCTCGATTGTCCCTTCCGCGTTGTTGAGGGAATTGCCGGGTTGATGGCATCAATGAATCAATGGATGTTCAGGAATTGGCACAGGTTTTGGTAGGCCAACCAAGCAATGTTCGCGCCTGATTTCAAGACGGAACCCTATTGGTGGGACCGAACCCCACGACCGGAGCTTCCCGTCTGCGATCTTCCGTCTTCGGCAGATGTCGCAGTCGTGGGTTCAGGCTACACCGGGTTGAACTCGGCAATCGTGACCGCGCGCGGCGGACGTTCGACACTGGTCCTTGACTCGGGAGATGCCGGCTTTGGCTGCAGCACGCGCAATGGGGGCCAGATCAGCACCAGCGTCAAGCCTTCGCTGGGCGAACTCACCAAGAGATACGGGCCGCAAACTGCATTCGACATCCTGAAGGAAGGGCAGACCGCCCTGTCCTGGATCGGCGACTTCATCCGGAACGAAGAAATGGATTGCGACTTCATGGTGCCGGGCCGGTTTCACGCGGCTCATAACGCGCGCGCGTTTGCCAAGCTGGTTCGGCAAGTCACGAGCCAACCACGCGGGCTGGGGGTTCCATACCGCATTATCGAGCGCGGCGATCAACAAGCAGAGATCGGAACTGACAACTACCACGGCGGCATCGTTTTCGAGAAGCACGCAAGCCTGGACCCGGCGCGGTATCATCAAGCGCTGCTGGACCTCGCGGTTGCTGCGGGAACACAGGTTGCCACGCATTCCAGGGTCACTTCGATCGAAGAGTCCGGGCAAGGATTTGTCTTGCGGACCAGTCGCGGTGAAGTTCGCGCACGGGATGTCGTGATCGCTACAAACGGCTACACGTCGGGCTTGACCCCCTGGTTGAGGCGGCGTGTCATTCCAATCGGCAGCTACGTGATCGCGACGGAACCGATTGAACAGGGCCTGATGGACCGGCTCATGCCAACGAACCGGATCGTCAGCGACAGCCGCAGGGTCGTCTACTACTACCGCCCGTCACCGGATCGCCTGAGGATCGTCTTTGGGGGGCGCGTTTCGAGCACAGAGACGAATACGAGACAGAGTGCGATCCGCCTCAAGCGTGACCTTGACAGACTCTTTCCGGAATTGCGTGACACGAAGATCAGCCACAGCTGGATGGGGTACGT
>JAJDVJ010000165.1 GCA_022826205.1 Silicimonas sp. | reverse complement strand
CAGCCGCTCCTGCCATCGACGCTCGGGGATCGGCGGGGATGTGCTGTCGCCGGGAGATCGGCTTCCTTGCATTGGCAGTTCCGACAATGCGCCCTTGTTCCTCACCGAAGGCATGAAGGACTACGGCAGGGATGCAATCAGGATCGTTCCGGGCCCGCAGGCAGACCATTTCGAGGAAGCGACATGGTCTCGGTTCCTGTCGTCGAGCTACAGGATCAGTCCGCGATCCGACCGGATGGGCTTGCGTCTTGAAGGCCCCGCTCTTCAGTCTTCAAAGGGGCACGACATCGTGTCCGAGGGGGTGGTTCCCGGAAGCGTTCAGGTTCCTGGCGACGGGAACCCGATCGTGCTGGGTCGGGACTGCCAGACTACCGGGGGTTACCCGAAGATCGCAACGGTGATTTCGGCCGACCTGGACCGGCTGGTGCAGGTGTCTATAGGCCGGGACGTGCGATTTAGGGTGGTTTCGGAAGGGGATGCGATTGATGCGGCGCGCCGTTCGGCACGTTGGCGCAGCTCTTTGGAGTTGGAGTTAGAACCTGTCGGCGGCTTTTCGCCGGACCTGCTTTCGCACAATCTGATAGGAGGGGTGACGAAGGGCGACGAGCCTTAGCGTGCTTTCGTCGACGCAACCGTCCAGCCTGCCTCTTCGAGTCCGTCACGCAGCGCTCGTGCCATGGCAACCGCCGCCTCGTTGTCCCCGTGCACGCACACTGAATCGATCTCGACCGGCAGGCGCTTGCCCGTCACCGATTCCAGCCGTCCCTCGGCCACCATTTCCTTCACGCGAGTCAGTGCGGTCTCAACATCGTGGATGACGGCGCCGTCGATCTTGCGGCTCGTCAGGTTGAAGCTGTCGTCATAGGTCCTGTCCGCGTAGATTTCGCGTATCGGACGCAAGCCTGCACGATCGCAGGCGCGCTCGGTCGCCGTTCCCGGCATCACCATGAATGCAAGTTCGGGATCGGCGGCTCGAATGCCTCGGGCTACTGCATCGGCAAGGTCGTCGTCGTCCGCACAGGCGTTTCCGAGTGCGCCGTGCGTCTTGGCATGAGTTCCAGGGTGTCCTGTCAGCGACGCCATCGCCTGAAAGGCGCCCACCTGATAGGCAACGAGCGTCTCGATCTCGTGCGCCGTGACTCCAATCTGCGCACGCCGCCCGAATCCGATCAGGTCGCGGTACCCAGGGTGGGCACCGACCGCGACCCGCCGTTCGCGAGCGAGTCCAATAGTGCGCTTCATCGATTCGGGGTCGCCGGCGTGAAACCCGCAAGCAATGTTGGCCGTCGTGACGATGTCCAGCATCGCCGCATCGTCACCAATCGTCCATGGTCCGAACCCCTCTCCGAGATCCGCGTTTAGATCGATCTGCATTGGTCTCTCACTCCTCTCGGCTTGCAGAGGTGCGCTTCGCCGACCGGCGCACCCAAATTCGTTGCACGACGGCAAACCATTGGTATACCAAGAGCGCCCAAAAGAGGAGGTCTTCATGTCGGGCGGTCATTTGCTCTATCTTGGCAACGGCCCGAACTTCGAATCCGTGGCAAAGCTGGACGACCGGTTTGAAGGCTGGGGTCTGACCATCGACCGCTGTTGGGCGTTCAATGGAGAGTTTCCAAGCAGCCTGGACGGATATGACGGGATCTTCGTGTCTGGCAGCCCCCATGGCGCCTATGAGGACATCCCGTTCATTCACCAGGAGCATGACCTGATCACGGCTGCAGCGGAGCGGGAGATTCCGATGCTTGGCATCTGCTTCGGCAGCCAGATCCTGGCCTCGGCCCTTTGCGGGCGCGATCAGGTCTTCCGCCGCGAATCCTGCGAGATAGGATACAAGGATCTTCCGGTAACGGAGGCTGCAAGTGACGACCCGATTTCTGGCGCGTTGGGCAAGAGCGTGCACATGTTCGTCTGGCACAACGACGAAGTGCGCGGCGACCACCCGGACATGACGATCCTTGCAAGCTCCGACATTTGTCCCAACCAGATCTGGCGCTGGCGAGATGCCCCGGTCTGGGGAATTCAGGGCCATCCCGAGATCACCCGGGAACAGGCCCCAATTTGGTTCGAAGAAAACCGGGACCGCATGGAAAAAGACGGCGCCAACGTGGATGCTCTCAAGGATTCTGCGGATGAAGCCACGGAAGCCAAGACAATGCTGACACGGTTCGTCGATGTAGTGAAGGCGCGCGCATGGTCCCGCCGCTGATTTACGAGCCTTGGTTCGAGCTTTCCGAATATGAGGCGCGTCTGGCCCGTGTGCAGGCAGAGCTGACGACGCGCGGGCTTGACGGGCTGCTTGCCTTCCAGCCCGAGACGGTGACTTGGTTGACCGGATTCTTCACGCGGGGATATGGCTCCTTTCAACTCGCCGTCATTCCAATCGAGGGTCAGCCGACATTGGTCTGCCGCGATGTCGAGGAGTACTACCTCGACGCAACCTCCGTGTTCCCGGATCGTGCGATGTGGACCGACAGCGACTCGCCCGTAGCCGTCGCCGCCAAGGCGATCCAGGCAAGTCTGGGCGCGACGGCCAAGGTCGGAGTTGAAACCGCTGCGTGGCCCTTGTCGGTTGCGCGCTACCAGCAATTGAACGACTGCCTTCCCGGTTATCGGTTCACGGACGAAAGCGGGCTCGCGGGCAAGATGCGTCTGAAGAAGTCTACCGCCGAGATTGCCTTGCAAAGGCTTGCGGGAAAGGCAGCAGAGGCCGGCATGCAGGCGGCAATTGACAGCGCCGGTGTCGGTGTCAGTGAACGTGAAGTTGCGGCCGAGGTTTGCGCCGCCATGATCCGAGCGGGCAGCGACCTTCCGGGTCCGGGCGTGATGTCATCCGGGGAACGGGCGTTTCACTTGCATGGCGGCTATTCGGATCGCGTTCTCCAACGCGGCGACATCGTCCAGATCGAGACGACACCAAATGTGCGCCATTATCACGCCCGCTTCATGCGCCCCTTGCGGGTGGCAGAGGCCAGCGACAGAGACCACAAGGTAGTCGAGAGCCTTATCGCGATCCAGGATGCGGCGCTGGACGAAGTGCGCCCCGGCGTTCCGGCTGCCGTGCCGGATGCAATCTACCGGGACGGCGTGCTCTCCCAGGGGTTGCGCGAGACCTATACGAACAAGACGTTCTATTCGGTTGGCCTGCTGCTGCAACCATCGGGCGGCGAAGCCCTGGAAGCGGCGCCGGGGTGTGACTGGCACTTCGAAACGGGCATGACATTTCACACCTACGTTCTTGCCCGCGGATTCGGTATGTCAGAGACCATCGCCATCACCGACACTGGCTACGACCGCCTCACGCGTTTTGGGCGACAACTCTTTATAGTCTAGTGTCTTGTCACAGAGTGATTTTGTCGGCTTGAATGATGCTTCGCAGTCATCGGACTTGGGGGCGGGCTCTCGCCAATTGGTCTCTTGCCCTTGCGGTTGCAAAATCCATTTGAATTGAGCATGGCCATGGCGTCGTGGCCAAGGTCGGTGTCGTGAGAGCAGGTCTGAAATGCGCTGTCCCGATCCAGGGCTCCGTGGCCTGTATGGACAGCGTCGATCTCTTGAAGGGCGCGCCACGTCGGGACAACGAAGTCGCCTTCATCGACTTTCTGTTGATGCCCGAAGACATCGCAGCAAATTCGAACGATGCCCGCCATGGCTCGGGACTTTCGGGCGTGGCCGAATCCCTCGATCCCGAGATCGCACGCCTGCAGGACTCCAACTGTCCGGCCTCAGCAGGGCCGTCCGTGGTCATTGAGGTCAGTGACCAACCCATCCAGGCCGACTATAATCAGAATGGGACGAACGTAAGAAAGTGAACCGACCGTGGCCGCGTTCATGGTGCGGCCCCAATGACAGGAGGAGCCAATGCAACCAATAAAGCCCGAGGATCGCAAGGTTGAAAACGTCGCAAGCGGCACATTCCAACCCTTCCTGACTGCCGAGGGGGAACAAGACGGAGAGGTGCTGCAGGTCAATGGCGGCCAGCCCGGTTACGGATTTCACGTCTACCGCATGGCCCCTGGCACCACGAGCAAGGCTCATACCCACATCGGAGCCGAAGAATTCTATGTCATCGACGGCGATCTGACAGATCATGACGGATACGAATACAAGCCGGGCGACGTTGTCTGCCTAGCGTCAGGCACCGAGCACAATTCCTCAACCCGCAATGGATGCACTCTCGTCGTGTACCTGCCCGGCGCGGAAGGTTTCTGATCTGTGATCGTCGGTCTCTACCAAACCCCTCAACCAATCAGCTTGCAGGAGGGGATCGCCACCATTGAATTTGCCTTGTCGGCCGCCGCGAAATCCGGCGCTGACATGCTGGTCCTTCCCGAAGCCTTTCTGCCCGGGTACACTGCAGTCTCTCGTGAAAGGCCGGAGACTTGGGACAAGATTCATGAGTGTATCGCCGACCTCTGTCGGCGCCACAACGTGGGCTTGACAATCGGTTTGCCCGAATACGTTGAAGACCGGCTGTTCAACTCGGCCCATTCCTTCGCCCACGACGGAACGCCTCTGGCGAGCTATCGCAAGATCCAGCTGTTCGGCCCAGACGAGCAAGCGCTCTACGCCTCCGGCGACACCTATGTGACCTTCGAGTTCAAGGGCAAGCGCTTTGGCCTTCTGATCTGCTATGACGCCGAGTTTCCCGAACACGTCCGGCACCTTGCCAAACTGGGTGCGGAGGTCATTCTCGTTCCGACCGCGAACATGATGCCGTTCGTAAACGTGAATCAGATCCTCATCCCCGCGCGCGCCGCAGAAAACGCCGTGACGATTGTCTATGCGAACTACTGCGGAGCATCGGCGGGACTGGAGTATGTCGGTCGCTCGGCCATCCATGGTCCGGACGGCTATCCTCTTGGCGCGAAGGGAACTGGCGAAGGTCTCTTGATCGCGGAACTGCCGGATGGCTGGAGCGAGCGCGGCATTCCTCCTTCGAGCCAACTAGACGACCTCAAGCACCCTTAGGCGACGCGCACTTTTGCCAAGCCAAACTTGGTGCCATAGTCGTGCCATGTCCGCGACGCTGACCGACAACGAACTCAAGGAACTGGGAGCCTGTGTAACTTCCATTGGCACGCCGGATTTCCCCTGTTTGATCAGCCGCTTTTGCGCCTCGCTTTGCTGCGCCGACACGGTCTTTCTCAGCGCCTTTTTTGATGACCAGAAACCCGTGGGGCTCTACGGCAACCATACCGACGAAGGCCAGAAGGCGTCGCTGAAGCTATACCTGGACGTGGCCTATGTCCTTGACCCATTTTATCTGCTGTTCCGGCGAAAGAGAGGCGATCAGGTCCTGTCGCTCGACGAGGTGGCTCCGGACGACTTCAAGCAATCCGAGTACTACGCAAAGTTCTTCCGCGACATGGCACTGACCGATGAATGCGGCCTGATGCTTCACATCGAAGACGATGCAGCACTCTTCTTTTCCATGGGGACACAAGCCAAAGGTGCCCGTGCAGATCCGACCCGGCTGAATTCGACCAAGCCGCTGATCTCGGCCCTTGTCCGGCGGCACTGGACGAGGCTGACGCCTGCGAACACCGACGGCTCCGGTCGTCTTTCTGCGCAAATTGACACAGCCTTTGAGGCCTTCGGCTCCTCCGTTCTCAGTCCTCGCGAAGGCGACGTTCTTCGCATGATCCTGCAGGGGCATTCGTCAAAATCCATTGCCGCACACTTCAACAACTCGCCTGAGACGATCAAGGTTCACCGCAAGCGGATCTACACGAAGCTCGCCGTAACGTCCCAAGGCGAACTCTTGTCGATGTTCCTCACTGCACTCGGAAAAATGCCCCCGACCGCCGAGGGCGATCCGCTGCAATTCCTTGAAGCTGGCTAGCGCGTAACCCCAAGTGGTGACTGCGCCTAGGGCCGAGACTGATGTACCGTCCCCTGCATGCATCGAGCATGAGGAAGTCTTCCCATGAACAAACCGGACGCCAATTCAGCTTGGGCCAAGGACCGTGCCCATGTGCTCCACCCCTACACGGATTTCTCTTCCTTTCACGACGAGGGCAGCCAGGTCATAGATGGTGCCTCGGGCATGCATGTTACCGACACGGACGGACGCAAGCTGCTTGACGGCATTGCAGGTCTCTGGTGCGTCAACATTGGGCATGGGCGCCAAGAAATGGCGGACGCCATTTCGGCTCAGGTCATGCAGATGCAATACTACAATCCTTTTGGCCACTCGACGAATGTACCTGCCGCGGAGCTTGGATTCTGGCTGGCTCAGAACGCGCCGGGCGACTTGAACCACGTCTATTACACCTGTGGGGGTTCCACCGCCAACGATGCGGCGATCCGACTGGTGCACTACTACAATTCGATGCGCGGCCTGCATCGCAAGAAGAAGATCATAAGTCGGAATTGCGCCTACCATGGCGCGACTTATGTCGCCGCCGAACTCACAGGGATTCTTGCAACCAAGAACAGTTTCGATCGCGTTGGACAGGATTTCATTCGCCACGTCTCGGCTGCCAACATGTATGCAAAGCCGGACGACATGACCGAAGCCGCCTATTGTGATCACCTGGTGCAGGAGTTCGAGGACAGGATCGACCAGCTCGGTCCGGACAACGTTGCCGCCTTCATTGCCGAGCCGATCATGGGTGCGGGTGGCGTGCTGATCGCGCCAATAGGCTATCACCGTCGCATGCGCGAGGTGTGCAAGAAGCACGACATTCTCTATGTCGCCGACGAAGTCGTCACCGCGTTCGGGCGTCTTGGGGAGTGGTTCGCCTCAGAAAGCGTATTCGATTGCCAACCCGACATACTGGTTTCGGCCAAGGGGATCACGTCAGGCTACATCCCCCTTGGGGCGACACTGATTTCGGACGAGATCTACGAAGTCATCAGCCGCCCGCAATGCGAAGGCGGCGTTTTTTCGATGGGTCTCACCTATTTCGGCCACCCGGTTGCCTGTGCCGCAGCCTTGAAGAACATCGAGATAATGGAACGGGAAAGCCTGTTGCCAAATGCCGCGACCGTGGGTGAGTTCTTTCAAAGCTGTGCGCAACGGTTGCGCAATTTGCCGTGCGTTGGTGACGTGCGCGGGAAGGGATTGATGCTGGCAGTTGATCTTGTTGCCGACAAGGCAACCAAGGCTCCGCTGCCCGTCAGCGCGAAGGCCGGGGAGCGCGTCTTCAAGAAATGCGTCGACAATGGCGTCATCGTCAGACCCGTCGGAGATCGCATCGTCCTGTCGCCACCGATCATCATTTCGACAGATCAGTGCTCGGAGATTGTAGATGCAATTGAAGACGCCATCCAATCCGCTGAGTTCGTTTGAGCCCGACTTCTCACCTTTTGGAATTGCGTCTCCTTGTTGGTGCGACAACCGTTTGCCAATCGTCTCGATGTGGACAGCTGCTGGTGGCGAAACGGCCAATTTTGGACGAATCTTCATTCGGGGGTCAGACAGGCATCCTTCGCGATTCAAAAGGAAAATGGCGGATTCGGGTGGAATCAACCTGTCAATTGCATGGCAACATCCACGGTCAGGTCGATTTCCAGGAACTTGAAGGCGCGGCCCAGCTCCATCAGTTTCGTCAGCGGCGGGAATGCCTGGTCCGGATTGCCCGGCAACATCAAGTCGTTCAGTGTCAGAACGGTCAAGTCGGCGAGCCGCGTCGTCCGGCTGCAGTCCGGCTGTCCGTGCAGCGTGCGGCATGTCCCAATAGCTCGCCTCGGGCCTACCGTGCCTTTTGCCTCACCAGACTATAGATGTTGGAAACAACGAGCGCGCCGACAACGACCGTCCCGCCAGCGACCGCCCATGAGCCGGGGTTTTCTCCAATTGCCAACCAGACAAGGATCGGGGCAAGGACCGACTCCAGCAGGATGAGCAGTGCCACCTCGGCCGAACTGATGTATCGGGGACCAAGTGCGAGAAGACAGGATGCTGCGCCGATGAAAGCACCATGGCCCAATATGAGCGGCCATTGCGCCTCAAATGCCTCGCCCGGAGACACGAACACTCCGAGGACGATTGCCGCGCCGATATAGGCGACGGGAATGGCCGGGATCATCGAAGTCGCCTTGACTTTGCGCACGGCCGTCAAAGCCGCGGCAAACGCGGCAGAGATGTAGACCGCCCAGATGTCCCCTTTCCAAGAAGCGATCTGCGTCTCCTTGGATCCATAAGCGATGATGCCCAGCCCAAAGATCACGACCGCCATGGTGATCACCATGCGCACCCGGATGATCTCTCCAAGGAAGATACGGCTGAAGAGCGCAGCAAAGACGGGAATCGAGGCAAAGATGAAGACCACATTGGCCACGCTTGTCTGGGTTACGGCAAACACGAAGGCCGGTGCCGTTGTTCCCATCAATACGGTATAAGCCAGCCCCGGCCAGCCTGTCTGAAAGACGGCCCGGAAGCCCCGTACACCCTGAATTGCTAGCAGGACCACAAGGACAATGGCCCCGGCGATCGAACCTCTCCAGAAGGCTGTGACCATCGGCTCTGCCTCAATGAGCCTGACGAACAGCGAGTCAGGCACGACGAGCAAGACGCCCAGCGTCGTAACGATCAGACCCTTCAGGTGTTCGTTCATGGTGTCGAGTGCTCGCTGCCGCTCTGAGCCGTGCCAGCTCACTGAATCAGCTCATTGGATCTGTAGCAGAGGAAGGCCGCAGTGCCAGTGGTGGCGGCGCGACTTGTCGTTGTGGTGGCGGACTTAACACGAATCTCTTGTTGCCATGAACCATGAGAACTCATGGCCTCCCATTCGACGATCTCTCAATCCAAACGAGACCCTGAGAGACTGGCGTCATTTCAATTGACTGCGGGTCGGGAAGGCGGAAGCGCGGTGCAGCCCCGCATTGATGATCACTCCGAAATGAAACGGCTTTGCATCTCGACTTCCTGCTGACGCATGAGCTTCCAGGCGGTTTCCATGTGATCGGTCATGATCGCGCAGGCTCGGTCTGCATCACCGTCGCGCAGAGCCTTGACCAGCGCTTTCTGGTGATCGTTGCCTTGTTTCCAGAGCTCAAAATTGGGTGGCGAGTAAAGGCGTCGGTAGACGGTTAGGTCGGAGAGGAGCTTCACCATGAAATCAATGACAAATCCAAGCAGAGGATTCTTGGCCTGTTCTGCAAGGATCGCATGGAACCTAAGCGAGGCCACGTGTTGAGCACGCTCCTCTTCAAGATCGCCAGCGGGGCTGGAGTACTGCGCAATATTCTCTTCCAGCAATCTCAGCACGTCTTCAGACAGCTTGCCCGCCAGAGAGGCAGCAAGTTCCGGTTCCAGCGTCAGTCGAAGCTGATAGATGTCGCCGATGGTCAGGTCCTTGAAGTAAAAGTAATTCCCAAGGAGCGCCTTGGCCCGCTGGCGGCTGACCTCGTGGACAAAGCTGCCGCCGCCGGGACCGGTTCGAGTCTTGATCAGGCCTTGTGCTTCCAGAATGCGCATCGCCTCGCGGATCGTACCCTTGGCCATCCCAAAGCGTGCGATCAACTCGGCCTCGCCAGGAAGGCGGTCGCCGGCATTCAAGCCCTCGTCGACCACCCAGTCCTTGATCGACTCGGCGACTTGAACCGGGCGGCTCACCTTGGGCTCAGTTTTCGAGCGGGTAGTGACAGGCGGCAAGCTGGTCTTCTCCCATCTGTTTCAGTTCCGGTTCCCTCGTTCGGCAAAGGTCAGTCGCCCTTGGACATCGCCCCGCAAATGCACAGCCTGACGGTGGGTTCAGTGGATCGGGAAGTTCAATCCCTTTCTGTTCGGGTGCTTTCAGCGATCGGCCCACGACGGGCGCGCTTTCGGCTAGCAGGCCTGTATAGGGATGGCGAGGGCTCGCGAAAATGCGATCGGCCCTGCCGATCTCGACCACCGCCCCGAAATACAGGACAACGATCCGCTCGCTGACCGCTTCGACTACGGCCAGGTCATGCGTGATGAACAGATAGGTCAAGCCAAACCTTGTCTTGAGATCCGCCAAGAGGTTCAGGACCTGCGCCTGGACCGAGACATCCAGTGCCGAGACCGGTTCATCAAGAATGATGATTCGGGGGCTCGCGGCCAGCGCACGTGCGATGCCGATCCTTTGAGCTTGCCCGCCCGAGAATTCATGTGGGTAGCGGTCAAGAAACTCTTCGCGAAGGTTCACGGATGCGAAGATCTCGGCGATGCGCCTTTTGCGTGCAGGTTTCGCCATGCCGTGAAGCCGCTTGAGGGGCGCTTCCATGACCTGCCGGATCGTCTTGCGCGGATTCAAGCTGCTTTGCGGATCTTGAAAAACGTATTGAATCAGCTTGCCGAACTCTGACGGGTCAGCGGTGCCGAGCGCCTTTCCCTCGACTTCGATCGTGCCCTCTGTCGGTTCCAGCAAACCGACCAGCATCCGCGCAAGCGTTGACTTGCCGCAGCCGGATTCGCCCACGACGCCAAGGGTTTCACCAGTCTCCACCTGGAACGACATTGGCCGCACCGCGCGCACGCCGGGTGGGGCTGCGCCAAAGAGCGGCCTCTTCTGCGGGTAGGTTTTGGCCAAATGCTCAACCTTCAACGCGGGCATCAAAGCGCCCTCTCGGGAAACAGGCATCTGACGGCGTGGAAAGCTGGACCATGCAGTGGAATTTCGCCTTGTCGGCAGCGTTTTGCGGCCTTGCTGCAGCGGGGCGCGAAGGCACAGCCTGGAGGCAGATCGTCCAACACTGGCGGCAAGCCCGGGATTGCGGCCAGTTCGCGACGGCCGCCGCCAAGTTCAGGCACGCAGGCGATCAGTCGCTTGGTATATGGGTGTGCCGGCGCGTCCAGCACGGCTTGCGTTGGCCCTTCTTCCACGATCTGGCCAGCATACATCACCGCTACCCGATCACAAAGCTGTGCGACGACACCGAAGTCATGAGTGATGAAGATGATCGCCAGCCCCCGTTCGCGGCGTAGGTCATCCAGGAGAGACAGAATCTGCGCTTGCACGGTCACGTCCAGCGCTGTGGTCGGTTCGTCCGCGATGATCACGTCCGGTTCATTGGCGAGCGCCATGGCGATGCCAACGCGCTGGCGCATGCCGCCGGACATTTCGTGAGGGTAATCGTCGACGCGGCTCTTGGCGTTCGGAATGCGCACGTCATTCAGCAACTGGATGGCGCGCACGCGCGCTTCTGTGTTCGACAGGTTGTTATGCGACCGGATCGCCTCAGCAAGCTGCTGACCCACGCGATAGAGCGGGTGCAAGGTGGAAAGCGGATCCTGAAAGATATACGCGACCCGGTTGCCACGCTTTTGGCGGAGCGACTCGTAGGGCGCGCCGATCAGGTCCTCGCCCTGAAAGCGCGCTGCGCCGCCCGTGATCACGCCGGGAGGAGACGCAACCAACCCCATGACAGACAGAGCCGTAACCGACTTGCCCGAACCCGACTCGCCAATGACGCCTAGGCATTCGCCTGGCCTGACCGCGAGTGACACGCCGTCCACTGCGCGAAGATTCCTTTTGCCGACGTGGAACTCTGTATGCAGATCCTGAATCGCCAGAAGTTCGTCGGTGGCCGGCGGGACGTCGCCATGACGCTTGACCAGCGTCGTGGCGCGCGGCCGGGACAACGCACCCGAGCGCAGGCGTGGATCAAGGGCGTCCCGCACACCGTCACCCAGAAGGTTGATCGACATGACGATCAGGAAAATCATTAGTCCGGGTACGATGGAGGTGTGGGGATGCGAGATCATCGCGGAACGCGCCTCACCCAGCATGGAGCCGAGATCGGCCTGGGGCGGCTGGCTGCCGAGGCCGAGGAACGAAAGGCCGGCAGTTTCCAGGATCATCCAGCCGACGGTTGTGGACATGGCGATGACTATGACTGGCAGGACGTTGGGCAGAAGCTCGGTCAGGACAATGCGGATATGGCCCATGCCCGCGAGTCGTGCGGCGTCGACGAACTCGCGGCCGGCCAGTCCCACGGTGATGCCGCGGATATTTCGGGCAAAGAAGGGAACGTTGACAGCTGCGACGGCGATCAGTGCATTCATCAGGCCGGGACCGAGGGCTGCGACAATGGCCAACGCCAGCAGGATGTACGGAAAGGCCATCAACATATCGACTCCGCGCATGACAATGTTGTCGGTGCGTCCGCCGAAATACCCGGCAAATATCCCGATGGCCGAACCAATGGCCGCCGCAATCAGCGCGGCAGCGATTCCGACGGCAAGAGACAGACGCGTACCGTGCAAAAGGCGGCTCAGAAGGTCGCGGCCGAGATGGTCGGTGCCCAGGAGATGGCCTTCTGCAAAGGGCCGCATGAATCGGTCGGCGGTCGCGGTCACGTCCGGATCGTGCAGGGGCAGAAGCGGAATGTTCAGGACCAGAATCAGGATCGCCGCGATGACAACCGCACCCAAGGCGGCCAGCCGGTTGCGGAACAGCAACGTGAGAAAGGCGCTCATGTCTTGATCCTCGGGTCCAGCAAGCTTTGGGCCACGTCCACCGCGATGTTGAACAGCACATAGCAGGCCGCGACGAAGACGACTCCGCCCTGAACCACAAGGAGGTCGCGAGCCAGAATGGCGTCGACCAGCATCCGCCCCACACCAGGCCATTGAAAGACAATCTCGATATAGACTGCGCCAGACAGGACAAAGCCGGCCTGAATGCCCAGAACGGGCAAGATCGACACCATTGCGACCCGCAGGGCGTGACCCATGATCACCCGCCGCTCTGGCACGCCGTTGGCTCGGGCGGTACGGACGAAATCCTGTCGCAGCACTTCAAGCATGGCCGAGCGGCTGAGCCGCGCGACCACGCCAGTCGCAACGGCTGCGAGCGCCAGAGCGGGCATGATCAGATGGCGGATCAGGTCGGAAATGTCGCCGCCACCATAGATCGCATACATGCCGCTGACGGGCAGCCATCGCAGGTGCACCGCAAAAAGAAGGATCATCATCATGCCCAAAAAGAAGGATGGCACCGAAATGCCAATCAGCACGACGAAAGTGATGGCCTTGTCGGCGAAGCCGTACTGGCGGGCGGCTGAGATGACCCCGGCAAGGATGCCAAGGATCGAGCAGAGCAAAAAACTGGTGCCGGACAGGATCATCGTCGCGTTGAACCGTTCCAGCACCTCGTCGATGACGGGGCGGTTAAGCGAGAAGGAACGCCCGAAATCTCCGGTCAGCATATTCCCCAGCCAGATGAAGTACCGCTGCACCATGGGTTTATCGAGGCCCAGTTCCCGGTTCAGTTTTTCGACATTCTCGGGAGTGGCGTAGGAGCCGAGGATCGCGGTGGCCGGATCGCCGGGGATCAGCGACATGATAAGGAAAACTATGATGGTGATGCCGAATAGCACCGGGACTGCCGAGATCAGCCGTTTCAGGATGTAGCCGCCCATCTGAAGCTCTCCCGGGAAGAGTTTCTACAAGGAAACGTACCAAGAATCTCAGATTTTTTGTGGCTCGGCGGAGAATCCCCCGCCGAGCAGGATTGTTGCGTCAGTTCTTGATGACGCCTTGCAGATGCAACAGGAACGACGGCTCAAGTCCGAAATTCTCTACCCGATCGCTGGTCACCGCATTCTGCTTCCAGTTGGCGACAAAGACCCAAGGCGCGTCTTCCTGCACAATGGCCTGCATCTCACGATAAAGCTGAGCGCGTTCGTTTTGATCGGTTGCCGTGCGGGCAGCCTC
The DNA here is from genome assembly GCA_022826205.1 of Silicimonas sp. Classification (GTDB taxonomy): domain Bacteria; phylum Pseudomonadota; class Alphaproteobacteria; order Rhodobacterales; family Rhodobacteraceae; genus JAJEFO01. Next base: position 657 of record JAJDVJ010000165.1, on the reverse strand, counting down.
AAGCAGCTCGTCGACCTTGGCGTTGGCATAATATCCCGAATTGAAACCGCCCTTGTCAGGCCACGCTTCGGAGCGCAGTGCCAGGTAGGGCAGCGTGTCCGGGTCGTTGGTCATCCAAGCCATTTCGGCCATGTCTGCCTTGCCTTCCAACCCAGGGTTCACTTCGCCCAGAAACGTGTTCCACTCGTAGGTTTCGATCTTGACCTCAAAGCCCACGGCTTGAAGGTCGGCTTGGATTGCGGTTCCCATGGGGACCGGATCCAGCATGCCGGAACCACCCTCGGTGACATAGAAGGTCAATTCTGCCCCGTCTGCCCCGGCTTCGGCAATCAACGCCTTGGCTTTCTCAGGGTCGTAGGGATACGGATCCAAGGCATCGTTATAGGCCCAGGCGAACGCGGGCGGGGTCGGGCCCGCGGCAACGGTCGCGGTGCCCTCGAGCACGTCGTTCACGATCGCTTCCTTGTTGATTGCGTAGTTGGCCGCTTGACGCACGCGCTTGTCGGCAAACGGGCCTTCCTTGGCGTTCAGGATAAGGAACCAGACATGCGGTCCGGCCTGCTCAACAATGGAAAATCCGTCACCCGAGAACTGGCCCAAGGAGGTGGGCGGCACTTCGACCATCAAGTCGATGCCGCCAGCCAGCATTTCGGCCAC
>JAJDVJ010000173.1 GCA_022826205.1 Silicimonas sp. | reverse complement strand
CGGTATCGCGCTGCCGCCCAACGCGCGCGAACACCACGCCTGACCCTCAATCCCCCAAAATGTAGTGCATACAACCGGCGACGCCGGCGTAACCCCCTGTTCTATCGAATACTTTTAAACGGCACTGTTGAAGTTGGGTCTCCCTGTTCCGGCTGGCGCAGGGCCTGCCCGCCGATCTCGCCGTGAGCTTCGAAAACCTCTCCGAGGAATGCTGGCGGCACATGGGCGAGGCCCTCGGACGGCGCCAGCAGCTCACAAGGGGGCACGGCCTCTCATACTGATGTGCAAGCGCGCCGCCGGGCGTGAGCAATCGGATACCCTGCCCGATCATGAGTGCGTCGCATCGCGGCGAACCGCTCCCGGCGCGCCCACGCAAACTCGCCGACCTGCCTCTTCCCGTCCCGCCTGCGAACGCGGCAAGTCCCCGCCCGGCCTCCTTAAGGCCTTGACGAGGACTCGATACGCGCCTCCGGATGGTTACTTCTTTGGCTTTGGAGGATTGTTTCCCCTTCCACTGCCAGACTTGTTGCCGGTCGTGGAAGGCGCATTCGCCGGCTTGCCGCCGCCTTTGCTTCCCTTTGCCATGTTCTACTCCCTTGCAATTAATCGTTTCCGTAAACCAGCCATCCATCGTCAGGGCGAGCCGGACGCCTGTATTTGGGTGCGACGCCGACAGATACAATGGGAGGCCCTTGCAGAATTGCCGAGCTGACAACCAGGAACGGCGGAAGGAGGGTCCTCACATGAAAGCGCCACACAAGCTTCGTCCCTGACATTCGGAGCGGCGCGCCTTCGGGAAACGGGAAAGACGAAAGGTGCGAGGCGCGCAGCCCTGATCGGCGCCGCCGCGCCATTCGCACCTGCTACGGAGAATCGCGCGAGGACGGCGTCCGCGGAGCCATCTGGAAGATCCGCTCTATAGCGACCCGTAGTAGTCACGGATCTTGCCGGCCATCAGAAGCCTGCGCGCCTTCAGGAAGCTGTCATAGTCATCGACATCCGCCTCTTCCATGCCCTGGGGTATGCAGTGGGCCCGAAGGTTCGCGCGCAGTTCCTCAGCGTCGGTGATGGCTCCGTATCCGGGTTCTCCGTTCTCGCATTGGCGCCGCAGCGCGCCGAAATAGGACGCCGGCGGCGCATCCCCGATAGCGATATTGATCTCGCCCTGCATCACCACATAGTTCGCGATCTGATTGTAGCGGCCGCGCGCCAGACCATGCTTCTTCAGGTAATTCCGTGGAAATACGTGATGAACATGGGAGGCGCCTTCCAGCAGAGTTTGAACGGTATGGCCTTTCGACAGGAACCCCTTGTCGTTTTCCTTGACCTGGCTTGCGAGGAAGACATTGAAGTAGGGGCTGCTCGCCACCGAGGTGTCCATCTGCTGCGGCAGGCCGGCGTCCCAGAACGCATCCGAGAGCTCGGCCCGCTCCACCGCATGCAGGTAGTCCTGCGCGCTCTGCTCCGAGATGTTGCGGATGTCCACCCCGAATGCGGTCTCGGGGGAGCCCGTGTAGCGGCCGGTCAGAACGGACATCACGAACCAGCGACGCACCAGCGTTTCGATGAGCGCCGGATTGGTGTGCTGCGCGCGTAACGTGAGATAGACGATATAGGCGAAGTTGACGGTGTTCTGAGACCGGATCATCGACGCGTTCACGAACCCTGCCGAGCGCAGGATCATCACGAAGCGCTTGAAGTCCGTCTCGTTCATGAAGCGCAGGACCGCCGCCTCGAGCCTGCCGAACGAATCCTCGGCAATGGCCTCCTCGAAGTCGCGGGTCTCGAAATTCCGGCCGGAAAGCAAGGCAACCAGGTCGTCGAGCCGCCCGCGTCCGAACTCCGACGTGAAGGCCACGCGAAGCATGTCCGTGTAGGACGGATCGTAGAGGTCCTCCTTCTCGTGCTTCAGCCATTCCATCGCCTGAAAATACCCGGTGCCCGCAAACTCCCTGTCGCTCGCGAGGTCGGCATAGGCTTCCGGCGCCACGGCCAGATGGCAGAAATAGTCGATGCACTTGCGAAGCTGGTGCCCGTTGTATTTCTCGTTGGCCGCCATCTTCGACATGGCGAAGTCCGCCGCATTCAGCGCGACGCCCTGTGAGTTGATGCGGACGAATATCTCCGAGACGGTTTCCACATCCAGATCGGCGTTGAGTTCGATGAGACCCAGCGAATTGTTGCGGATGCCCCGCAGCCGTTCGATCCGTTCGTAGATTTCGTCCCGGTTCGATTCCGGATTGCTTTCGCAATAGGCGTCGACCACCCGGAGCAGTTTGGTGTCGGGCGCGAACAGGCTGGCGATGTCGGCAAGCCATGCCCGGTCGCGCCGAATGGCGGGGTTGGTCACCTCGAACCGTTCCTCGCCGGGATGGAACGCGATCGTGATCCGGGCCTTCTTGTAGCTCTTGTCGACGATCTGCCGCCCGAGCATGGCCGCCAGGAGCGCCGTGACCCGCTGCTGGCCGTCGATCAGGATGCGTTTGCCCGCCGACTCGCTTCCGTCCTTCAACCGGACCGAGGGGTTGCGCCATGCGATGAGATACCCGACCGGATAGCCGAAATAGAGCGAGTCGACGAAATCGCGCACCTTCGCGGCGTTCCAGACGAACGGGCGCTGAATCTCGGGGATGGCGATCTCGTCGGACTCGATCCAGGTCAGCAGCGTCTGCACCGGATGCTGATTGACCGAGTAGCGCTGGATGGTCATGACCTCTCCCGTATATGAGATGTCCTGACTGTTTGCGCCGTCCCGGGAAGCCGTGCAAGCGCCGTCGGCCTGCGGGTTCAGCCGGAAGACCGCCGATACGGCACGGCGGTCGGGGTGAGGACCGCGGCGCGGCTATTCGCGGAACGTGCCGTTGACCAGCATCGCCCTGGCGCCCCCGCCGGCGGCCAGGTAATCAAAGCGGACCCCCCGCAGAGGAAGCGGCGGCACAAGGCCTGCGCCCACGGCCGCCATCCTGTCGGCGACGTTCGAAAACGGCGCCTGTCTGCTGAGAGACCGTTTGAGAATAGGGTTGTGTTGATATTGGGTATGTGATTCACGCTTTTCATGTGGACACGAGAGACGCGAGGCCGGATGGCCGTGATCGAGCGGAAGACGAAGCGCTATCCGACCGATCTGACCGATGAGGAATGGGCTCGGATAGCGCCGTTGTTGCCGAAGCCGGCGCCGCGGGGCCGCAAGCCGGGCGTGGACCTTCGCGAGGTTCTGAACGCCATCCGTTACATGACGCGCACGGGTGGCGGCTGGCGGATGCTTCCGAAGGACTTTCCGCCGTGGCAGACGGTGTATTGGTGGTTCCGGCGCTTTGTGCGGTTGATGCTGTTTCGCACCATTCACGACATTGCGTTGATGCTTGACCGGGAGCGGGTCGGTCGCAAAGCCAGTCCGTCGGCCGGGGTCATCGACAGCCAAACGGTCAAAGCGCCCGCGCCCGGCGCGCAACGAGGCTGGGACGGGGCCAAGCGGACAGTCAGGCGCAAACGGCATGTGGCGGTCGATACTGACGGGCGTCTCCTGATGGTCAACCTCACAGCCGCCGATATCTCCGACAGCGCAGGCGCACAGGAGGTTCTCGACGCTCTGCGCAAGCGCTGGCCTTGGGTCAAGCATCTGTTCGCCGACGGCGCTTATGACAAGACACAACTCATGGATAAGGCCGCCTTCCTCGACTTCGTCATTGAAGTCGTGCGCCGTCTCGACGACGAACCGGGCTTCAAGGTTGTGCCCCGCCGATGGGTTGTCGAGCGCACCTTCGGATGGCTGACCCGGTGGAGACGCCTGGTGCGAGACTACGAACAACGCATCGACGTCTCCGAGGCCATGATCCATGTTGCCTTGGGAAGCCTCCTGCTACGAAGAATCGCCCATTGAATACATTCTCAAACGGACTCT
>JAJDVJ010000152.1 GCA_022826205.1 Silicimonas sp. | reverse complement strand
CGGTATGTCAATATGATACTATGCACATATATATTGTCATACCATTTTGGAGGACAGGATGCCGCAAAAGCAAAGCGCAAGGGTCGCAGTGGTCGGGTGCGGCTTCTACGCGCAGAACCATCTTCACGCGTGGTCCGATCTCCGCGACCACGGCGCGGAGCTTGCCGCAGTATGCGACCTTGACCACGAAAGGGCCAATGCAGCAGGCAAAAAATTTGGCGTTCCCTGGTACGCTGACATTGCCCAGTTGCTGGACGCGCACGCGATTGATCTGCTTGACATCGCGACACAAATGCGCAGCCACCAGGCGCTGACGGCGATCGCTGCAAAGCGCGGTATCGCATCCATAGTACAAAAGCCCCTCGCGCCAACGCTTGAGGCAGCCCGTGCAATCGTTGAGCACGCGCAAGAGAAAGGCGTATGGCTGGCCGTCCACGAGAACTTTCGTTTCGGCACCGGCATCAGACGGGTGAAGCAGGAACTTGATGCGGGATCGATCGGCACCGCGAACTGGGCGAGGATTTCATTCAGAACAGGTTACGATGTCTATGCCGGTCAGCCCTATCTTGCGAAAGAAGACCGGCTGATTGTCCTGGATTCGGGCATCCACGTTCTGGATCTTGCTCGCTACTTTTTGGGCGAAGTCGAACACCTTTCGTGCGAGTTGCAGAAGCGGAAGCCGGAGATCACGGGCGAGGATACCGCGACAATGCTGCTCAGGCACATGTCGGGTGCCGTCTCTGTCGTTGAAACCACGTACCAGTCAAAGCGCTCACCTGACGTGTTCCCGGAGACGATGCTGGAGATCGAGGGCACCGACGGGGCAATCACCCTGGCGCGGAACCAGACGATGTCGGTCACGTCACACGGCAAGACCGAAACGCTCTCCGTTGGAACACCTCTGTATTCCTGGACAAGCCACCCCTGGCATGTCTCGCAAGAGGCCGTCTTGCACGCCAATGCACATTTTCTCGACGCATTCAGAAGTGGCCGTGATGCCGACACGTCCGGGGTGGACAATCTGAAAACTTTCGCCCTGGTAGAAGCTGCTTACGAAGCAGCGGAAACACGTACGTCAGTTAAGCCGAAATTTGCATGACTGCTGACCGCCTGGATCACTCCCACATGGTCTCGCTGTTCGGCACAGAGCAGCCTGTGCCAGAACGAAAGGTGCTGAGTGCCGGACCCTTGGAGGCCACCTGGGAAGCCGGCGCGCTGCGAAACATCCGCTACGGCGGCATCGAGATCCTGCGCGGCATCGCCTTTCTGTCGCGGGATGAAAGCTGGGGAAACAATCCCGTCGAGATCGCAAATGTTCACGTCACCCAAGAAAGGGCCCGATTTCACCTGTCCTGCGACCTGGCATTGCGCGATGGGTTGCAGCGACTTGCGGGAACGGTCGACATTGAAGGCTCCTCGAATGGAAGTGTGACATTTTCCGTGTCTGCAACTGCGGTGACGGATTTCGCAACCAATCGGACAGGGTTCACGATCCTGCATCCGTTGAAGCACGTGGTTGGCCAGCCTGTTGATGTAACCCACACCGATGGCACTCAAACTAGGCAGACGTTTCCGGAACGGATCAGCCCGGGGCAACCAATTTTCGACATGCGGTCTTTGACGTATGATCTTGGATCCGGCCTGAGGGTCGCGATCCAAATGGAAGGCGCCAAATTTGAAATGGAGGACCACCGGAATTGGATGGACGCCTCCTACAAGACCTATGCGGGTTCACTACTTGATCCGTGGCCGTACGTGATTGCCCAAGGCGAGCGCGTCACACAATCGGTGAGAGTCGCCGTGTCAGGGAATCCTGCCGCAAATGCCGTGTCTTCGAATCGTCCGGACGTCATGGTGACACTTGGGGATCGTGCCGGAGTGTTGCCCGACCTGGGAACAGCAATGCCCACGGGACCGCTTGCTGACTTCTCCCAATTCGTTGGCCAGTTGAAACATGCCAAGCCGGCATACCTGGTCGTGCGCATCGACGGTCGGCAATTTGACCTGGATCGGCAAGCAGCAGAATTGAAGAAAGTCGCTGGGACGGCAGACATCCCCCTGCACCTCGAAATGATTTTGTCTGCGACGAACAGCGCAGACCAGGAATTCGAGGAATTAGCCACTGCGCTAGGTCGCAATGACATTATTCCAGCAGCGGTTGTTGTTACCCATGCCCACGATATGATGTCCTTCCAACCCGGGGACCCTCGACCTTCAGGACCCAGCTATTCAGAAATGGCCACCGCCGCCCGAAGGGCATTTCCAGACATTCCAATTGGTGGTGGGATGGTGGCCTTCTTTACCGAATTGAATCGACTGCCGGTCCCGCATGGGGTGTTCGATTTCGTCACGCACGCGGTTTGTCCGGCGGTCCATGCACCCGACGACCAATCGGTGATGGAAAATCTTGAAGCCGCCAAATGGATATTCGCTTCCGCTAAGGCCATGATTGGGTCCACCCCATACCACCTTGGTCCTTCCTGGATATCCTCGAGGGTGAACCCTTATGGTGCCGCCGTCTCACCGAACCCAACGGATGAACGGATCTGCCTTGCGGAAAGCGACCCGAGACAACGCGGCATCTTTGGTGCGTCCTGGGCTTTGGGGCTTGTGGTTGCAGCGGCAGAAGCGGGGCTGGACGCCGTGGCGCTTGCGTCCCTTACAGGCCCGCAGGGGCTGACATTTGGTCCAGGCGACCAAAAACCGCCGAAATATCCGTCAGCGGAGGCTACTCCGGCCTTTCACGTGCTGAGGGGATTGGCGACACACAAGTCCCGCCACTCAATCGCAACGACCATTAGTGACCCGGAGGCTATCGCGGGAATGGGCATTGAAACCCCTGCCGGTCCCGAGCTTTGGCTGGCAAACCTTACAGCGGAAGAACGGGATGTGCACATTGACCCGTGGCACGGGTCTGCGGAGTTACACCTCTTGGATCATGCCCGATATTCGGATGCCCTTAGGCTGGACTACCTTGATTCTCCTGGCAGGAAAGTGGACGATGCATCCTCGCTGCGCCTTGCACCTTACGCAACGGCGCGGCTGTCACCGGCGGTTGGGTAATGTCGCACAATCGGCTTGCCCGACGTTAGTTTGTCGACTCGCCTCACGATGCTTTCAGCATCGATTCCGAAGTGACGATACAAGTCGCCGATGGTGCCTGTTTGACCGAAGTGCTCGACACCCAGCGACACCACTTGATGGCCGGAGACGCTTCCCAACCAGGACAGCGTCGCAGGATGCCCATCTATCACGGTCACCAATTTGCAATGGGGCGGAAGGCCAGTCAGCAATCGTTCAGCGGAAGATTGGGCGATTGAAATGCCACGGGATCGTGCCCGCTGGGCAGCTGTCCAGCCTGCGCTCAGCCGATCAGCAGAGGTAACGGCCAGCACGCCGACATCCCGCCGCGCTTCACCGATCAACCCGGCCGCGCGTATGGCTTCGGGGGCGATGGCACCTTGATAGGCGATCACAACATCGCAGTTCGGCCCTGGCTTCCGCAGCCAGTAGGCTCCATCGACAGCGCCTTGTCGAAAATCGTCGTCAATGCGCTTTCCGGGCTGTTCGAGCGAATTTGTTGATAGCCTCAAATATACCGACCCGCCGGTTTCATCTCGAAGCCACGCATGTTCGTCCGGGTTGCCTTCCCCATCGCGTTGAAGATAGTCGAACGCCCATTCCATGATGACGGCCAATTCGTCGGCAAAGGCTGGCTCGAATGCGGCCAGTCCATCCTGGCTCATCCCAATCAGCGGTGTCCCGATGGATTGATGTGCGCCACCTTCTGGAGACAATGTCACCCCTGACGGTGTGCCGACCAGGATAAACCGTGCATCCTGATAGCAAGCGTAGTTCAGCGCATCAAGCGCGCGAGCTACAAAGGGATCATACACCGTGCCGATGGGGATCAACCGTTTGCCAAATAGCGAATGCGACAGGCCTGCAGCTCCAAGGAGCAGCATCAGATTCATCTCGGCAATGCCCAACTCAATATGCTGCCCTTCTGGCGCAAATTCCCATTTCGCGGTTGAGGGTATGCGGTGTTCGATGAATGCGTCCGCCTTACTGGATCGCGCGAACAGCTTGCGACGGTTGACCCAAGGGCCAAGGTTCGTCGTGCCTGTAACATCTGGTGAGGTGGTGACGATGCGTTCAGCTAGAGGGTTGTCGAATTTGGCCAGGTCGTCAAGGATTTTGCCGAACGCCATCTGTGTCGAGATCTCGCGGGATGTGTCCACAGAAATTCCTGGCACTGCGACCTTCGCATCAGAGTAGCGTCGGGTTCCTTTGCTGAAGAATGGGACGCGTGAAAGGAAATTCCGTAGTTCCGCGACATCTGGCACAGTAGAGAATGGCTCCCATTCTTCGCCTTTTGCAACTCCCATGAGAGATTGCCACCTGGCAAACTGTGTCTTGTTCATCAGTCCACCGTGGTTGTCCTTGTGTCCTGCGATGGGCGTACCCCAGCCCTTAATTGTATACGCCAGGAAGCAGGTCGGCCGATCATGGTCGATGGCAGCGAAAGTCTCCGCCAATGTCTCGACGCAGTTGCCGCCAAGGTTCTCCATCAACGCCGCCAGTTCGTGATCCGATCTCCGTTCGATCAGTGCCGACACTTCGCCCTGATCACCAAGGTCGTCCAGCAATCGCTTGCGCCAAACCGCGCCTCCCATGAATGTCAGTGCCGAATAGTCCTGGTTCGGACAGGCATCGATCCAATCCCGTAGCTCTTGGCCACCGGTCTCCTCAAACGCCTTGCGCTGTTCTGTACCGTACTTGACGCGAACGACATCCCAACCGAACGTGTCGAAAATCTTCTCGATCCTCTCGAACAGGCCTTCGCGCACGATTCCGTCCAGCGATTGCCGGTTGTAGTCGATGATCCACCAGATGTTGCGCAGGTCGTTCTTCCAGCCCTCTTGAAGGGCTTCATAGACATTGCCTTCGTCGAGTTCCGCGTCACCGACCAATGCGACCATGCGCCCCAACGGGCCTTCCACGCCCCACTCCCTGGCACGGATGTAATCCTGAACAATCGATGCGAATGCAGTGATGGCCACGCCAAGCCCGACGGACCCGGTCGAAAAGTCCACGTCGTCCACATCCTTGGTTCGACTCGGATAGCTCTGTACCCCCGAAAGTCCGCGGAAGTTCTCCATCTTCTCGCGGGAGACATTGCCCATCAAGTATTGCATCGCGTGAAAGACCGGACTGGCGTGCGGCTTGACCGCGACGCGGTCCTCCGGCTTGAGGGCACTGAAGTAAAGTGCCGTCATGATCGATACCATCGACGCCGAAGACGCCTGATGCCCCCCAACTTTAATGCCGTCCACCTTGGGCCGGACGTTGTTGGCATGGTGAATCATCCAATGAGACAACCACAGCAATCGCCTCTCGATCGTTCTTAGGTGGCTAAGTTCGGAAATTTTCAGCGCGCTCACGCGAAGATCTCATTCGTTGTGCCCGGCGCTTGCCGACGTGCCTGTACTGCTTTGGGATATTAGCGACTCTTGCTTGCAGTTTCCCGGCGCTTTCGAACAAAATCAGCAAAATATTAGCGGAAACCTCTGAGAAATCGGAGAATGCGATGAAATCAGCTACGATTGATCAAGTCGACACTCGAATCCTGCGTGTGCTTCTAGTCGACGGGCGGATATCAATTCAGCAGTTGAGTGAGCAGATTGGGTTGAGCCCAACGCCAACCGCACGTCGTGTGCAACGACTGGAATCCGTGGGCGCAATCACCGGTTTTGGCGCCCGGATCGATGAAGCAGCACTTGGTTTTGATATCTCGGTCTTCGTGTCTGTGCAGCTGGACAAGCAGGTCGACGACGCTCTGGCAGCATTTGAAAGTGCGATCCTTCAATTCCCCGAGGTCGTTGATTGCTGGCTGATGACAGGCAACCGGGATTACCTGCTGCGTGTGGTTACGACAAATCTCAGCGACTTCGAGACTTTTCTCGTCGGCAAATTGACAAAAGTCGACGGGGTGGCATCCATCGAGTCGTCCATTCCTCTGCGTCGCGTCAAATCTGCTTATGCTCGGACGCCATAGGCTAGGCTACATGATATCTGGAATTTTTTCGCACGGGCGGATGTCGAGCGACGAGAAATTGCTGGCTCGGCCCCCGAGCGCCTCCCGCAGCGAAGGAAATTGCAGAGTAAGCAGGTAACTTTATCGGAAATTGCGCTGGTGCCAAGATTGCCTCCAATGCCGGAGAGCGCAACGCGTCGGTCGCGCTCTCCGGCAGGCTCAATTCTGGCCGTTGCCTACTGGTTGCCCCAAAGACCCGGGTTGTCGACGTTGTCCCTGGTGATC
>JAJDVJ010000083.1 GCA_022826205.1 Silicimonas sp. | reverse complement strand
GGTATCGCGGTTTGAGAATGCTGAGCTCACCGGCGCCAAGATCGGAACTCTGGAACGCTATGTTACCGGCATGGGCGGCCGTCTGCGCCTTCTGGCGGAAATGCCCGATGGCACAACGGCCGAGATCCCGATGAAGAAGGGAAAGCCGGTCAAATCCCGGGTGAGTGCGGCCTGACAATGATTTCGCAGGCCTCTTGTTGGTGCTCCCCTAATTCCTAAGTCTGCTTATTCCGCTCTGCCAGATTTCCGCGCTCGACCTCAACTGCAAGATCTTCCATTTTCTCGAGCCAATGGTGACGAACCTGACTCAGCCAGACGTCAATATCCTCAAATCCCGCCGGATCAATCGAATAACACCGTTTGGTGCCTTCTCTTCGAACACGCGCAAAGCCTGACTCCCTCAAGATGCGAAGATGTTGTGACACGGCCTTGCTGCAGGACGAACGAAGCTCTTGTCATGGAATGGCCGCTTGTTACGGAGTTTCCTGTTTGAGCAGCAAGTGCTTTGCGGTGTCTGCATGTCACTCTTCTTGCAACCCAAATAGGTTTCAAAAAGTTTTCAATTGATCAGAGCATTCTCAGAACTGATAGGTCAATCCGAGGAAGGTGTTCACACCGATATCTTCATCCACGATAGGGCTGTTGGTTACTTCATCCGGAAGAACCTCCGCCCGTACCGATCCGACCAGGTTCAAGTTGTCGCTGATGGGGAACACCGAACTGACGCTGACATGCGGAATGATCACGTCACCAGGTGCATATTCAAGGCGCCCCGCCAATGCTTCGCTGGCAAGCACGCCATAGGAGTACTGAGCGAGGTCGTCACTCATCCATGTCAGACCGGCAGATGCGAGTAGCGGTATGCGCCCCAGCGGAATGGGTTGCCGTAACTCGGCAGATATCTCTTGCCCACCGTGCTCATCGCTCAGCTCTGTGACTGCACGAAGGCGCAGTTGGGTGCCGCGTCGGTATAGGTATCTCACGGAGGCGCCGCCGTCGAAGGTGAGATCGCGGTCAATTCCGGCAAGCTCGGCACTTTCCACATCGGAAAGCGCTGAGAGCCGTGGCGCAATCACGGCACCGAGTCGCAGGTCTTGGTCAGAAAAAACAGTTACGCGAAGACCTTCAGGAATGCCCACGCTGAATGCGTCCGTGTCGTAACGCAACAAAGGGAAGACCTGCATTGTGCCGTCTTCGCCTGCAAAAATCGACGAAGGATGCGTCAAGCCGACGCCAACGGAAAATCCTTCAGCGCGCTCCTGCGCCTGAGTCGGTGTCGCAAGCGCAAACAGAGCAATACTGGTGAGAGCATAGTTTCGTAAGGCCATTGTGCATTCCCTTGGGCGTTTGATCGCCAAGTTCAGTTTGCGGGGTTCAAGGTTTGGCCGTTGCCGAGTGTGATCCCGCCATTGGCAGTAATCTGGGCTTGTCCGCATTGTATGCCGCCACGCGGTGTCTCAATGCACAATTCTGTCCCGCTCAACAACCATGTCCCTTCACGCGTCCCCATCGGGGCCTGCATCGCGATGGTACCGCCTTCGATAAAGGTCATCTGAAGCCGAATGCCCATCCGGCGAGCCTCAAACGCATTTCCTGTGATGTGTGTGCGGATCGCATCTTCGGTCTCCGCGTGCGCGACAACTGGAACGGCAAGCGAGCACATCAATGCGATGGGCAAAACTTTGCAAGCCATTGGCTTACTCCCTTTTCAAACACTTGATTGACATATAGATGTCACCTAAAGAGTGTCAAACACTCGTTTGAATGGAGAGTTGGCAATGAGCGGGACTCGGCTAACCGAGATCGACCTGGATGAAGGCACGACAAAGTCTGATCTTGTCGCCGCCGCACTCCACCAATTTGCAGATCATGGGTTCGAGGCGGCATCCCTGCGCGCCATCGTAATGGATGCCAGCCAGAACATTTCTTCGGTCAAGTACCACTTCGGATCGAAAGAGGGCCTCTATGATGCATGTGTCGTTGCGGTTGCGCAGCGCATGAGCATTCAAGGGCCGGGCGAGATGCTGGACTTGCTAGCCGATGACCCTGATCTCCTGAGCCCGGAAAAGGCGCGATCCGCAATCCGCGTGATCGTCGGGGCGGTGATAGGTGATGCACAGAAAACCGCCTCACAGGCCGAGGGTCGCTTTATGCGGCGTGAAATCCTCATGAACGGGCGTGGAGCGGATCTCTTTCTGCAGCATGTTTTGAGCGACCACATAGCTCTTATGGCAGCACTGATAGCCAAGGCGGAAGAGCTGCCCAAAGGCAGCCCCGCCGCACGTCTTCGCGCGTTGGGAATCATTGGTCAGACGACATTTTTCCTGACCGCTGAGATCCTCACGCAAAAGGCAATGTCTTGGGAGCGAATGTCCGACCGCGTTCCTGCACTCGTTGATGCCATCTATCCGATGGACCGTAATTTGAAAGCACTCACATGAATTGGCGCATTCTCTTGTTCATCCCCGCGCTGGCGCTGGGGATCGGAGCATTCATGGTCATCAACAGTCGTGGGCCCGAGCCTGCAACCAGCAATGGGGTGCGTCCTCTTGTTCCCGTGCGTGTCGCGGACATTGTCCTTGAACCGGTGACAGTCGCCGTAACGGGTTATGGCCGCGTTGAACCGGTTCGGACGTGGGAAGGGATAAGCCAGGTCGACGGGCAGATCATCGCCACCATTGACGATCTGGCGGTTGGCGGCTTTGCCCAGGCAGGCGACGTCATCATTGAAGTCGATCCGCGAGACTACGAGATCGCGCGAGATCGGGCGCTTGCAAACCTCGCCATCGCAGAAACGCAGCTTGCCGAACTGAATGCGCAGGAGGAAAACACAGGCGAGCAGCTAGCCCTTGAGCGTCAAATCGAGGCCGTTGTGCAGGCAGATGTGGATCGACGCACGGCACTCGTTGAAAGCGGGTCAACTGCCGTCGCCTCACTTGAGCAAGCGCAGCGCGACCTCATCTCGCAACAGCGGCGTGTTCTGGACCTCGAAAACGCACTGGCTCTGTTTCCTTTCCAGCGGGAAAGTGCCGAGGCGACCGTAGCCTCTCGCCTGGTTGACGTAGAGGAAGCAGAGCGCAACTTGGCGAACACCCGGATCAGTGCTCCGTTTGATGGCCGTATCCTCGAAGAAACGGCATCAGAAGGTGTCTACATTCGACCTGGAGACCTCCTGTTGACGATCGCAGCCATCGACACGGTTGAAATTGTCGCTGAGGTCCAACCTGCTGCCATGTCTGAGGCATTTGCGCTCCTGATACCAGATGCGACTGACGTCATTGCCCAGCTCAATCCATTTGAGACAGACGCCGCAATCAAATTATTGGATAGGGCCGGTATCGAAGCAACGGTGGTGCTGTCGCTAGGCACAGAGCATCGCTATCCGGCCCGCATCATTCGGCTGGACGGATCAGTCGATAGTGCGACCGGGACGATTGGCATTGTCGTCGAGGTGCGGGATGCAGGCGTGCCCGACCCAGAAACAAGGCGCCCGCCACTCACGAACGGAGCCTTTGTTGCCGTCCACTTCCAAGGATCAACCGAGATACCGCAGGCCGTTGTGCCACGGTCGGCTCTGATCGAGGGAGAGGGCGGCGCATATGTCTATGTGGTTGATGAGGATACACGGCTTGCCCGTCAGGAGGTGACGGTCGCGGGCCGCAGTGCGGGTGACGCGGTGATCTCGTCGGGCTTGGATGCCGGCGATCAACTGATCCTCACGCCACCCGACCCGGCCATTCTGGGCACCTTCCTTGCCCCGGTGACAGATGAGGCAAGCATCGCGCCGCAGGACATCTCGCAATGATCCGGTATTTTGTCCTGCACCCCGTTGCGGCCAACATCCTGATGCTTGCGGCCTGTATCCTGGGCCTCAGCGTCATCTCCGACATTGAGCGGGAAAGCTTTCCAGAGTTCACGCCCTCCCGCGTAAGCGTCACTGTGGTTTACCCCGGTGCCTCCGCCATCGACGTGGACGAGCAGGTCTGCGCTGAACTTGATGCCTCGCTCCACGGTCTGTCTCAACTCGACGATATCGAATGCCAATCGACCGAAGGGCGCGCCACGCTCACGCTCACGATGGTCGAAGACGGTGACATCTCACAGTTCTTCAATGAAGCCCTGTCCGAGATTCAGGCCGTCGACGGCCTGCCCGCGGATGCAGAAGAGCCGACCGTTGCGATCTCAGGCCGCGAAGAGCAGATCGTCCTGCTTGCTGTCTCTGGCATTGACGGGCCCGGCGGGCTTTTGCGCTATGCCGATGGCCTTGCTGTGCGTCTCGCGACCTTGCCCCTTGTGGCCGATGCAGAGGTAGGTGGCGTAAGCGAACAGGAGTACCGGATCGGCCTCGATCAGGCGGCGTTGCGCCGCTATGGCCTGTCTGCCCGGGACGTCATTGACGCGATCAATGCGCGGTCCTTCAACCAGCCCCTTGGCACGGCGCAGACCGACACCGTCGATGTCACGTTGCGATATGAAGGGGTCCGCCGGTCCGCCGAGAGCCTCGAAGAGATCGTCATCCGAGAAACCAGTGTCGGCGGTTTTGTCAGGGTGGCCGATGTGGCCGATGTCCGACTCATTGAGGCGCGGCCTGAGCTTCAATCCATCATTGACGGCGCAGAGGCCGCGACGATCCGCGTTCTGAAATCGGCGTCGGCCGATGCCATTGACGCCTTCGCTCAGGTGCGGGCGGTGATTGCCGAGGAGGAAGAACGGTTCCCCGACCCGTTCGAGATCACCATCGTCAACAACGAGACGGAAAACATCGAAGACCGCATTCGCGTTGTCGTGGAGAACACGATGATCGGGCTGCTCTTGGTCCTTGTCGTCATGTCCCTCGTGTTCAGTTTCAAGGAAGCCTTCTGGATTTCGGCGACCCTGCCGATCAGCTTTCTGGGCGCGCTCTTCATCATGAATGCGATGGGGATCACCATCAACATGATCTCCCTCATCGCGATGCTCATGGCCGTGGGCCTCATTATGGATGATAGCATCGTCATCGCCGACAATATCGACAAATGGCGCGGCCGGGGCAGCAATAAACAGGCATCCTACAAAGGCTCTGCCGAGGTTGCGCCCGGTGTGTTTTCCTCTTTCCTGACCACTGCCTGCGTGTTCACGCCGCTGATGTTTCTGTCCGGTGAACTGGGATCCATCCTTGAAGTCGTTCCGATCGTGCTGCTGATTGTGCTTGCGGTCAGCCTTGTCGAAGCCTTCCTCGTGCTGCCCAACCACCTCAGTCATGTGCATGCGGACCGCGCACGTCAAAACAGACGATTCGTCCCACGCATGATTGAGGCCCTGGCGGAGAATGTCGTTCTGCCGATCACGCGTTTATGCGTGGAATGGCGATACGCAACGCTTGGCCTTACCTTCGGTGTCTTGGTCGCCAGCGTGGGTCTGATCACTTCCGGGACGATCAAGGTTGTTGGCTTTCCCACGACCGAGGGCGATACGGTCGAAGCGCGCATCGCCCTGACCGCCGGATCGCCGCTTGAGCGGACCGAGGCCACCGTCTCGCGGCTTCTGGCCGGGATCGAGGAGGTGAATGCAGAACGAAGCCCCCTGACCAACGGCGAACAGCCGCTCGTGGAGCGCGTTCTGGTGCGCCACGCCACCAATCAGGACGTGCGCAGCAATGGTCCGCACACTGTCACGGTAACGGTTGACCTTCTGGAAAGCGCGGAACGCAATGTCACTGCCGACGAGGTCGCAAACCTCTGGGAACGGGCAACCGGACCGTTGCCGGACGTCGCACAATCACGCTTTATCCAGACCTCCGGCACACCGGGCGGATCAGATCTGGATGTCCAACTGTCATCGCGCAATCTCGATCAGCTGGAGCGTGCGGCGGCCGACCTTTACGCGCGTCTGATCGCGCGTCCGGATGTGACGGGCGCTTATAACGACTTTTTGAGCGGACAGGCGCAGATAGAGCTGAGCATGAGCGACTTTGGCGCGGCTGCGGGTCTCACGCCGCAAAACCTGACGGGTCAATTGCGCGCGGCCTTCTCCGGCTCTAAGACCGATGAATTCTCGCGAGGCTTCTCGGACATATCGGTGCGGGTCGAGATCGCGGATACGGTGCCCACAATTGCTGAACTTGAACAATTCCCCATCGTTTTGCCATCAGGCGGCATCACGCCCTTGGCACAGGTCGCCAACATCCAGTCTGTCGAAGGCTACACCCAGATCACTCGCCAGAACGGAGAGGCGATTGCCCGCATCATCGGCCAGATCGATCGCGGCGCCACGACATCAACGGCGATTTCAGGCGTTATCATCAACGAATATGCGCCTGTGATCATGGAGGCTTATCCCGAAGTGAGTGTTGGGATTGGTGGGGCCACCGAGGCGCAGCAAGAGACGCAAAGTTCCATCATCACCGCGCTCTTGGTTGGTCTGATCGGGGTCTATCTGATCCTCGCCTATCAGTTCCACTCCTACACCCTGCCGTTCGTCGTAATGCTGTCTATCCCGTTCGCGATCATCGGTGTGATCATGGGGCACATGCTGGTGGGCATTGATCTTGCCATGCCCAGCTTTGTCGGCTTTGCGTCACTCGCCGGGATTGTCGTGAACAACGCGATCTTGTTCCTGACCTTCTTTGAGATGGAGAGCGAGGAAAGCGCGATGGAAGGCGCGATCGAGGCCGTGCATCACCGCTTCCGGCCGGTCATACTGAGCTTCACGACAACTTTTGTAGGCCTGTTGCCAATCATCTTCGAGACCTCGCCACAAGCACAAACCATGGTGCCGCTCGTAACCGCGGTTGCTTTTGGCTTGCTATCGTCGACGATCCTGACGATCTTTGTGCTACCATCGGCGCTTACGATCTATTTCGACTGGGCGAACTTTCAGAAATGGCGCGACAGTCGGGCCTATGCAGATGCGCCAGACGCAACTCCAGCGGAGTAGAACCGCGCCGGTCCCCATGTAGCACAGGCAAAGGGGGTGGGTATCCAGGCTAGAGCGGCCCACACCTTCGAAATGCAAAAAACGCCCTGGCTTGAGGACGCGCGACATCTCCCTGACGGGCACCTTTGCGTGCCACCATCTCTCAATCTTGCGGTGCTCTTCAATATTGGGCAGTTCCTCCAGGAGCTCATCAAGGGTCCGTCTGACACCAGTGTCGCCGGCCTATCGAACATCAATCCCTCCGTCAGCCAAAGCCACAGTCCCGATCACGCCAGCCAAAGGGCCGCTTCGAGCATCTCTGCGTGAGCGAGAAACCGATCATCATGTCGATCGGGACGGCCAGGGCAATAGCGCGAACGGCGGGCTGGCTTTGAACAGGGCGACGGGATGCGACAGGCAGCACGGCCTGAAAGGGGGAACGATGACACAGTTCGTGGGCGTTGTGGACAAGCAGCCGGAAAGCGCGTGGGGGATCTGGTTTCCGGACGTTCCCGGATGCACGTCCGCTGCAGACACGCTTGACGATCTCTTCCCGAACGCCTGCCAGGCGCTCGAGTTCCATCTCGAGGGCATGGACGCGCCTCGTCCACGCTCCTCCGAGGAAGTCATGAAGCTGCAGGACGTCCGCGACGACATGGCCCGCGGCGCCGTGCTGATGCTGGTGCCGCTCCTGTCCGCCGAGAACCGCAAGGTGCGCGTCAACGTCACCGGCAACGCGTACCT
>JAJDVJ010000143.1 GCA_022826205.1 Silicimonas sp. | reverse complement strand
GCGGCGCGAAGACGGTCTCGGACGGCAGCATCGTCGTCGACCGGGACATGAACGGCGCACGCGGCATCATGCTGCGCGCGCTCTACGGCAACCTGGGCCGTTTCCAGGCGGCGGGCGCGGAAGTTGCGCTCGTTGCGGAATAAATCAAGTGAGCTGTAACCGCTGCCCGAAAGAAATTTTGGAGGTGCAGACTGCGACAGGAAGGCATGATTCGAACGCCGAAGCCGTGCAGTTCCATGTTGCGGGTCGTGCGAACGGGCTTGCCGGGCTTGGGGGTGCGGCGGGAATGTGCGGCATTGGCAAGCCGCAATCCCCTGGACCCAGACAGGGACTGCTGCGCTCCACCGTTTCAGCGAGAGGGATTGGCTTCCTTGTGCCAGGCCTGCCAATCTTCGGGCGTATCCAGATCCCGAGTGGCGCGATCGCCCTGCAATTGCACGAACGTGATCGTCTCGTCCTTCAGGGCAGAGCGACCGCCTTCGTCGCCGGTCAGCTTGGCGAACTGAGGCAGAAGCCGTGGTGGCACGATCAAGGGAGTGCCCGGCCCGCCTTCCGCGCCCGTGGCGCGGGTCGGTGTGTCGCCGCCAGCAGCCTCGAAGCGCTCGATGACGCTCTTGATGTCGGATGCGGTGATGCCGGGGACGTCCGGCAGCAGGACCATCATGGCGCGATCCAGTGCAACTTGCATGACATGCAAGGTTGCAGCGCGAAGCGTGGCGCCGAGGCCTTCGGCGGCATCCTCGACCTCGATCACGGTCACCGCGAGTCCGCCTATCGCCTCTCGGCGAACAACGTCGTCTTTCGGAAGCGCCACAACGACCTCGCATCCACTTTCAATGGCGATGCCCGCTTGACGGCGAAGCAGGGGCATGCCTTCAACTTTCTCCAGAAGCTTGTCCCGGCCTCGCATGCGCGACGAGGAACCAGCTGCAGGAATGACTGCGAGCGGGTTCATCGTTCGGGGATCAGTCCACGCGGACTGAAGCGGAGAACCAGAAGAAGGATCAGGCCCATGGTCAGCAGCCGCATGTGTGCGGCAGTCTCAAGGAGATGCTTTTTCAGCCAGAAACCGTCAGGCATGCCTGCAGTGATGCCTCCGATCAGGGTGACGCCCAAGGGCTCGACCATGACCCAAAGGTACCAGATCAGCATGCCGCCCAGGACCGCGCCGAAATTGTTGCCTGACCCTCCGACAATGACCATGACCCAGATCAGGAAGGTGAAGCGCAGCGGTTGGTAGCTTGCAGGCGTCAACTGACCGTCCAGCGTTGTCATCATTGCTCCTGCCAGCCCGCAGACCGCCGATCCAAGGATGAACACCTGCAGGTGCCTTGCCGTCACGTCCTTGCCCATTGCCTCGGCCGCGACCTCGTTGTCGCGAATGGCCCGCATCATCCGGCCCCAAGGCGAGTTGAGCGCGGCCTGCGCCAACCAAAGCAGCAAAAGCAGAACTGCCAGGAAGAGGCCGGCATAGGCGAGCTTGACCGTTATCGTGGATGCCGTCACCGGATCGAAACCAAAACCCGAGACCCGCTCGACAAATCGTTCCGAGTTCTGCAGGTCAATTTCGTACGGCACCGGCCGCGGGATGCCGCTCACGTTCTTGACTCCACGCGAGAGCCAGTCCTCGTTCTTGAGAACCGCGATGATAATTTCGGAGATGCCAAGAGTGGCAATGGCGAGGTAGTCCGATCTCAGGCCGAGCGCCGTCTTTCCGACGACCCACGCGGCCCCAGCGGCGAGCAGCGCTCCAACTGGCCATGCAATCAGGATGGGCAGGCCAAGGCCGCCGAGATTTCCCGCTCTGGCTGGCGACACCGCTTCGATCGCTGCCACTGCAGGGTCGAAGAGCCAGCGATATACGAAGAAGCCCACGACAAGGATCGCGACAAGCGCAGGCGCACGGGCCTTCCCCGCCGGCATTCTCTTCCAGGCCAGGATTGCCGCTACGATGGCGGCGCTTCCGACAAGTAGGGCGAAGATGACCCTAGGACCGCCGGCGTCCCAGGCTTCGACGACAGGCGGTTTCGAGATGATGACGGTGCTGAGGCCTCCAAGCGCCAGAAACCCCATGACGCCGATATTGAAGAGACCCGCGTAGCCCCATTGCATGTTCACCCCGAGTGCCATGATCGCCGAGACAAGGCCCATGTTCAGGATGCCGAGTGCAACGTTCCAGCTTTGCAGGAAGCCGGTTGCGGCAATCAGCCCAAGGACGGCCAGGAAGAGGGTCATGTCTCGCGGCGTCAGAGTCACAGCGCTTTCCCCCTGAACAGTCCTGTCGGCCGGAACAGGAGCACGACGATGAGAATCGCGAAGCTGACGGCGAACTTGTAGTCTGTCGAAAGCAGCTGGACGAGGCCTTGTGGTTCCCAGGCAGGGATCAGGTAGCCGGCGACTTTCTTGAAGGCATAAGTGATCGTGACTTCGGAAAAGGCAATGACAAAGCCGCCCGCGATCGCACCGATCGGATTGCCAAGGCCTCCAACGATCGCAGATGCGAAAATCGGCAGGAGAAGCTGGAAGTAGTTGAACGGCTTGAAGCTCTTGTCGAGTCCGTAGAGCACGCCCGCAACCGTGGCCAGCGCCGCCACTATAATCCAGGTGATCATGACAACGCGTTCGGGATTGATGCCGGAGAGGAGCGCGAGATCCTCGTTGTCCGAAAACGCCCGCATGGACTTTCCCGTGCGCGTGCGATTCAGGAACCAGAAGAGAAGGGCCACGACGATGATCGCCACGACGACGGTCAGCATCGCGGTGGATTTGACAGCGAGGCCCTCCTTCAGGCCTGTCAGCTCCTTGAATTCGCGAGCCGTGATGATGAAGCGTGCCCCGTCCGCAAATCGCTGTTCGTCAACGCCAATGATGAAGCGTACGAGCCCGTTCGTCACGAACATCACGCCCATCGAAACAATGACCAGAATGACGGGCGCGGACTTCTGTTCCCGGTAGAACCGATAAACAAGGCGGTCGGTGAGCAGGACAAGCACTGCGGTGGCGGCAATCCCGGCAGGCAGCGCCAGAAGCGCAGTCGGGAACGGACCCAGGGACACGCCAATGGCCTGAAGCCACCAAGTGCCCAGGATCGTTGCCATTGCGCCAAAGGCCATGGTGTCGCCGTGGGCAAAGTTGGAGAACCTCAGGATCCCGTAGATCATGGTCACACCAAGCGCTCCGAGCGCCAGCTGGCTGCCATAGGCAACCGCCGGCAACATGACGAAATTCGCAAATGCAACGATTGCGTTCAGGAGATCCAAGCCGTGCTCCTGTCTGGACAGGTCCAAGCCGATCCTGCACGTTTCCGAAGTGATCCAAGGAGGAGCTCGTGTCGCAACCGACATCCGCTGCTTTGCCAGATGAGGGAGTCGGCACATGTCCTCGAGAGCTTGTTCATGCCTTCACTCTCCGGCTCCTGCCTGATCGCCTACCCACCCAGGAACGAGCGGCGAACTTGCGGATCCGCAAGCAGCGCCTCGCCGGTATCGGTGAACGCGTTCCGTCCCTGCACCATGACATAGCCCCTGTCCGCGATTTCGAGGGCCTGCCGCGCGTTCTGCTCCACCATGAGGATCGAGATGCCGGATCTCGCCACTTCAATGATCCTGTCGAACAGCTCGTCCATGACGACGGGACTGACGCCTGCCGTCGGCTCATCCAGCATCAGGACCCTTGGCCGGGTCATCAGCGCGCGACCGACGGCCACCTGCTGACGCTGTCCGCCGGACAGCTCGCCCGCCGTCTGGCGGCGCTTTTCCTTCAGGACCGGGAAGAGTTCGTAGACCTGCGCAATGGTTCCCGAAATGTCGTCGCGTCTCAGGAAGGCCCCCATTTCGAGGTTCTCTTCGACCGTCAGCGACGTGAAGGTGTTGGAGTTCTGCGGCACGAAGGCCATCCCTTTTGCCACCCGGTCCTGCGGGCTCAGGTGCGAGATGTCCTCGCCACCGAGCATGACCGAGCCCTCATGGAGATCCAGCATCCCGAAAACCGCCTTCATTGCCGTCGACTTGCCCGCGCCGTTCGGTCCAACGATCACGGCGATCTCGCCTTTGTTCACCGAGATCGTGCATGAGTGGAGGATATCCACGCCACGGCCGTACCCGCCGCTCAAGGAGTCGCCGATCAGGAATGGATCACTCACTGCTCGTCTCTTTGATCATCCTGTTTTTCAGGCCGGTGCCGAGATAGGCTTCTATGACGTGATCGTTCGCCTTTATCTGGTCGATCGTTCCTTCGGCCAGAACCTTGCCCTCCGCCATGCAGATGACAGGTTCGCACAGCCGGCCAATGAAATCCATGTCGTGTTCGATCATGCAGAAGGTGTAGCTGCGCTCCCTGTTCAAGCGCTGGATCGCGTCCCCGATCGTCCTGAGCAACGTGCGGTTCACGCCGGCGCCCACCTCGTCCAGAAAGACGATTTGTGCATCCACCATCATGGTGCGGCCCAGTTCAAGGAGCTTTTTCTGGCCTCCCGAAAGGTTGCCCGCCCTTTCGTCCTTCAAGTGATCGATGGTCAGGAACTCCATCACCTCGTCGGCCTTCTTCCGGATCCCCTCTTCCTCTGCCGCGATCCGGTGTCGACCGATCCAGGTGTTCCAGATTCTCTCCCCCTGCTGGTGGCCCGGTACCAGCATCAGGTTCTCGCGGACGCTCATGGAGGCGAACTCGTGGGCGATCTGAAACGTGCGGAGAAGCCCCTTGTGGAAGAGGTCATGCGGCGGAAGGCTGGTGATGTCCTCTCCATTCATGAACACATGCCCGCCGGTCGGGGGCAGGGTTCCCGCAATCACGTTGAACAGCGTCGTCTTGCCTGCGCCGTTCGGACCGATCAGTCCGGTGATCGAGCCCGGCACAATTTCCAGGGTGACTCCATCGACGGCATGAAATCCGCCGAAATGCTTGTGCAGGCCTTCGACCCTGATCATGCCCGTTCCCGGATGCAATGGGGCCCGGAACAAGTCCGGGCCCCTGGCTTGCTACGTTACCGATACTTGACGGTTTCGATGCTGCCGCCCATGACTTCGATTTGGCGGTAGTTGCCAGCCGATTCGCCTGGGCCAATCAGTTCGACCGCGCTTGCGCCGACATAGTCGACGTCACCGCCGTCGGCGAGGATCTGCAGAGCCTTGGCAAGTTCGCCAGGAAAGATCTCTTCGCCCGGTGCATTGGCGACGTCCATGATCTTGTCCTTGAAATCGGCGGATTCCGCTGATCCGGCGGCCTGCATGGCGAGCATTATCAACGCTGCGGCATCATAGCTTTCGGCGGAAAATGGCGAAGTCGCGTCGAAGGCGCCCGCCGCAAGATCGACATACTTGGCGGCTCCGGGGCTGTCAGTGCCCGGGACCTGACCGGTCGAGCCATCGATTTCGTTGCCGAAGTTGTCCGTCAAGGAATCCGAAATCATGCCGTCGGGAAGGTGAAAGGTGTCGAACGCACCGGAATCAAGCGCGGCGCGGATGATGCCGGATCCGCCCTGGTCGACATAGCCTGCGACAACCAGGCGCTGACCGCCGGCGGAAGCCAGGGCACCCACCTCCGCCGAATAGTCACCCTTGCCGTCTTCGTGCGCGGCATTGATCGTGACTGTGCCGCCAGCGGCCTCGAACGCAGCCTGGAAGCTGTCGGCAAGACCCTTGCCGTAGTCGTTGTTGGTGTAGGTCACTGCAACTTCGTTGATGCCCAGTTCCATGAGGACTTCTGTCATCACGACGCCCTGCCGCGCATCGGAAGGCGCGGTCCGGAAGAAGAGCCCGTTGTCCTCGTTGTTCTGATGGCTGAGGCCTGGTGAGGTTGCCGAAGGTGAAACCATCACGATGCCGTTTGGAAGAGCGACGTTTTCCAGAATCGCGCCTGTGACGCCCGAGCAGTCCCCGCCCACGATGGCCTTCACGCCTTCGCTGGTGATCTGCTGTTCGGCAACGGAGGTCGCGGCCCCCGAGTCGATGCAAGTCGAGTCCCCTCGGACTGGCGTCACCGTGGAGCCGCCAAGCAGAAGTCCGGAATCGCTGACTTCCATCATTGCAAGTTCGGCTCCGGCCGCCATTTGCGGCGTGAGCGATTCGATCGGGCCGGTGAGGCCCACGATGATGCCGATCTTGATCTCCGAATGGCCGCTGGCCAAGGCCGTGCCCGCAAGGAACGCAGACGCAACGGAAGCAGCAAGCATCTTCTTCATGACATTTCCCCTTTTTCTTTTGGATCCAGATTCTGCACTCAACCCTATCGTCAGAGAGGATTGTTTGGAAGGGGCAGAAACCTCAACAGCTGGAACTGCGGGATGTCTTCTATGCCTGAGATCTTGTGGGTGACATGGGTGACCGACCCGTTCCCTTGCCGTGCTCGACGTGAAACGGGCTGATGCCTCTATCCGGTCGTTCAGGCTCAATCGAACAGGCCTTCCGGAGGGTCGATCACGATTCGTCCGTCCGTCAGGTCGATCGTGGGCACATTTGCACGGGTCAACGGCAGGAGGATGCCAGGCCCGGCATTGTTCTGGCCTATTTCCAGCAAGTCTCCGGCACCGTGGTTCAGGACCGCGGTGATTTGGCCGATCTCGCTGCCCTTGGTGTCAATGACAGGAAGTCCGACGAGGTCGGCGGTATAGAATTCGTCATCCGGCAGATCGGGCAGCCGGCTCCGGGCAACGTGCAGCGTCGTGCCGCGTAGGGCTTCCGCCTCCTCTTTCGTGGTCACTCCCGAGAGACGGCCGATGAAACCGGTCTTGGAAGGGCGCACCAGTTGCAGGTCCCACGTCGTCGTGCCGTCCTCGGACGACACCGGGCCGTATGATGCGATGGATTCGGGTTCCGCGCAGAAGCTCTTGAGGCGCACCTCTCCCTTGGTCCCGAATGCGCCGGTGATCGCGCCGACACAGACTCGGTCATTCATTGGACCGCTGCCATCCATGCACCTCTAGGCTTGCGCGGACCTTCTCGAAGCGTCTGCGCGCAACGACCGACATGGGCGCGACGAGCCGGCATCGAGGCAGGCGAACCGGGCATGCCCTATCCGGACTTGGGCTCTTCGGGCGCCTCCGTTTCGGGCGATGCCGTGTCTGCGGATGCCGTATCCGGTGCGTCCTTCGTTTCCGCCTGTGCGGCGTCTTGCGTGTCTTCTGGCCCCGCTTGAGTACTTTCTTCAGAGTCCTTGGTGGCGGCCTCTTCGATCTTCGCTTTTGGCGTCTCGTTAACCGTGACGTCTTCGGCCTTCACGTCTTCGCCTTGGGCATCCTGCGATGCGGCGGCGTCACTCGCTTCGCTCGCAGCCGCCGCTTCAGCGCGTTCCTGAGCCTTCTTGCGGGGTCTGGCCTTCTTCGGGTTGCTGCGTTCCTTTCTGTCAAGAACGCCCGCAGCCTCCAGGAATCGCGAAACGCGGTCGGTCGGCCTTGCGCCCTGGTCCATCCAGTACTTGATGCGCTCAAGGCTCATCTTGACCCGCTCCGCACTTTCCTTGGGCAGGAGCGGATTGTAGGTGCCCAGCTTTTCGATGAAGCGGCCATCTCGGGGCATACGGCTGTCTGCAGCGACGATGCGGTAGAACGGGCGCTTCTTCGTTCCGCCGCGGGCAAGGCGAATTTTCATTGCCATTGTGTTGGTCCTTCTGGTCTATTTCTGAATTTGCATGTGGTGCTGGATGACTTCCTCGGTGATGAACGCGAGGAACTTCTTCGCGAATTCGGGATCAAGGTCGGCCTCCATTGCAAGCCTTTCGAGGCGCTTGATCTGTTCTGCCTCACGGGACTTGTCGGCAGGTGGCAGCTTGTGCTCCGCCTTGAGCTTGCCGACGGTTTGGGTGCAGGCGAAGCGTTCGGCAAGGGTGTAGACAAGGATTGTGTCAAGCCGGTCGATCGATGCCCGGTGCGATTCCAGGAGCTCGGCGGCGCGCTTCACGACATCAGTCATATTGTGTCCTTTCCGCTGGTCTTGTGAATTCCGGGATCACCGGGGCGCCGTGTTGCGGAACCTTGTCTCATGCCTGCCTCCACATTGGGTTTGGCGTGGCGGTACACGACGTTCCCCTTTGGCCAGTCCTTCGGCGTGTCCTCGACGGCGCCTAGTCTTTCGGCCAGGGCGATGGATCGGGCGTTCTTGCTTGCGATGTAGCTGACAAACGTCTGGAGACAGAGGGTGTTGAATGCCCAGTCGCGCGCTGCCGCCGCCGCTTCCGTTGCAAATCCCTGGCCTTCGGCATCCTCCAGGAACAGGTAGCCAAGCTCGACCTCGACATCACCGGGCTCCAGCCCCAGAAGCACAAATCCCAGGAGGTCGCCGGTGGCTGTCTTCGCCACGGCCCAACCGCCATGGCCATGAAGCACCCATCCGGCGCTCAGTGTAGCGAAATCAGACCACGCGTCCGCGCGCGAAAGCGGGCCTCCCGCAAATCGGCCACGATCCGTGCACAAGATGGATGCGTAACCTGGAAAGTCCTCCAGCCGCACCGCGCGAAGGATCAGGCGACCGGTGCGGATCACAGGCACGTTTGCCGCAAACGCGTGCGCGATGTCCACTGCCGGACCCGGCGTCGGTTCCTCATGTCTTCGGGTCATGGCGTGGCAGCACAGTTGATCAGGTGAAGGTCGCGGGGGCAGCGCATTCGTGAATGCGCACCCGCGGAAAGGAAATGTCGCAGTGCGACTGCGCTCATTAGGATTTTGGGAAACTGGGATCGGATCCGGTTCATCGCTTTTTCCCAAGCCCTGAGATCCCCGTGGGGAACTGGCCACCAGAATCACCGCTGAGACCGGCAAGGCCGCCAGGCAACCGGCCCAGTTGCTGCTGGGCGGCCTCGATCTCCGTCTTTCCGGGCATGCCGCCTGCCATGGCTCCGCCGCCGCCGACGAGCCCGCCGAGCTGGCTCATCATGCCCTTCTTTCCCATGCGACCGACCTTTTTCATCATGTCGGACATCTGGCGGTGCATCTTCAGCAGCCTGTTGAGATCAGACACTTCAAGCCCGGCGCCTGCGGCGACGCGCTTCTTTCGTGACGCCTGCAGGATTCGAGGGTTTGCGCGTTCTCGCTTGGTCATGGAATCGATCAGGGCGATCTGCTGGCGGATCACGCGGTCGTCAAACCCGGCACTTTCCATCTGCGCCTTCATCTTCCCCATTCCCGGCATCATGCCCATGATGCCCGTCATGCCGCCCATATCGGCCATCTGGGTGAGCTGGCTCTTGAGGTCGTTCATGCTGAACTGGCCTTTCTGGAAGCGCTTCATCATGCGCTCGGCCTGCTCGGCCTCGACGGTTTCCTGAGCCTTTTCGACCAAGGCTACGATGTCACCCATGCCCAGGATGCGGCCCGCGATGCGATCAGGCTCGAAAGTCTCGATGGCATCCAGCTTTTCGCCGGTGCCGACGAAGCGGATGGGCTTGCCGGTGACGGCACGCATGGAGAGGGCCGCGCCACCGCGTCCGTCGCCGTCCATCCTGGTCAGGATGACTCCTGTCACGCCGATCTTGCCGTCAAATTCGGTCGCAACGTTGACCGCGTCCTGCCCGGTCAGGCCGTCAACGACGAGAAGCGTTTCACGCGGGTCCGCCACGTCGCGGACGGCTGCGGCCTGGGAAACCAGTTCCTGGTCGATGTGGAGGCGGCCGGCCGTGTCGAGCATGTAGACGTCGTAGCCGCCAAGGGTCGCCTGCAGCTTGGCGCGTCTGGCAATGGCGATTGGATCTTCGCCCTTCACGATGGGCAGTGTCTGGACGCCGATCTGCCTGCCCAGGATCGCGAGCTGTTCCATGGCTGCCGGCCGGTTCGTGTCGAGAGACGCCATGAGCACGCGCTTGCCGTCCCGTTCGGTGAGCCTCTTGGCAAGCTTGGCTGTAGTAGTTGTCTTGCCCGATCCTTGCAGACCCAGCATCAGGATCGGTGCGGGCGGATCGTCGACCTTGAGCGCGCCTGGATCCTCATCTCCGGCGAGCACGTGAACGAGCTCGTCATGGACGATCTTTATGACCTGCTGGCCTGGCGTGACGGACTTCGTGACTGCCTGGCCCGCGGCCTTTTCCTGCACGGCCTGTACGAAGTCGCGGGCGACCGGGAGTGACACATCGGCTTCGAGCAGTGCTACTCGCACTTCGCGCAGCGCGGTTTGGACGTCGGAATCCGAAAGAGCGCCCTGCCTCGTGAGCCGGTCGAAGACACCTGAAAGTCGATCTGACAGATTTTCGAACAAGATCCGATCCCCAATTCGCCGCTCGAATTCCGGCAGGCACCTGCCGCCCTAAACGCCAAACGCCCCCATGGGCGCAACGCGCTGATGGGGGGCGATCCCTGAACCCTCAGGGACCGGGAGATAGCAGCTCCCGGAGGCACGGGCGGCGTAGGGTGTCGAATCCGCGAAGTCAAGCGGGAATGCAGCTGGTTGCAGTGCATCTTGTCAGCAGACGTGATCCGGTCTCTATTCGCCGGACAGCCGGAGGGCGGGAGATCACGAACCATTCCACGGATGCGCTGCCTGCTCGACGGGTGGAGAACGGCAAGGGTCTCCTGCTGATGGGCCTCGGCATGTTCCTGTTTGCGGCAGTGGACACGATCGCCAAGTTCCTGACCAGCGAGTTGCATCCGTTCCAGATCGTGTGGACGCGACAGTTGGGCTTGCTCGTCGGCGCCTTGTTTCTGTTGGCGCTGCATGGGCGCCACCTGTTTCTGACCGCGCATCCGAAGCTGCAGCTTATCCGTGGTCTCGTGGCGGCGCTGTCCGCTGCTGCGTTCATTTACGCCATTCGCTACGTGCCGCTTGCGGACGCGGTGGCCGTGAGCTTCGTGGCGCCTTTCATGGTCACGCTCATGGCGGCGTTGATTCTCCGGGAGCCGGTCGGATGGCGCAGGTGGGCTGCCGTCGTGCTGGGATTCGTCGGGTCGATGATCATCCTCCGCCCGGGCATGGGTGCGGTTCATCCCGCTGCCATGCTCGTGGTCGTTGCGGCGTTTTTCTTCGCGTGCCGTCAGGTCATAAGCAGGGCGATTGCAGATGACGGGACCGGCACGACAATCCTGTACACGGCGATAACTGCGGTTCTCGTGCTATCGATGCCGTTGCCCTGGGTGTGGGTCACTCCCGGCGGGTCCGAATTCCTGCTCCTTGTGGGCTTGGCCCTACTGGCGGGCCTTGCCGAAGTGTGCGTCATCCGTGCCCTGGAACTGGGACTCGCGGTCGCGGTCGCACCGGTGCACTACACGCTGATCATCTGGGCGTCGCTCTACGGCTGGCTCGTCTTCGGCCAGTTCCCAGATGCCTGGACATGGGCAGGAACCGCGATCATCATGGTGACAGGGATATACACGCTGCGGCGCGAATACCTGGCCGGCAGGCGTGCAAGGTACCATTGAGGACGTAGATTCTCAGCGTTTTCAATCCCTTGGAACGGAATCAAAAAAAATTTTCTGCCCCTGTTGACAGACCTCGAGCGCTTACCTAGTTACCGCCTGTTAGCACTCACCTGTTGCGAGTGCTAACAGGAATACAATGAAAGGAACGAAGGAGCGTTCAACATGAAATTCACCCCGCTTCATGATCGCGTTCTTGTTCGCCGCGTGGAAGGCGACGAGAAGACCGCCGGCGGCCTGATCATCCCCGACAACGCCAAGGAAAAGCCTGCTGAGGGCGAGATTGTGTCTGTTGGCGCAGGGGCAAAGGACGACGACGGCAAGCGCATCAAGATGGATGTCAAGGCTGGCGACAAGATCCTGTTCGGCAAGTGGTCGGGCACCGAGATCACGCTCGACGGCGAAGAACTTCTGATCATGAAGGAAAGCGACATTCTCGGCATCATTGCCTGATTTCGCTGTCCTGAACCAACTCAAACGAAAGAAAACCAGGAGCTAAGGAAATGGCCGCAAAGGACGTCAAATTCGAGACCGACGCCCGGAACCGGATGTTGGCTGGCGTGAATATCCTCGCCGATGCCGTGAAGGTGACGCTCGGACCCAAGGGCCGCAACGTCGTGCTCGACAAGAGCTTTGGTGCACCACGGATCACCAAGGATGGTGTGACGGTCGCCAAGGAAATCGAGCTTGAGGACAAGTTCGAGAACATGGGTGCGCAGATGGTCAAGGAAGTCGCAAGCCGCACCAATGACGAGGCCGGCGATGGCACCACCACCGCCACGTTGCTTGCACAGTCCATCGTGCGCGAGGGCATGAAGTCGGTTGCCGCCGGCATGAACCCGATGGATCTCAAGCGAGGAGTCGATGCCGCTGTCACGTCGGTCGTCGAAGACATCAAGAAGGCCGCGCGCAAGGTCAAGGATTCGGAAGAGGTTGCCCAGATCGGCACGATCTCGGCAAACGGCGAATCTGAGATCGGCACGCAGATCGCGGACGCCATGCAAAAGGTCGGAAACGATGGCGTGATCACCGTCGAGGAGAACAAGGGCCTCGACACCGAAACCGAGGTCGTGGAAGGCATGCAGTTCGATCGCGGCTACCTGTCGCCCTACTTTGTCACCAATCCCGACAAGATGACCGCGGAGCTCGAGGACGCGATGATTCTTCTCCACGAGAAGAAGCTTTCGTCGCTGCAGCCGATGGTTCCGCTTCTTGAATCGGTCATCCAGTCCCAGAAGCCGCTCCTCATCATTGCGGAGGACGTGGAAGGCGAGGCTCTGGCCACGCTTGTCGTCAACAAGCTGCGTGGCGGCCTGAAGATCGCGTCCGTCAAGGCGCCCGGCTTCGGCGATCGTCGCAAGGCCATGCTTCAGGACATTGCGATCCTGACAGGTGGCCAGGTGATTTCGGAAGACCTGGGAATGAAGCTCGAGAACGTCACGATGGACATGCTCGGCTCCGCCAAGCGCGTCTCGATCACCAAGGACGAGACCACCATCGTCGACGGAGCGGGTGCCAAGGCCGAAATTCAGGCCAGGGTCGCGCAGATCCGTCAGCAGATCGAGGAGACCACGTCGGACTATGACCGCGAAAAGCTGCAGGAGCGGGTGGCCAAGCTCGCCGGCGGCGTTGCCGTCATTCGCGTGGGCGGCATGACCGAAGTCGAGGTCAAGGAGCGCAAGGATCGAGTCGACGACGCCTTGAATGCGACCCGCGCCGCTGTTCAGGAAGGCATCGTCGTAGGTGGCGGCGTCTCTCTCATGCAGGCTGCAAAGGGCCTCGACAAGATCAAGTGCGACAACAGCGATCAAGAAGCCGGCGTCGCGATCGTGCGCAAGGCTCTCGAGTCCCCACTGCGCCAGATCGCCGAGAACGCCGGTGTCGATGGCTCCGTGGTGGCCGGGAAGATCCGCGAGAGCAAGAACGCCAAGTTCGGCTTCAACGCACAGACCGAGGAATATGGTGACCTGTTCAGCTTCGGCATCATCGACCCCGCGAAGGTCGTGCGTACCGCTGTTGAGGACGCCGCGTCGATCGCCGGGCTTCTCATCACGACGGAAGCCATGGTCGCCGAAAGGCCTGCCAAGGAAACTCCTGGTGGCGGTGGCGGCATGCCCGACATGGGCGGCATGGGCGGCATGATGTAGAATGCGCTGGCCCGGGGGGATGCGCAGCGTCTTCCAAGGCCACGGTCAAGTGGACAACGGAAGGGGCGCCCGCGAGGGCGCCCTTTCTTTACTTGGAGCCAACCATGAAGACGAGCAGTGTGCCGTGCAGTGTACGAGTCTCCGGAACCGCCGGCAGGACTTCGTGAAGATGGCGGGCCTCAATGGACGTTTACGGGGGCCAAGTCGTTCTGGCGCGCCAAAATGAAGGCGAGGCTGCGATCCTTCACCAAGGCTAGCCGCTCTCCATCGGACGAGTGAAGGGCATAGACCGTTCCGAGGCCCTGTGCCTGCTCCTGCAAATCCTCTGGCAGATCCGAGACGTCGACCGGACGCACATAGACCAGCCGCTCAAGATCCATGCCCTTTATGTCAAACGGCGTGTTCATGACGGTCCGCCCTTGGTGATCGGAATTGTCTGAACAACATTTTCGGCAACGGAGCGGGCAAGGTCGATATGCAGCAAGCCGTTTGCATGCTGCGCTCCTGCCACCTCAACGCCGTCCGCGAGCAGAAAGGTCCGCTGGAACTGCCTTGCGGCGATGCCGCGGTGAAGAAAGACCCGGTCGTCGTTTTCGCCATCCTGCTTGCCGCGCACAACCAGTTGTCTCTCCTCCATCGTGATCGAGAGGTCGTCTTCTGCAAAACCGGCAACCGCAAGCGTGATGCGGAAGGCGTTCTTGCCAACCTGCTCGATGTCATAGGGTGGATAGCCGCTGTCCGCTTTGGCGGTACGTTCAACCAGGCGTTCCAACTGGTCGAAACCAAGAAGAAATGGGTGCGTTCCCAGTGCCAGTTTGCTCATTCAACTCGTCCTTTCTGCAAGCGACGACGGACTCTGGACCCCGAAGGCGATCCAGCGCCCAGAGAGACATGGGGATTGGAGCGTCTTTCGACAAGGCCCAAAAGTTCTTTGCGGAGCGGCCTGTTGGCGGTATTTTGTCGGCAGTCCCAGCGGAATCCGTATGCAATGACCCAGCACCCGCCCGAAAAGATGAAGACCGAGGATGTTCTCCGCGTAGAGCTGGAAACGTTCCGGAGCGAGCATCGAAAGCTCGACCAGGAGATAAAGACGCTCGAGAATTCGGGCGGAGATGCCTTTACCATCCAGAGGCTCAAAAGGCAGAAGCTCGCGCTCAAGGACAGGATCAAGGCGATCGAGGATCGCATAACCCCGGACATAATTGCCTGAATGATTGCGACGCCTTGCCTCGGGCGTTAGTGTCGCGCCGTCTTTGAGGAGGTGCCATGGCCCCAACGGTCGGAATTGTCATGGGAAGCCAGTCGGACTGGCCGACGCTCAAGCCGGCGTCGGAAGTTCTGGACGAGCTTCGTGTGGAGCACGAAGTCCGCATCGTGTCTGCGCACCGGACGCCGGACCGGCTATGGGAATACGGCAAGACGGCGAAGGACCGCGGATTGAAGGTGATCATCGCAGGAGCGGGCGGGGCAGCGCACCTTCCCGGCATGATGGCCTCCAAGACTCCGTTGCCGGTCATTGGCGTTCCGGTAGAAACCCGCGCGCTCAAGGGCGTGGACAGCCTTTACTCGATTCTCCAGATGCCGCGCGGGTATCCAGTGGCCACCATGGCGATCGGCAAGGCTGGTGCCTGCAACGCCGGGCTGATGGCGGCAGGCATCCTGGCTTTGTCGGATTTGGACCTCGCAGGGAGGCTGGATGGATGGCGGGTGGCGCTTACGAAGTCTGTCGCCGAAGAGCCTCATGAAGACTGACGCTCTGGCACCGGGTCAGACCATCGGCATATTGGGCGGCGGACAGCTTGGGCGCATGCTTGCCATGTCGGCAGCCCGGCTCGGATTGCGCACGCATGTCTTTGAACCGGGAGCAGTGCCGCCTGCCGGTGAAGTCGCTGGAGTCACTACCACAGCCGACTATTGCGACCGGGAGGCGCTCGCAGCCTTTGCAGGTAGCGTCGATGTCGTGACCTACGAATTCGAGAATGTTCCGGCCGAGGCGCTTGACCTGATCGAGGCAAGAGTGCCGATCCGCCCCAACCGACGGGCGCTGGCGGTCAGCCAGGATCGCCTGAGGGAGAAGCGTTTCCTGAACGGGATCGGTTTGGCGACGGCACCATTCCATCCTGTTGATTCGGCCTCGCCGAATGCCGCGAGCATCCTGAAGCAGGCAATGGAGGCTGTCGGGCTTCCGGCCATACTGAAGACCCGCCGGCTTGGCTATGACGGCAAGGGCCAAGTGCGGATCGAGGACACGGACTGCAGCGCCGACTTTCTTGCCTCAATGGCGGGCGCGGAGGCCATACTGGAAGGATTCGTGGATTTCGAGCGGGAAGTCAGCGTCATCGCGGCGCGAAGTGTCGATGGTCGGATCGCATGTTTCGAACCGGGCGAAAACGTCCACAGGGATGGAATTCTGCGTACGACCAGGGTTCCCGCACAGGTCGGTCCAGGAACTCGCGAACGCGCTTTCGAGATCGCCGCCGCGATCCTGAATGCGCTTGACTATTGCGGAGTGATCGGAGTTGAACTCTTTGACACGGCGGACGGCCTGGTCGTCAACGAGTTCGCACCGCGAGTGCACAATTCGGGACACTGGACGGAGGCCGGCGCCATCATCGATCAGTTCGAGCAGCATGTTCGGGCCGTGGCCGGTTGGCCTCTTGCAGACCCGATTCGGCACTCGGACGTGGAGATGAACAATCTCGTCGGTGAAGACGTGGCTGACGTTCCAGCCATCGCCCGCGAAGATGGAGTGCGGCTTCATCTGTACGGCAAGTCGGAGACGCGGGCCGGACGCAAGATGGGGCATGTAACGCGCGTCCTCGGTCCCGCGACGAGTCCCTGATGGAAGGACCGCGCCTGTCCGTTCGAGGGATTGTCCTGCGTGGCGGCCGGCTGTTGATGGTCAATGCCTGGCCCGACGGAAGGAGTGATCTCATCTGCGCTCCCGGTGGCGGTGTTGACAGGGGCCAGTCCCTCCCAGACAACCTCGTCCGCGAAATCCACGAGGAAACCGGCCTGACCGTGCAGGTCGGCCCGGTCGTTCTGGTAAACGAATTCCACGATCCGGCAGGCACGTTTCACCAGGTCGATGTCTTCTTCCGCTGCCGGCTGGTCTCGGGCGATCCCGATGGTGAGTGGACGGACGCCGAGGGCGTGGTCACCCGAACGCTATGGCTGACCCGGCACGAGCTGGCCTGCCACCGGTACAAGCCGGAATCACTGCCGGACGTGGCTTGGGGGAGTGGCGGAGAAGCGGTCTACGACGCTCTGGAGCCAATCGTCAGATAGGCAATGGACAGGCCTGGGTTCGCAACCTAACGTGCCGGCATGGAACACCTTAGGCTTGGAGTGAACATCGATCACGTGGCCACCGTTCGCAATGCGCGCGGCGGCGACTATCCTGACCCAGTTCGGGCGGCGAAGCTTGCGGAGGAGGCCGGGGCGGACGGGATCACCGCGCATCTCCGCGAAGACCGGCGCCACATAACCGATCATGACATCGAACAGCTGACAGAGGCGCTTGGCGTGCCATTGAATTTCGAGATGGCGGCCACTGACGAGATGCAGGCCATTGCGTTGCGCCACAGGCCTCACGCAGTGTGCATAGTTCCGGAAAGGCGGGAGGAACGCACGACCGAAGGGGGTCTGGATGTGGCGCAGGACGAGAATCGCCTGGCACATTTCATTGCGCCATTGCGCGAGGCCGGTTCACGGGTCTCGATTTTCATCGCGGCGGACAGGCGGCAGGTCGAGGCGGCAAACCGGATCGGAGCCCAGGTGATAGAACTGCACGCAGGTGCCTATTGCGATGCCCATGCCGAGGGCCGCCTAGCCGAGCGGAACGCCGAGCTTGCCCGCCTCCGTGAGATGGCGACCTTCGCCCACTCCCTCGGGCTGGAGGTTCATGCTGGCCACGGACTGACCTACGAGACAGTCGCGCCAGTCGCCGAGTTCCCCGAATTGCGTGAACTGAATATCGGGCACTTCCTTGTCGGCGAGGCGGTCTTTGTCGGACTTGGCGCATCAATCGCCGAGATGCGTCGCATCATGGACGAGGCGCGAAAAGCTGCCTGAAAGCACGCTGCGCAACCGCCGGGAGGCGAGTCTCGGCAACCGCAAGGGGCCAAGCCGATGACTTGGCCCCGGATTTGGTCTTATGCCATGGTCTTGGTCAGTGCCTGATCCAGGTCCGCAATGATGTCGTCCGGATCCTCGATGCCGATCGACAGCCGGACAACGTTGGGCAGCGCGCCCGAGGCCTCCCTCTGCTCGTCGGTCAATTGCCGGTGCGTCGTCGAAGCCGAGTGGATGATCAACGAGCGCGCATCGCCGAGGTTGGCGACATGGCTGAACAACTCGACGGAATCGACGAGTTTCACGCAAGCGTCGTAGCCGCCCTTGACCGCAAAGCTGAACAATGCGCCCGCCCCCTTGGGGCAAATGCGCTCGACCCGGTCGAAGTACGGCGAGCTCTTGAGCCCTGCATAGGTCACGCTCTCAATTCGATCGTCGGCTTCCAGCCAATTGGCGACCTTTTCGGCGTTTGCCACATGCTTCTCCATGCGGAGCGACAGTGATTCGATCCCCATCAAGGTGTAGTGTGCGCCTTGCGGATTCATTGTCGTGCCAAGATCACGAAGCCCGACGGCGATCGAGTGGAACGTGAAGGCCATCGGACCGAGCGCCTCGTGGAAGTTGAGGCCGTGATATGCCGGTTCGGGCTCCGACAGCGACGGGAACTTGCCGGATGCGGACCAGTCAAACTTGCCCGAATCCACCAAGGCCCCACCCGTCACGGTTCCGTTGCCGGTGAGATACTTGGTTGTGGAGTGCACAATGAGGGTCGCCCCGAAATCGATCGGGCGGCAGAGGTATGGCGAGGCCGACGTGTTGTCGACGATGAGGGGCAGCCCGACCTCGTCCGAGAGCTTGCCGATGGCGTCCAGGTCGGTGATGTAGCCGCCCGGGTTGGCGATCGACTCGCAGAAGATCGCGCGTGTGTTCTCGTCGACCGCCGACTTGACAGCGTCGAGGTCGTCGAAATCCACCAGCTTGGACGACCAGCCGAACCTC
Source organism: Silicimonas sp. (assembly GCA_022826205.1). Classification (GTDB taxonomy): domain Bacteria; phylum Pseudomonadota; class Alphaproteobacteria; order Rhodobacterales; family Rhodobacteraceae; genus JAJEFO01. The sequence continues at coordinate 36,245 of JAJDVJ010000143.1, read as the reverse complement.
TTGATGGTCTGGGTGAACTGCGTGTAGGTCCCGCCATAGAGACGTGTTGACGCCACGACGTTGCATCCTGGCATCATCAGCGGGAAGAGGGCCATGATCTGCGCAGCATGGCCCGAAGAACAGCCTATGCCGCCGACACCGCCCTCAAGCGCGGTAATCCGCTCGGCCAGCGCAGCCACGGTCGGGTTGGTCAGCCGGGAATAGATCCAGCCCACTTCCTGGAGGTTGAACAAGGCGGCGGCATGTTCGGCGTCCCGAAACACGAAGGCGGTGGACTGGTAGATTGGTATCTGGCGGGCGCCCGTCGTGGGGTCGGGCGTGTTGCCTGCGTGCACCTGCACCGTATCAAAGCCTTGCGGGCGATCGGACATGTCGTGGTTCCTCTTGTTCTGAAATGTCGCGGGAACCTATGCGGGGCTCGGGATGGCTGCAACGGGAATGTGTCGCGCGTGGCGTGACGTGCGGTCGTGACGGCGACCCGTCGTCACTTCGTGTTGGTCCCGGCGGCTTCCGGGAACGGGTGCCAGACCGGCGCACGCTTGGCGATGAACGCCCCTATGCCTTCCCGGGATTCGCGTTCCAGCAGGTTTTCGACCATGACGCTGGCAGTATAGGCATAGGCCTCGCTGAGCGGCATTTCGAGCTGCCTGTGGAACGCTTCCTTGCCGATTTTCAACGTTGCGGGAGACTTCGAGGCAATCTGCTCGGCCAGCTCCACAGTGGCTGCCGCAAGCTGGCCGGGCTCCACGATGCGATTGACGAGGCCGAGCGTTCGGGCGCGTTCGGCATGAATGGTCTCGCCCGTCAGCAACATTTCCGTCGCGGGCTTCCGTCCGACGTTCCGCGTCAGGGCCACCATGGGAGTGGAGCAAGACAGCCCGATGTTAACCCCTGGAGTGGCGAAGCCAGCAGCGGTGGCGACACCTAGAACGGACGCGATGACGGGCTTTGGGCATCGGAAAAGGGCTTGCATCATGTCTGAGCATGCCTCCATCGCACGTTCGAAGAATGCCCGGCCACCGTCGGGTCCTGTCCTCTCATTCGTGATTTCCTTCAGGTCGTGGCCTGCCGAAAAGACCGGGCCTTCCGCCGCAAAGACGATGACATGGACGCCGTCATCCGTTGCCAGCTCATCCTTGGCCTCCTGCAGACGGTCGATCAGTTCGAGTGACAAGGCGTTGCCACATGCAGGGCGGTTGAGTCGCATGTCGGCAACGGCACCGGTTCGGGATCTGAGCAGAATGTCATCAATGTCGCGGATCCTCTTGCGTTTCGCGGAACGGGTTGGTGTTGTCCGGACTGTGGCTTGGGCGCAAGAAAGGCCATAGCAGCGGCCCGAGTTCCTAGACGACCCTCGTGCTTTCGCAACGCGGTTCCGAAAGCACGAGGAACTTTCTGCCGGGCCAAAGCGGCAATAGTTGCATCGGCACATCGGCATTGCCTTTCGACCCTTCGCGGCGGTCAGGAAACTGTGCGAACGACATTCATGGGCCGCCGGCTTGGAGCCGCGCCGGACCGCGTCGGCGGGAACATTCCGACGAAGTGCATTTGGCGCCGAGAGGCGGCGGTGTCTCCCGTTTCGGAGACTGGATAGCCTGAATTGCCGCGCATCCCGACCTGTATGGCGAAATTCGAGCCGCGAGACTGAGTGCGCGGAAGACCGGGCGGGTTCAGCGTCCGCGAATTCGAGGATCAAGGGCGTCGCGTATCCCGTCGCCGATGTAGTTCACGGACAGCACAATGAGCGAGATCATGAGGCCGGGCCAAAGAACGCGCTCCGGGTAAAGTTCCATCCTGTCGACGGCGTCGAACAGCAGCTTGCCCCAGGTGGGAAAGTCTGGAGGAAACCCGAATCCGAGAAACGAGAGCGCGCTCTCGGTGATGATTGCGGTTGCGATGCCGAGCGTGGCTGACACCATGATCGGCGACATCACGTTCGGCAGGAGGTGGCGCGTTATCATTTTCGGCGGAGATGTGCCGATCGATCGGGCCGCGAGAACGAATTCGCGCTCCTTGAGAGCCAGGACGTCGCCTCTGACGATCCGTGCCGTTTGCATCCAGGACGTGGCACCCACAAGCACGACGATAAGCAGGAAAGTGCCGCCTTCGGGTCCGAACAGGCCCGACAGCCGGTCGCGGAAGAGCAGGACCGCGACCAGGAGAAGCGGCAGGAGGGGCAGCGCGAGGAAGAGATCGGTGAACCGCATGAGGACGCCGTCAAGTGCGCGGAAGTAACCTGCCAGCACGCCGATCAATGTGCCGACGAACACGGAGAGAAGCATGGCGGCAAGACCGACGGCAAGCGATACACGTCCGCCGGCCAGCAGTCGGCCTAGGGTGTCACGACCGAGGTTGTCGGTGCCAAGCGGATACGCCCAGCTGACCTTGGCCGAAGACTCCCATAGCGCCACGTAGATCGGCCGCGTGTCGCGCAGTTCCAGGAAGTCGCGGCCGGTCGGAACGAACTTGGGGTCGTTCCAATAGACCCACGGCCCAGCGATGGTCATCAGGATGATGCAAAGAAAGACGGCTCCGCCCCACATCGCACCACGGTGGCGCTTGAACTGGTCCCATATGTCCGCCCATTGGGAGCGGGGAGTGGTGGCGAGTTCCGCCTGTTCCGCGGAGATGCCGGGATCAGTCATAGCGGATCCTCGGGTCCAGAATGCCGTAGAGTATGTCGGCGACGAGGTTGAAAAGCACGATCAGCACCGCAAAAATGAAGGTCAGCGTCTGCACCATCGGCAGGTCGTTGGCCTGGATGGCGGTGATCAGCAACTGGCCGATACCGTTCACCTTGAAAATCTGCTCAGTGATGATGGCGCCCCCGAAGATGGCCGGAACGCCAAGCGCAATGACGGTGACGACCGGAATCAGGGAATTGCGGAGTACATGAACCAAGACCACTGTCTTCTCGCCTAGGCCCTTTGCACGCGCCGTGCGCACGTAGTCCTGATTGAGATTGTCGAGCATGGAAGCCCGCATGAACCGCGAGAGCTGGGAGGTGATCTGAAGAGCAAGCACCATGACGGGCATGATCATTTGCTTGAGCTGGAAGACGAAGCTTTCCCAGTCGCTGACCTTATGGGTCGTGTCGTAGATCGAGGGGAACCAGCCCAGCCAGACAGAGAAAATCACGATCACGAGAACGCCCGAGAAGAAGGGCGGGACCGAAAAGCCGACCATGGCGACGAAGGTGCCCGCGTTGTCGAACCAGGAATACTGCCGGTAGGCCGAGTAGATGCCGATCGGGAGCGCAATGAGGATGGCCACGACATAGGCAACGCCCACGACCCAAAGGGTCTGGGGCAATCGCTGGATCACGATGTCCATGACGGGTGAGCGCGTTTGCCACGAGATCACGCGCTGCTGGCCTTCGCCAAGGGACGTGCCGAAGGCTGCGTCGACGAAGTGAAGCGGTTCGACCGCGAAGAACTGGTAGAGCCATTTCGGGAAGGCAACGTACCAGGGCTGCCCCACGCCAAGCGCCTCGCGCATCCTTTCCTTGACATCAGGAGGAACCGTCAGCGGCACCTGAGCCATCGGGTCGCCAGGTGCAAGCTTCAGCAGGAGGAAAATGACGAGGCTGATGAACAGCAGCGTCGGCACGCTCAGGAGCAGGCGTCGGATCGTGTAGGTCAGCATGGCATCGGCCGGGTGGAGGGGCGGGACAGGCCCGCCCCATCGCCCGTGTCAGTTACCGATTCTGTACCAGTCGGAAATGTTCCACAATTCGCTGTCCCAGACATTCAGCCTGATGCCGCCAAGGCTGTTGGCATGCGCCGAGAGACGGCCACGGTGGACAAGCGGGATCATCATGCCGTTCTCGATGGCCATGTCATTCAACTGGGCCGCGATCTCTCCGCGCCGGTTGACGTCTGCGGTCTTGGAGAGTTCGGAATGGAGCGCGTCGTATTCGTCCATGCAGAACCGCGAGATGTTTTCGCCTTGCCATTGCGTTTCAGGCGAAGGCGCCTTGTCGCAAAGCCCGTTGCCGAGATAGGCCTGCGGGTCGGTGCCGTTGAAGGTGTTGGCGTACATCTCGACATCGGCATAGAACTTCTGGAAAGTGTCGGGAGAGCCGGGATCGCTGCCGAAGAACACGGATGCGTTGATGTTCCGCAGCTCGGTCTCGATGCCGATTTCAGCCCACCACTGCTTGATCAGCGCCTGGAAGTCCTGGCGCACGGCGTTGGTCGACGTCTGGTAGAGTATGCTGAGCGGCACGCCGTCCTTTTCTCTCACGCCATCGCCGTCGGTGTCCACGATGCCAGCTGAATCGAGAAGGGAGTTGGCCCCTGCAATGTCTTGCGTCGAGCAGTCAAACGTCGTGGACGCATAGATTTGCGGCACCGGAACCCAGTTGCAGGTGACGCGGCCAGCCTGACCATAGCCGATGTCAACCAGCAACGGCCGGTCGATGGCCATCGACATGGCATTGTAGACCGCCGGATCTTGAAGGAAGGGATGTGGACGCACGACCGAGCGCTCATCCGGTCCGAGTCCGGGATCGGGATTGGTGTTGTTCAGCATCAGACGCTCTACGAGCGGACCGAACCCGGCTATCGGAGTGCCCATGCCGCCTTCCTGCATCTTCGCGATTACGTCGGGTGCGAGCTGTAGGTTCCAGGCATAGTCGAACTCGCCGGTTTCCATGACGGCGCGGCCCGCAGCAGTTGCGTCGCCTCCGCCCTTGAACGTCACAGTGGCGAATGCGGGCTTGCCTTCGACCCGGTAGTTTTCGTTCGCCGCGAAGGAAATCACGTCATTCGGCTTGAACTCGGTAACCACAAATGGGCCCGTGCCGATCGGATTGAAGTTCGCTTCGGTGCATTCCGGTGCCTTCGCGCCAAGGCAATCTGCAAACTGGGCAGCTTGGATGACGGGAGCCTCGCCACCTACGAAGGGCCCGTACGGGTTGGGCGTGGGCTTGTCGAATGTGACGACCACGGTAAGCGCGTCCGGCGTTTCGACGCTGACGACGCCCTCGTATTTCGTTGCCTGGGCGCATCCGCCTTCGGGATGCGTGCAGTAGTCGTAAGTGAACTTGGCATCCGCGGACGTGAACGGCGTGCCGTCTGACCAGACAATGCCTTCGGAGATTTTCCAGGTGATCTGGGTCAAGTCCTGGCTCACGCCGCCATTCGCCACCGTCGGTATTTCGTCCACCAGCCAAGGCGTCAGGTTGCCGTTTTCGTCGTAGCGGGCGAGAGGCTCGATCACGAGCGAAGCGCTTTCGACGTCTTTTGTGCCGCCGGAAAGATACGGGTTCAGGATCGACGGCGCCTGCCAGTAGATGATCTTGACTTCGCCATCACGGCCACGTGGCCCCTCGTGGTCAGAGGCAAGTGCCATTGATGCAAGTGCCGCTGCCGCTGCAGCCCCGATAAGGGGACGGGTAACGAGTCTCATTGTTTCACTCCATTTGCTTTCCATGTTCCGTTTCCTGTCCGGATTCGGCGGACCGATTCGGGCCAGAATTCCCGCAGGTTACTACAGAGCGTACGCGCTCCAACTCTTTTCTTTGGAATTGGCCGGGGCGCGAAGCCGACTTGCAGATCGCGGGTGCCACGGAATGCGGGATTCGATTGCGACGGCCGAACAGGCACACGTCTGGAGCCCATCGCCAATTTGCGCGCCCAGAGATGATTCGAGCGGTCCTGCAGCAACAGATGTGTCCGTGGTTGGCAAAGTGTCGGGCGCCGGGAACAGGTGTTTCTTGGCGCGTTCAGTTTGACACCTTTCGCCAGTGGGGTTTAGCGTCTCGCAGCCGCACGTCTCCGGGGATGCCCATGCTTGATCAACCGCTTGCCTCGCTGAGAAAGTTGCGTGTTGAATTCCAGACCAGGGATGGCCCGGTTCTGGGCGTGGAGGATGTCAGTTTCGACATTTTGCCGGGCGAGACCCTTTGCGTCGTCGGTGAATCCGGATCCGGCAAGTCCGTGTCGTCCCTGTCGCTCGTGCGCCTGGTGGAATTCGGGGGTGGTGAGATTGCGAGCGGTGAACTCCTTTTTGATCGGGGCACGGACGGTGGAGTCGTCGACGTCTCAAAGGCAGACGACACCCTGATGCGGACAATCCGCGGCAACGAAATAGGCATCATCTTCCAGGAACCGATGACGTCCCTCAATCCGGTGTTCACGATTGAACGACAGTTGACGGAGGGTCTGCGCGTTCACACAGGGATGACCCGGGAGCAGGCGACGGAGCATGCGCTGGAGCTCCTGCGCCGCGTACGCATTCCGGAACCCGAACGGCGGTTGAAGCAGTATCCGCATGAACTTTCCGGCGGCATGCGGCAACGGGTCGTGATCGCAATGGCACTGGCCTGCGAGCCCAGGCTGCTGATTGCGGACGAGCCGACAACCGCGCTCGACGTGACCATCCAGGCAGAAATCCTGGCCCTGATTGATCGCTTGAAGCGCGAGACCGGGACGTCTGTACTCTTCATCACGCATGACATGGCCGTCGTTGCGCAGATGGCGGACCGGGTCGTGGTCATGTTCCGTGGCAAGAAGGTGGAAGAAGGACCGGTCCGCCAGATTTTCGAGACTCCGCAGCACGAGTACACCAAGGCGTTGCTGGCGGCGGTGCCAAAGCTGGGAGAAATGCGAGGCAAGCCGACGCCGGAACCAATGCGGCTGATAGGCGACCAGAATCGCGATCTCGCAGCCCCGGCAGCGGTGGACGAAGAGCTGCTTCTGGACGTGAAGCATCTCGTCACCCGCTTTCCCGTGACCGGGGGGTTCCTGCGCCGGACCGTCGCCTACGTGCACGCAGTCCAGGACGTGTCCTTCCAGGTCAAGTCAGGTCAGACGCTGAGCCTGGTCGGCGAGTCGGGCTGTGGCAAGTCCTCTTGCGGCCGGTCAGTGCTCAGGCTGGTCGAACCGGTTTCGGGCGAGGTCTGGCTTGGCGGTCGAAGTGTTCTTGAAATGGATGCAGGGGAGCTGCGCCTTGCACGTCGCGACATGCAGATGGTGTTTCAGGATCCGTTCGCGTCGCTGAATCCGCAGATGAAGCTCTCCGACCAGATCGCCGAGCCCTTGCTGAACTATGGTGCGGGTGACGCATCGGAACGCGCCGACCGGGTTGCCAAACTTCTCGACCGGGTGCACCTGCCCACGAGCTTCATGAGCCGATATCCGCATGAACTTTCGGGCGGGCAGCGCCAGCGGATTGCGATCGCTCGGGCCCTGTCCCTGAATCCCAAGCTCATCGTTGCCGATGAAGCCGTAAGCGCGCTGGACGTGAGCGTGCAGGCGCAGGTTCTCAATCTCCTGATGGAGCTGCAGGCTGAACTTGGCATCTCGATGCTGTTCATCAGCCACGACATGGCGGTCGTTGAACGGGTAAGTCACATGGTGGGCGTGATGTACTTGGGCCGGATTGTCGAGATCGGGCCACGGCCGGCCATATTCGAGGATCCACGGCACGAATACACGAAGTCGCTGCTTGCGGCCGTGCCGGTCGCCGACCCCGCACAGCGCAAGAGCGAGAAGGACCTGAACTTCAAGCCGATCCCGTCGCCAATCTTTCCTATCGGGCACGAGCCCGGTCCGTCAGTCTATGACGAGGTGGCACCAGGACACTTCGTGCTTGCGTCATGAGCCTGTCCGCCCGCCAGATACTCGACCAGCTGGTGTCGTATCCGACGGTTAGCCGGGACACGAACCTGCCTCTCATCGATTGGATCGAGGGCTACCTGGCAGACCTAGGCATCAAGGCGCACCGCATGCCGAAGCGTGGCGATCCGTCCAAGGAGGCTATCTTCTGCAGTGTGGGCCCTCACGTCCCGGGCGGCGTAGTGCTTTCGGGGCACACGGACGTGGTGCCGGTCGCGGGTCAGGACTGGAGTTCGGATCCATGGGCAGTGAGCGAGCGCGACGGCCGGCTCTACGGGCGTGGAACCTGCGACATGAAAGGGTTTGACGCCCTGGCCCTGCATGCCTTGCAGCAGGCGCTTGAATGCGACCTGAAGCGACCCATTCAGGTCGCGCTTTCCTTCGACGAGGAGATCGGATGCGCAGGCGCGCCGCCGTTGATCGAGGCGATGGCCGAATCGGGTCTGCCAAAGGCGGCAATCGCCATCATCGGCGAACCCTCGATGATGCAATGCGTCACCGGCCAAAAGGGAAGCGCAGGATTCGACGTGCACGTGAAGGGATTCGAGGTGCATTCCTCGATGATGGACAAGGGCGTCAATGCAATCATGGCGGCGTCCCGGCTGATCCATTGGGCGAATGGCAAGAACGATGAACTGCGCGCCCGTGCTCCGTCGCCTGTGGCCGCAAACTTTGATCCGCCGTTCACGACACTTCATGTCGGCATGATCAAGGGGGGCACGGCGCAGAACATCACTGCCGGCGATTGCAGGTTCGGAATTGACTGGCGGCTGGTTCCCGATGAAGACGCGGACCGGCTGGATGGCGAATTCCGTGCGGTCGTGGCGGAAGTGGATGCGGCGGCGAAGTCGATTGCGCCGTCTGCCGGTGTCAGGCTCCGACCGTTCCACGAAGTGCCTGCGCTCGTGCCTGAGGAGAACGGAGCGGCGGAAGCGTTGGTCCGTGGCATCACCGGCGACAACGGCACTCATGTCGTCAGCTATGGGACCGAGGCCGGGCACTTCCAGAACGCTGACTGCTCGGCAGTGATCTGCGGCCCGGGAGACATCGCGCAGGCGCATCAGGCAGACGAGTTCATTGCGGTCGAACAGTTCGAGGCAGGCGGGGCGTTTCTTGAGAGAGTGGTCGAGAGCCTTACGATATAGGCATCCGGAGTGCGGCGAGGATGTGACTGCATTCGGGCTGTTCCGCGTCATGTCGGCGGCCTTAATGGCCGAAGTTCGCGAACGGAACACGCGATGCACGCATGCACGCGACACCGGCTTGTCGGCTTCGGGCACAGGCCATGCGTGAGGCGCTTCCGAAACTTTTCGTTGACTGGTTCAGGAGCCGCGGCTGGGCTCCGCACCCGCATCAGCTAGGGATCGCGAGGCGGGCCGTCGAGCCCGCGCTTCTTCTGATCGCTCCCACGGGCGGTGGCAAGACGCTAGCCGGGTTTTTGCCGACTCTTGCGGAACTCGCGGAAGGCGGGCGGGAGGGGCTTCACACGATTTACGTCTCGCCCCTGAAGGCGTTGGCGGCCGACATCAAGCGAAACCTCGATACGCCGATCGGCGAGATGGGTCTGCCGGTCCGTGTTGAGGACCGGACGGGCGACACTTCGCCCATTCGCAAGAAGCGTCAACGCGCAGATCCCCCGGACATTCTCCTGACGACGCCGGAGAGCCTTGCGCTACTGCTGACGTACCAGGACGCACCGAAGATGTTTCGCGGCCTCTCTCGTGTCATCGTTGACGAAGTCCATGCCTTGGCGGAATCGAAGCGCGGCGACCAGCTTGCCTTGTGCCTTGCCGAACTTCAGGCCCTGTGTCCCGAGCTTCGACGGGTCGGCCTGTCAGCCACGGTCGAGGACCCGTCCGCGATCGCCCGTTTCCTGGCGCATCATCCAGACCCGTGTCCGATTCTCCATGCCGACCCCGGACCTGCGCCGGAAATCGACATGCTTGCCACGGATGAGTTGCCTCCCTGGTCCGGCGGTGGCGGCAGGCACGCGATTCCGGCCGTGCTCGACGAGGTCAGGAAGCACAAGACGACGCTAATTTTTCACAACACGAGGGCGCAGGCCGAAATCTTCTTCCGTCACCTCTGGCTTCAGAACGATGACGGTCTTCCGATCGGAATTCACCATGGATCGCTGGCAAGGTCGCAGCGGCAAAAGGTGGAAGCTGCGATGGTGAAAGGCGAACTCCGGGCGGTTGTCTGCACAGGTACGCTCGACCTCGGGATTGACTGGGGAGACGTCGACCTGATCATCCAGGTTGGCGCGCCCAAGAACGTGAAGCGACTCGTGCAGCGAATCGGTCGCGCCAACCATCGTTACAACGCTCCGTCGAAGGCGCTGGTCGTGCCGGCAAATCGCTTCGAGGTCGTGGAGTGCGTGGCGGCGCTTGAGGCGGCGCGGGAGGGCGATCTCGACGGTGACCCGAGAGGAAGGGGTCCGCGGGACGTGCTTTGCCAGCAGATCCTGATCCGCGCGTGTCGGGGGCCGTTCAAGGCCGATGAACTCTTTCGGGTGCTTCGAGGTGCCGGACCATACGTGGACCTCCGGAATGATGACTTTCTCGCGTGCCTCGATCTCGTGGCAACCGGCGGCTATGCACTTCGGGCCTATGATCGTTGGCAGCGGCTTCGCCAAAGAACGGACGGCCTCTGGGAGTTCAGGGATCCGCGTGCTCCCGGCGAAGTTCGCCGCAATCTCGGCACGATCCAGGATACGGAGACGCTGAACGTAAGGCTACGGAACAAGCGTGGCGGAAAGCCGTTGGGAGAAATCGAGGAGTTGTTTGCGGCAAGTCTTGCGCCCGGGGACACTTTCCTGATTGGCGGACAGGTCGTGCGCTACGACCGTTTGCGCGAGATGACCGTGGAAGTGTCTCGTCAACCGGACAGGGCGCCGAAGATCGCAGTTTTTGCAGGGACGAAGTTCGCAACATCGACTCAACTCAGCCACCGCATCCTGAGGATGTTCCAGACGGAGGACTGGACAGCCTTGCCGCGTCACACAGCAGATTGGCTACGCCTTCAGCGCGACAGGTCGAAACTCCCTGAGGCGGGCCGGATTCTGGTCGAGAGCTTTCCGTATGAAGGCCGGCAGAACACCTGCATCTACGGATTTGCGGGACGCAACGCGATGCAGACGTTAGGGCTATTGGTTACACGAAAAATGGAGGAGATGGGTCTCGGCCCGCTGGGTTTCGTTTCGACGGACTATGCCGTCCTGATCTGGGGTCTTGATGCGATTCCTGATCCCGAGCCGCTCCTCGAGGCGCGGGAATTGCGCACCGCTTTCGAAGCATGGATGTCCGGCAATGCCGTCATGAAACGCACCTTTCGCACGACCGCCACGGTTGCGATGATGATTCCCAGAAATCATGGAGCCGCCAGGCGCACCGCTCGGCAGGCGAGATTCTCTTCCGACATTCTCTACGACACGCTTGCAAAATACGATCCTGAACATCTCATGCTTAAGATCACCCGGGAGGAAGCGATGCGCGGACTGGTCGATTTCGGACGGATCGAGGAGCTGCTTGAGCGGACCAGGGGACGGGTCGATCATGTCGTGCTCGACCGGATTACGCCGTTGGCCGCTCCACTCCTTCTCGAGCATGGCAGGGTCCCGATCGCAGGGGAAGGTCGTGAAAGGGTGCTCGTGGCTGATGCAGAGGCCCTGATGGCGGCAGCGGGCCTTTGCGCCTGAAATGCATCCGGAGCGACTTTCCGGGCGGACGTTCAGCGGTGATTCCGATGCAGCCGTTCACCGTTCAAGGTCTTCGGAGGTTCTGCTGCGAGGCAATTCCCTGTGCCGCATGAGAACCATGTGCCAAGGCCGGCGCACGCCAACCGGCCCGTCTCGCGTTCAGGATGGCATTCTGGGTGCGAGAGAAAGAACTTCCGATGGAACTGCCCGCAGCAAGAGCATTATGCAGCTGTTCCTGCTTAGCTTGAAATTGCCCTTGCGTGGAAACGAGGCTTTGGATCAGGACTTCTTGCGCCGACGCCGCGTCTTGCCTCCCTTCGCTTCACGCTCCTCGATGAGACGGGTTGCAGCGGCCATGTCTATGCTGGCGGGATCGGTGTCCTTGGGGACCGTCGCGTTCACCTTGTTCCACTTCACGTACGGTCCGTACTTGCCGTCCAAAACGGTAACGGTGCCGCCGCGTTCGGGGTGTTCGCCAAGATCCTTCAGCACCGGAGCGTTCCAGCGTCGGCTTCCGCGAGTGGCCACCTTTGCCGCAATGAGCTCGACGGCACGGTTCATGCCTACGCTCCAAACATCCTCGATCGACTCAAGATTGGCGGTCGTGCCGCCCTTGGCACTCGTCGATTCCGCGTGCTTCAGGTAAGGTCCGAAGCGGCCGAAATTGGCCCAGATTGACACCCCGTCTTCAGGATGCTGACCAACGAGACGGGGAAGTTCGAGGAGCCTGAGTGCGTCCTCGAGCGTGATCGCGGCCGGATCCCAAGCGTCAGGGACAGTGCGACGCACCGGCCTTTCCCCGTCAGGCGAAGCCTCGCCTCGCTGAACATAGGGTCCGAAACGGCCCTTGTGGACCCAGATCGCATCTACGCCGTCCTTGCCCAGTTTTTTGCCCTCGGGAGGTAGATCGCTTTCCGGCTCGGCACCCGGCGGCCCGAACGCGCGCGTGTAACGGCACTCGGGATAGTTTGAGCAACCGATAAAGGCGCCGCCTGAACGGGCGGTTCGTACCGACAGCTGGCCTGCGCCGCAATGTGGACAGATGCGGGGGTCGCGACCGTCTTCGGTTGGCGGAAAGAGGTGCGGCGCCAGAACCTCGTTGATCTTTTCCAGTACGTCGGCGAACCGGAGTTCGGACGTTTCCTCGATGGCGGCGTTGAACTCGTCCCAGAAGCGTGCGAGCACGTCCTTCCAGTCGCGGGTTCCGGACGTTATGTCGTCAAGTTCCTCCTCGAGCTTGGCCGTGAAGTCGTAGCTCAGGTAGCGGCGGAAATAATTCATGAGGAAAGCGGTAACCAACTGACCCTTTTCCTCCGGGTGGAGCCGGTCTTTTTCCTTCCGCACGTATCCCCTGTCTTGAATCGTCGTGACGACAGACGCGTAGGTCGACGGTCGCCCAATGCCGATTTCTTCCATTTTCTTGACGAGCGTGGCTTCAGTGTAGCGCGGAGGTGGCTTGGTGAAGTGCTGTTCGGGCAGGACTTGGCGCTGCCGCACCGACTCGCCCATGTCGATGCGGGGCAGGATCCTGTCATTGACATCGACAACGTCGTCGCGACCTTCCTCGTAAACTCTTATGAAGCCGTCAAAGATCTGAACCTGACCGGTCGCGCGGAGTTCGGTCATGCCGTCCACGCAGCCGATGTCGACCGTAGTCCGTTCGAATCTGGCAAGTTCCATTTGGCTTGCGATCGCCCGTCTCCAAATGAGGTCGTACAGGTCTAGCTGACCCTTGTCCCGAATTCTGAGCGAGGCCGTTTCTGCCGACAAGCGGGTCGGGCGGATGCACTCATGCGCTTCCTGTGCGTTCTTGGCTTTGCTCTTGTGCCGGCGCGGCCCCTTGGGAAGGTACCTTGCGCCAAATCGTTCCTTGATCGCATCGCGGACGGCCACAATCGCCTCGGGAGCCATTTCAACCCCGTCCGTTCGCATATAGGTGATATGCCCGGCTTCGTAGAGCCTCTGCGCCGCCCGCATCGTCGCTTGCGCCCCGAATCCCAGCTTGCGGGACGCCTCCTGCTGCAGTGTGGATGTTATGAACGGTGCCGGTGGTTGACGCGTAACGGGTTTCGCTTCGACCGACATGACCAAAAGTTCGCTTGATTGGATTGCCTTGATCGCCGCCTTCGCCCGTTCCTCATCGGGGATGTCGAGCCTGTCGAGTTTCTCGCCGTCAAGCACAGTAAGTCGAGCCTCAAACTCCTCCCCTCTCGGTGTGGCAAGGACCGCCTTTATGGTCCAGTACTCTTGAACCCGGAACGCTTCCACCTCCATTTCGCGCTCGACGATGAGTCGCAGGCAAACGGACTGCACACGTCCCGCCGACCTTGCGCCAGGCAGCTTTCTCCAAAGCACCGGCGAGAGCGTGTAGCCAACCAGGTAGTCCAGAGCGCGACGGGCAAGATAAGCCTCGACGAGGTCACGGTCGACCTTGCGCGGGTTTTTCATCGCCTCGGCCAGACCCCGCCGTGTAACGGAGTTGAAAGCAATCCGGTCGACCTTTGTGCCTTCCCGGATTGCCTTGCGGGCGCGAAGCGCCTCCTCAAGGTGCCAGGAGATCGCCTCGCCCTCGCGGTCAGGATCGGTGGCGAGAATCAGCGCCGTATCCCTTTCGAGAGCGTCGGCGATTGCCTTGATGTGGCCTTTTGAATCAGGTGGCACTTCCCACTTCATCGCGAAGTTGTGGTCGGGATCCACGGAACCTTCCTTTTCGGCAAGATCGCGCACGTGACCGAAACTTGCGAGCACGGTGTAGTCCTTGCCGAGATAGTTCTTGATCGTCTTGGCCTTGGCGGGAGACTCGACGACGACGACAGGCATAGGGGGCTCCCGAAATGCGAACGCGGTTGTGGCGGCGGAAGATGTGGGGCGTTGTTGGCATTTGTCAATGTGTGACGGACGGCGGATGTCGCTTTGGGCATTTCCGGGGCTCATTGCACGGAGATCGATCGCCCGAACGGCCCAAGGCTCGTCCACGCCAGGCCGGTTCGGCACACGGTGTGCGAGAGCCGAATCCCCGGATTGCCGGGCAATTCGGATTATTCGTCGTTCCGCCCCGAACGATCAGGCCGATGAACCGCCCACCGTCAGATTGCCGATCAGGAGAGTGGGCTGACCGACGCCGACAGGCACCCATTGCCCCGCCTTGCCGCAATTTCCGATGCCGGGGTCGAGTTCCATGTCATTTCCGACCGCGCGAATGTGCTGGAGTGCAGTTGCCCCGTCACCGATCAGGGTCGCGCCCTTTACCGGTTCGCAGATCTTGCCATCCCTGACTCGGTAGGCTTCCGTGCAAGAAAACACGAACTTCCCGTTCGTTATGTCCACCTGCCCGCCGCCGAAGCCGACGGCATGGATGCCGTCCTTGACTTCGGTGATGATCGATTCGGGTTCTGCGCGACCCGGCAACATGTACGTATTTGTCATTCGCGGCATGGGGGCATGCGCGAAACTCTCGCGACGACCGTTGCCGGTCGGTTCCACGCCCAGCAGCCGCGCGTTCTGACGATCCTGCATGTAGTTCACGAGGATGCCGTCCTTGATCAGGACATTCCGGCTCGATGACGTGCCCTCGTCGTCGACATGCAACGACCCGCGACGGTCCGGGAGCGTTCCATCGTCCAGCACGGTCACATCACTTGCGGCGATTTTCTGTCCCATGAGGCCGGCAAACGCGGAGGACTTCTTGCGGTTGAAGTCTCCCTCCAGGCCATGCCCGATCGCCTCGTGCAGGAGAATGCCTGGCCAACCCGGACCAAGGGACACGTCCATCACGCCCGCCGGCGCCGACACCGCCTCGAGATTGACAAGGGCAATGCGAAGGGCTTCGCGCACGAGCGATTGCCAGTGCACGGGTGCAATCAGCCTGGAAAGACCATGGCGACCTCCTCTTCCGGCCATGCCGGATTCGCGACGACTGCCCCTTTCGACGATTACACTGACATTCAGGCGCGCCATCGGCCGCGCATCGGTGACGCAGCGGCCGTCGGGGCGCAGGATCACAACCTCTTGAAGAGACGCCGCCAGCGTGGCGGAAACCTGAACGACACGTGTGTCAAGGTCGCGGGCATATGCGTCGATCTCCTTCAGCGTCTCGATCTTGAGGGGAAACTCGGCATCCTCCATGGGATTCTCGTCGCCATAGATCCTGTGCGTCTCAGGGACCGGCGATGCGGCGAGCGAACCGCCCCCATCGCCCACGGCCAACCGGACGGTCTTGGCGGCCCGCTTCAAGCCAGCCTGGCTGATCTCGGTCGAATGAGCGTATCCGGCGGTTTCGCCTTGTATGGCACGGAGCCCGAAGCCTTCCGCCCTGTCGTAGCTCGCATTCCGCACTCGCCCGTCGTCATAGGCGAGCAATTCAGAGCGACGGCGTTCCAGAAACAGCTCGCCGTCCTCCGCACCTCTGACCGTGTCTTGCAACAGTTGGAGAGCGGCATCCTTGTCCAAATGCGTCTCAAACGGCCTAAACTGTGTCAGCACGGCCATGCCTGGCTCCTTCTGCGATGTGGAAAAGCGTCTGAATGCCGCAATCAGATGCCTTGTTCATGAACATCTTATATGGTTTCTAGCGTCTGAAGAACAACCGGCGGGCCATGCCGACTTGAAGCATGCCAGAATGCCATTGCGAACAGGATCCTAGACTGATGCGCTTCAGAACCCTTCTCACTGGCCTGACCATGCTCGCTGCCGGGACCGCAGCACATGCGCAGGGTTTGCCTTTCATCGGGCAACCGGACCAGGCCGGACTTGGTTTCCAGACGCCAACGACCGAACTCGCGCGTGACATCCAGTGGCTCGACGGAATGGTGCTCATCATCATCACGGCGATTTCGCTGTTCGTCATGGCGCTGCTTCTGATTTGCATCGTGCGTTTCAATCGTCGTGTTAATCCGAACCCGGCAAGTTTCACGCACAACACGCCGGTCGAAGTGGCCTGGACCGTCATTCCGATCGTGATCCTGGTCTTCATCGGGGCGTTTTCGCTTCCGGTACTGTTCAAGCAGCAGATCATTCCGGACCCGGAGGTGTTCATCAAGGCGACGGGCAATCAGTGGTACTGGGAGTACGAGTATCCAGACGAGGACATCAGCTTTGCGAGCTACATGATCGGAATTGACAGTGCGAACCAGCTGACACCGGAAACCTCGCAGCAACTGGCCGATGCGGGCTACACGGACGAGCATTTCCTCCTCGCCACGGACACTTCGGTGGTCATTCCGACCGGCAAGGTCGTCGTGGTTCAAGTCACCGCCGCCGACGTGATCCATGCCTGGACCGTCCCGTCGTTCGGCGTGAAACAGGACGCTGTACCAGGTCGCCTCGCCGAGCTCTGGTTCGAGGTCGACGAAGGCCATGAGGGAGTCTATTTTGGGCAGTGTTCCGAGCTTTGCGGCCTCAGTCATTCCTACATGCCGATCACGGTCAAGGCGGTTTCGGCCGCCGAATACGACGCGTGGGCCGCGGACACCCGAGCGGCCGGAAACTACATCGAGCCCGGTCCGATCCGGTTGGCGGCAAGCGAGTAGAAGCGAATGCCTGACCTCGCGATCAGCGCTGCGCAAGAGCACGAGCCTACATTCGGCGACTACGTTGCGCTGCTGAAGCCAAGAGTGATGTCACTCGTGGTCTTTACGGCGCTGGTTGGACTCCTGGTCGCCCCGGCTTCGCTGCATGCGATCGAAGCGGTTGCGGCAATGCTGTTCATTGCGCTTGGGGCAGGTGCCGCGGGCGCCCTGAACATGTGGTACGATGCGGATATCGACTCGATCATGCGACGGACGATGAAACGCCCGGTTCCGAGCGGTCGCGTCGCGCCGGACGAAGCCCTGGCGATCGGCATTGGCCTTTCCGGTCTTGCGGTCGTGATGCTTGGTCTGGCGACGAACGTGCTCGCGGCTTCCCTTCTGGCCGTCACGATCTCCTTCTACGTGGTCATCTACACGATGTGGCTGAAGCGTCGGACGCCGCAGAACATCGTGATCGGTGGAGCGGCCGGAGCCTTTCCGCCGATGATCGGCTGGGCTGCGGCAACCGGAAGCGTCTCCATGGAGGCCTGCCTGATGTTCGCATTGATCTTCATGTGGACACCGCCGCATTTCTGGGCTTTGGCCCTGTTCATGCGATCCGACTACGAGAATGCGGGCGTCCCGATGCTCACGGTGACGCACGGCCGTCCTGCGGCGCGTAGACACATCCTGGCCTACACGCTGCTCCTCGTGCCCGTTTCGCTTTGGCTTGCCCTGGGCCCGGTCGGTGGCCCGGTGAGTCTTGCGGCTGCCGTCGTTCTGAACCTCATGTTCGTACGTGGCGCGGTTCAGATATGCATGCGTCCAGAGGCTGTTGCCCAAGGCGACGGTTACGCTGCGGAAAAGGCGTTCTTTCGCGCTTCGCTGTTTTACCTCTTTCTCCATTTCGGTGCGTTCCTGGCGGACGCGGTGGTGAGGCAGGCGTCATGAGCGGCATCAGGGCCACCCACGAATTGCACGCGCGCCGATTCTCGCGGAATCTCGGCGTGGCGGTCGCGCTCGCAGTCTTCGTTGCCATTGTCTTTGCGCTGACCGTGGTCAAGATGAAGCGCGGCGACCCGCTGCAGGGCTTCGATCATGTCGTGCGGCCCGGGATGGAGGATTCCGGATCATGATGGATGCACGGCAACGCACGGCGGCAAGACTTGTGGGCGTGGTCGTGGTCATGGGGTCGCTCGCATGGGCATCGGTGCCCCTCTATGATCTCTTTTGCAGGGTCACGGGGTGGGGCGGCACGACGGATGTCGCCGAATCCCCGCTTGAAGAGCCCTTGGAAGAAGTGATCACGATCCGCTTCGATGCCTCGACCGCGGCGGGGATGCCGTGGGAATTCAAGCCGGAACAGGTCAAGATGCCGATCCGGATCGGCGAGGAAGGCTTGGCGTTCTACGAGGCCTACAACCCAACGAGCCGAACGATCGCAGGCACGGCAAGCTTCAATGTTGCACCGTTTGCTGCCGGTGCGTACTTCTCGAAAATCGACTGCTTCTGTTTTGAATTGCAGGTGCTTGAACCCGGCCAGCGAGTCAGCATGCCAGTCAGCTTCTTCATTGAACCCGCAATTCTTGACGATCCCGATGCGAGGTTTGTCAAGACGATCACGCTGTCCTACACGTTCCACGATGTGGATCTGCCCGAAGATTACCGTTCCGAACAGGCGGCGCTTGGCGAGGACGGGACGGAATCGCAACTGAACTAGAATCCTGGAGAAGGCCGGCATGGCGCACGAAAAGAACCACGACTATCACATCCTGCACCCGTCGGTCTGGCCGTTCATCGGTGCGGTTTCCGGCTTTATCATGCTGTTCGGCTTCGTGCTGGCATTTGGGCAGAACACCCCGGAAAGCCTTAAACAGCCCTACTTGTTCATCATCGGCATGATTGGCGTTTTCTACGTCATGTATGCCTGGTGGGCGGACGTGATACGGGAATCCATCGTCGGTGACCACACTCCGGTCGTGAGAATCGGTCTCCGCTACGGATTCATCATGTTCATCATGTCGGAAGTCATGTTCTTTTCGGCATGGTTCTGGGCATTCTTCAAGAACGCGCTCTATCCCATGAGCCCCGAAAGCCCGGCGGTCGATGGCGTTTGGCCACCTGCCGGCATCGAGACCTTCGATCCCTGGCATCTGCCGCTCATCAACACATTGATCCTCCTCTGCTCGGGAGCGGCGGCAACTTGGGCTCATCACGCGATCGCGCATGAGAACAACCGCAAGGACATGGCGACGGGGCTTATCGTCGCGATCATCCTTGGCGTGCTCTTCACGGTTTTCCAGGCCTATGAGTACAGCCACGCGGCATTCGGGTTCTCGGGAAACATTTATGGCGCAACCTTTTTCATGGCGACAGGGTTCCACGGGTTCCACGTGATCATCGGCACGATTTTCCTCTTCGTGTGCTACCTGCGCGTGCGGGCCGGGCACTTCACGGCCGAGCGCCATGTCGGTTACGAGGCTGCGGCTTGGTACTGGCACTTCGTCGACGTCGTCTGGCTGTTTCTCTTCGCATCGATCTACATCTGGGGCAGCTGACCTGGAGCGGATTGCCGCGTGACAGCGCAGCGCCGGGGTTTCGTCCCTGGCGCGTTTGGTGCAGTTTCGGGAAAGGCGCAGAGGCTTGGGGACATGCGACTGCTCTTTCCATTGATCGTCGGCATAGGTGGCTCCTGCCTGCTTGCGTCTCTGGGCGCATGGCAGTTGCAAAGGTTGGCCTGGAAGGAAGGCATCCTCGCCGAAATCGAAGCGAAGATTGCCGCAGACCCAGTTCCGCTTCCAGCGGCGCCGACCGCCGATCGCGACAAATACCTTCCCGTCATCGTCGAAGGCGACTTTGACGGCGAGGATGTCGCCGTGCTGGTGAGCCTGCCGCAGGTCGGACCGGCCTACAGGCTGGTTGCCTCGTTCGAGACGGCGGACGGAAGGCGAATCATGGTGGACAGGGGAGCCGTGCCGGTCGCGAACCGCGCCAACGCCATGTCGGCCAAATCGGTGACCGTGCATGGCAATCTTCACTGGCCCGATGAAGTGGACCGCTGGACGCCAATGCCTGACCTCGAAGCAGGAATCTGGTACGGGCGCGACCTGGCCGCGATGGCCGCTGAACTGCGGACCGAGCCTGTTCTTGTCGTGACCCGAGAGGCTTCAAGCAACGACCCGGCAGCTACACCGCTTCCCGTGACGACTGAGGGCATTCCAAACAATCACCTGGGATATGCGGTCCAGTGGTTCGGACTGGCCGCGGTCTGGGCGGTGATGACTCTCTTTCTGCTCTGGCGTATTCGGAAGCGGACAGTCTGAGGATCAACCATGAAATACGTCTCCACACGCGGAAATGCTCCGGAACTGTCCTTCGAAGAGACTATGCTGTCCGGGCTTGCCACCGATGGGGGGCTCTACGTGCCGGCCGAAGTGCCGGCATTCGAGTCGCGTGAAATTGCCATGCTGCATGGCAAGAGCTACGAAGACGTGGCGTTTGCGGTCATGCGGCAGTTCGTGGGTGACACCTTCGCTGAGGACGAGTTTCGTGCGGTGATCAATGCAGCCTATGCAGGGTTCGGCCACGTCTGCCGTGCGCCCCTGAAACAGGTTGGCGACGGAATCTGGCTTCTGGAACTTTTTCATGGTCCGACCCTGGCCTTTAAGGACTTTGCAATGCAGCTCGTCGGCCAGATGTTCCAGTCCGTGCTGCAGCGGCGGGGCGAAAGCGTCACCATAGTGGGCGCAACCAGCGGCGATACCGGGAGCGCCGCGATCGAGGCGTTCCGTGGGCTCGATAACGTGGATGTCTGCATACTCTATCCACACGGCAAGGTGTCCGAGGTGCAGAGGCGCCAGATGACCACGCCGACAGAGACGAACGTGCGCGCCTTTGCGGTCGAAGGCACGTTCGATGATTGCCAGCGACATTTGAAGGACATGTTCGCCGATTCGGGATTTCGGGTGGAGATGCGTTTGGCGGCCGTGAATTCAATAAATTGGGCACGCGTGATGGCGCAGGTCGTTTACTACTTCACTTCCGCCGTGGCCCTTGGGGCGCCAGTCCGGAAGGTCAGCTTTTGCGTGCCAACGGGCAATTTTGGCGACATTTACGCGGGCGAAATCGCACGACGCATGGGGCTGCCCATCGAGCGGCTGGTGATTGCGACGAACCAGAACGACATCCTGCACCGTGCGCTCGTGTCCGGAGACTATCGAACCGGGGAGGTCCAGCCATCGATCAGCCCCTCGATGGACATCCAGGTGAGTTCCAATTTCGAGCGGCTCTTGTTCGACGCATATGAGCGCGACGCAGACGCAGTCGTTTCATTGATGGAAGAACTGAAGTCTGGAAACGGGTTTCGGATCGACGGCGCCACACTCGGCAGAATTGGCGAGACCTTTGCCAGCGGGCGGGCTTCGGAAGAGGAAACGATGTCCAGGATTGGGGCGGTGCACGATGCGAGTGGCCAGCTTGTCTGCCCTCATACTGCGGTCGGACTCGAAGTGGCTGATCGATTGGCAGAGCCGCGTGTTCCCATGATTGCGCTCGCCACGGCCGATCCTGCCAAGTTCCCGGACGCGGTGGAGCGGGCGGCCGGCATTCGTCCCCCCCTTCCCATCCGGATGGCAGATCTTTATGAGCGGCCCGAGCGAGTGACGCAGGTTGCGAACGACCTCGCCGAACTTTGCCGCGCGATCAGGGAGGATCGGGCCGCTTGACGGTTGAACTTCACAGGCTGGCAAACGGCGTCCGCGTCGTCACCGAGCACATGCCGGGGCTTCAGTCCGCCTCGCTGGGCATCTGGGTTGCGGCCGGTGGACGCCACGAGCGCGCCGAGCAGAACGGAATCGCTCACTTCCTTGAGCACATGGCGTTCAAGGGCACCGGAACCCGGACGGCACTGCAGATCGCCGAGGCGATCGAGGATGTCGGCGGCTACATCAATGCCTATACGTCCCGCGAGATGACGACTTTCTATGCACGTGTCCTTGCAGAGCACACGGACCTTGCGCTGGATGTCCTTTCGGACATCGTCCTGAATCCGGCCTTCGATCCGGGTGAGATCGAGATCGAACGGCACGTGATCCTGCAAGAGATCGGCCAGGTACTGGACACGCCCGATGACATAATCTTCGACTGGCTGCAGGAGACGGCCTTTCCTGACCAGCCCCTTGGCCGCCCGATTCTCGGTCCAGCGTCCAGGGTCGAGCGTTTCAGCCGCAAGGACCTGTCTGGATTCGTCGGCGAGCGCTATTTGCCCGGTAACCTGATCATTGCAGCGGCGGGCGCCGTCGATCACGGCGAGATCGTTCGGGCGACTGAGGCGAGGTTTGCGCATCTTTCGCCAGGGACCGTAGCCGAAGCCGAGCCCGGGCGCTTTCTTGGAGGCGAGACAAGGGTAGAGAAGGGACTGGAACAAGCCCATGTTGCGCTGGCCTTCGAGAGCCCGGAATATCGGGACGATGCAGTGTATTCCGCGCAGGCCTTTTCGATCGCGATGGGCGGCGGCATGTCCTCTCGGCTCTTCCAGGAGGCGCGTGAGAAGCGTGGGCTATGCTACACGATCTTCGCGCAGGCGAGCCCATATTCGGACAGCGGCCTCCTGACAATATACGCCGGAACCAGCGGCCAGGAGGTTCCCGAGCTTCTGGCATTGACGGTGGATGAACTGCGGCGGTCGGTAGATGACCTTTCCGAGGCGGAAGTGGCTCGTGCAAGGGCGCAGTTGAAGGCAGGGCTGCTGATGGGGCTCGAACAGCCCGCGAGTCGGGCCGAGCGCTTGGCGAAGCTCCTGTCGATCTGGGATCGTGTGCCTCAGATCGAGGAGACCATCGAGAAGGTCGATTCGGTCAGCGTGCAGTCGGTGCGGGAAGTGGCGGCCGGACTTGCGTCAGCTGGTGCGGGAGCCTTGGCGCTTTACGGACCAGTGGCGGCCGCTCCGACGGTTCAGGAAGTCACGGACAAGCTGGCGGCCTGATGCTGTGGACGAGAGGCCGCGTCAGAATTGACACCGAACGCATGGTGCTGCGCCCGCCTGTTCCGGCCGATTACCAGCCTTGGTCCGATTTGCGGCGGAAGAGCGCGGAGTTCCTGAAGCCTTGGGAACCGTCGTGGTCGACTGATCACCTGACGCGCAAGGGGTTCGTCAATCGTGTCCATTGGGCGCGTCGATCCATCCGGGAGGGAACGGCGGTCCCGCTGTTCCTCACGAGGCGGAGCGACGCATGCCTCTTGGGAGCCATCACGCTGGAGAACATCCGGCGGGGACCGAGCCAGTCCGGGATGATCGGCTATTGGATCGGAGTGGACCATGCACGGCAAGGCTATATGCGGGAGGCGCTGAATGCGACGGTGCACTACGCATTCGAAGTCATCGACCTGAGCAGGATCGAGAGCGCATGCCTGCCAGAAAACGCGGCTTCGCGTCGCCTTCTTGAGAACTGCGGCTACAAGTATGAAGGGGTGGCGCAGAGCTATCTCCAGATCAACGGGCGTTGGCGGAACCATGTGCTCTATGCCAACCTCCGTGACGACCGGCGAGGCCGGGCGGAAGCTTGAGCGTTGAGCGATGAGGAAGTTCACTCCGGCCCTGACATCGGGTTGGCAGTCGGCCCGGCTCTTGTTTGGGTGCTGGAAGATGAGCCAAGGCGCATGCGCGTTGAATCGTATGGTCGCGAGTCCTATCTGCAACGGTTAGCAGCCGATCGCGCTTGCGCTTGTGATCACCGCGATCTGGATTGCTCCGTCGCTCGCCAACCAGGCGGGTATCTGCCGTGCCCAGAGAACGGCACTAGCAAGCCGAGGAACGGACTTGATTACCATTTATGACAGCAGACGCGGCAGGGCAGGCTCAGAGGATCTTCCCGGTCCGAGAGGGCTGCCCTTGATCGGCAACCGGCACCAGGTCCGCTTCGACCGCCTGCATCTCGATCTTGAGGACTGGGCCGGCCAATACGGTCCGCTCTTCCAGATCCGTTTTGGCCCGCACCGTGTGGCAGTGCTTTCGGATCGCGCCGAAATTCAACGCCTCCTGGCCGATCGCCCGGACGGGTTCCGCCGTCCCCGATATCTCGAAGCCGCGGCTTCCGAGATGCGCCTCAAGGGGGTCTTTGCGGCGGAAGGAGAGGACTGGCGCAGACAGCGCCGTATCGTCATCGATGCGCTGAACCGGGCAAGGATCGAGGACTTCTTTCCAAAGCTTGCTACTACGGTCGGGCGGTTGCAGCGGCGCTGGGAGCGGGCGGCTGACGCGGGAGAGCCCGTCGACCTTTCCCGCGACCTGATGCGCTTCACCGTCGATGTGACCACTCAGCTGGCCTTCGGCATTGACATCAATACGCTGGAGACGCCGGGTCCCACGATCCATCGCCATCTCGCCAAGGTGTTTCCGGTTCTGCACAGGCGCTTGAATTCGGCATTTCCCTACTGGCGTTTCATCCGCCTTCCGACGGACCGCAAACTTGATCGTGCGTTGGACGCGCTTGAGCTTGAGTTCGCCGCCATGGTGAAGGCTGTGCGTGAACGTCTTGAACGCGAACCCGGGCGTCGTCAGTCGCCCAGCGACTTCCTCGAGGCCATCATCATCGAGATGGAGGCCGAGGGTTCCCGGGTCACCAACGAGGAGATATTCGCCAATGTCGGCAACCTGCTGTTGGCCGGCGAGGACACGACGGCAAACACGATCGCGTGGACGGTGCATCTCCTTACCGGAAGTCCGGACTGGTTTGAACGTTGTCGACGCGAGATCGACGCGCTAACCGCATCGAATTCCCCTGGAATAGAAGAATTCGAGCAGACGAAGCGGATGCCCGTGATCGATGCAGTCAGCAACGAATCGATGCGCCTCAAGCCCGTCGCGCCACTGCATATGCTGGAGCCATTGAACGACACCTGGATCCTTGGGCATAGCATCCCCAAGGGAACCACAATCTTCATGCTGCTGCGTCACCTGGCAACCAGGGATGAGCACTTCATAAACGGAGATCGCTTTGATCCCGAACGCTGGCTACTCAAGCAGGAAGCGAGGCACGGCCCGCACGATCACCGTGCTTTCGTTCCATTCGGAGCCGGTCCGCGCTTCTGTCCCGGGCGCAATCTTGCCATGCTCGAGATTAGAACAGTGCTCGCCATGTTGTGCAGCAACTTCGACGTGCTGCCCGTCGACCGGGCCGCAGTGAGTGAACAAATTGCATTCACCATGTTTCCGACAAATCTCTTCGTGCGCATGAGGCGAAGGAAGCGAACTTGATTGGCATGGATGTGCACCGAATGACAACATGTGCAAATGCATCAAGTGATTGTCCGATGCCTCGCATGAGTGAGTGACTGGAGATTGGATGCAGGTCACGCCATATAGTGAGGGCTTCGAGATCCGGCCGCTAGCGCCTTCGGATCCGCGGGCGCGTCGGCTCATTGGCATGCTCGACCGCCTGCAACTCTCCCAGTACCCGGCCGAGAGCAACCATCTCGATCCTGTCGAGTCCCTGGAGCGCGATGACGCCACATTCCTCGCTGCATTTGTTGCCGGGAAGGCGGTTGGTTGCGGTGCGGTCAAGCGCATGCCCCCGAGCCACACATCCCCACGATACGGTGAGATCAAGCGGATGTACGTCAGTCCCGAAGTTCGAGGCTGCGGCATAGGCGGCGCGCTGCTGGATGCGCTCGAATCGAGTTTGATCTCGCACGGAATCGTTATTGCGCGCCTTGAGACGGGCGTTCGTCAACCTGACGCCCTCACCCTGTATGAGCGCAATGGATATGTGCGCATTCCCCCATTCGGCGAGTACGATGAGGATCCATTGAGCGTGTTCTACGAAAAGCGGCTTGCCTGATTCCAGCATTGCGCAAATTTTCGTTTGTCAGCCGGGACATCCGTCGTGCCGCCATCGGGCACGGCGGTGAAGCCGCGGCCATAAGGAACCTGATCAGGCGCATCGCAAATGCTCCAGGTGCCGTGAGGGCCGACGCAATGTAGGGCAATCTCGACACAATCCTCGAATGGGCCGGGAACGCAGGCCAATGCACAAGGACAGGAACACCCTTATCCGGAATGCCGTTCGCGGTAGTTGCGTGGGCGGGATTTGAACCTGCAGTCTTGAGGTTGCGAGCCCTATGGCAATTCCGCGGAAGGAATGATCGGGAAGAAATGACCTCCAGACCAAAGGCCAAACCAGCTTGCACCGTGGTGGTCATGATGCGCTCCGATCTCCACCAGCCTGTAGAAGCTCTTGCGGTCGATCAGCGCTTCGAGACTTGCGCGAACGTGGACATAGGGCGAGGGCTCGCCAGTCGCCGGATCCCGCTCGACTCGAATCGGATGCTCCGATCCTGCACTGGCCTGGTCGCCGAGATTGGTCACAAAGGTCAGCGATTGAGCCTTGCCTTCGCCGGTGACAGTGAAGTCGACGGCCACGAAAGGCGCGTCATCGACGGTGATGCCCACTTTCTCCACAGGGGTGACCAGCACATAGCGATCCCCGTCCTTCCTGAGAATCGTCGAAAACAGCCGCACGAGTTCCGGTCGCCCGATTGGCGTGCCAAGATAGAACCACGTGCCGTCCCTTGCGATCCGCATGTCGAGATCGCCGCAATCGGGCGGATTCCAGAGGTGGACCGGAGGCAGCCCGCGCCGAGACGCGGCTCGGGCCGTCGCGGCAATGCTTTCTGCCGAGGGTTTCACGGGGTTTTGACTGCCTTCGGATTTTGCCATTTGTGCCCGGAGCAATAGTTCGTTCTACTGCGCATAATAGTGCGAAAGGGAGCGATTGCCATGTCCGATGCATCATCTGAACTGGTGGCCGGGATCGAGGGACTGTGCGAACGGCTGGCAGACGTGAAGACCAGCATCACCAAGCGGTTCATTGGGCAGGAGCGAGTGGTGGATCTCGTGCTGTCTGCGATTCTCTGCGGCGGGCATGGCCTTCTGGTCGGCGTGCCGGGGCTTGGCAAGACAAGGCTTGTCGAAACGCTCTCGACCGTTTTGGGACTGGACGGCAAGCGGGTCCAGTTCACGCCGGACCTGATGCCTGCCGACATTCTTGGGTCGGAAGTTCTGGAAACCGGCGCTGACGGCAGTCGAATCTTCAAGTTCATCAAGGGTCCGGTGTTCTGCCAGTTGCTCATGGCCGACGAGATAAACCGGGCAAGCCCGAGGACGCAGTCCGCATTGTTGCAGGCCATGCAGGAGAAGTCGGTGACCGTCGCGGGGGAGGAGCATGAACTGCCTGCGCCGTTTCATGTGCTGGCAACCCAGAACCCGATCGAGCAGGAGGGAACCTACCCGCTTCCGGAGGCGCAACTGGACCGGTTTCTCGTGCAGATTGACGTCCCTTACCCCGACCGCAAGACCGAGCGCGACATCCTGCTTGCGACCACGGGCGCAGACGAAGAGCAGTCAACCCAGGTCCTGACTCCCGAAGAGCTTGTTGCCGCGCAGACGATCGTGCGCAGGATGCCCGTGGGTGAGTCCGTGATGGAGTCGATTCTTGACCTGGTGCGTTGCTGTCGTCCGGATGAGGCTGACTCGCCGGACATCGTGCAGCAGCATGTAAGCTGGGGACCGGGTCCACGCGCTGCGCAGGCCCTTGCATTGACTGTGAGGGCTCGCGCACTTCTCGAGGGACGACTCGCGCCGTCCGTAGAGGACGTGATGGCCCTTGCGACACCTGTGCTCACCCATCGCATGGCCCTCAGTTTTGCTGCCCGTGCCCAAGGCTTGACGTTGCAGGAAGTCATCGACGACGTATCCCGTCACGTTGGCCGAATCGAGGAAGCGGCTTGAGCGTGGTGCAGGCGACATCCAGCACGGCTGCTCAACTGCGCCGCGAGGCAGAGACTCTTGCCGAGACGTTTCCGCCATTGCTGGCATCCGCGGAACGTCTTGCGGCCTGCGTCATGCCCGGTGAGCACGGGCGCAGGCGAGTCGGAACAGGTGACGAATTCTGGCAGTACCGTCCTAGCAGCGCAGGTGACGAAATTGGCATGATTGACTGGCGGCGTTCGGCGCGCAGCGATGACGCGCTGTTCGTGCGCGAGAAGGAGTGGCAGGCCGTCCAGTCGGTGATGATCTGGCTGGACATGGGCCGGTCCATGCATTTTGCGTCGTCGAGATCGTTGCCGAGCAAGGTCGACTTGGCGCGAAGGCTGACGTTGGCGCTTGCAATTCTGCTGATACGTGGCGGGGAGCGCGTGGGCCTGGCCAATTCCGGCCTGCCGCCGCGGACTGGTCATGCCCAGTTGATGCGTCTGAACAGCGCCATTGCCGAAGGGGAGGATGCCACGGACTACCCCGTGCCTGAGCTTGCAGACGCGCCGGCCAGGACGCGTGCAGTTC
Organism: Silicimonas sp.; assembly: GCA_022826205.1. Taxonomy (GTDB): domain Bacteria; phylum Pseudomonadota; class Alphaproteobacteria; order Rhodobacterales; family Rhodobacteraceae; genus JAJEFO01. Next base: position 8,081 of record JAJDVJ010000143.1, on the reverse strand, counting down.
TGCTTTCGGATTTCCTGGGCGATCTTGAGCCCGTTCGGCACGCCGTGACCGGTGCCGCCGATCGTGCCATCGAAGGCGTGCTCCTTCAGGTTCTGGATCCACAGGAGGAGGCTTTCCCGTTCGAAGGACGCACGGTCTTCGAATCAATGGGCGGAACGCTCACGCACGAGACCTTGAAGGCGGATGAGCTTCGCGACCGCTATCTGGAGCGACTGGCAGACAGGAAGGCCGAGCTGTGGGAGCTCGCAAGGCTGGCGGGCTGGCAATTTAACGTCTGTCGCACCGGATCGCCGGCCTCGTCGGCCCTCCTTTGGTTGTACATGGCGCTGGCCAGGGAGCATTGACAGTGATTTACAGGCAGCAAGAGTTTTCGAGTGCAGTCTGGCCTTACGTCAAGGTCGCGCCTTGGAGTCTTGGGTGATGTGGACGCTTGGCCCCGTGGCATTCGCCAGCCCATGGCTGCTCCTGGGTCTGCTACTGTTGCCGATTCTCTGGATTCTGCTTCGTACCGTGCCACCGGCACCGGTTCGGCGGCTCTTTCCCGGCGTGGCCCTGTTGCTTGGCCTCACGGATGACGAGGTGCAGACCGACCGGACGCCTTGGTGGCTTCTGCTGCTTCGGATGCTGGCAGTAGCTGCTGCCATAATCGGGTTTGCGGACCCCGTCCTGACTCCTCGAACGGACACGGCTCGCGACGGACCGCTGCTGTTGCTGTTCGACGGTAGCTGGGCGGATGCACCGAATTGGTCGATGCGGAACGAACACGTCGAGAGTCTGTTAGGCGATGCGGCAGTGGCCGGCCGAGAGACCGCCATTGTCTCACTGGCAGACCTGCCGTCGCATCCGGTCTTGCCTTTCCGTTCGGCAAGGAACTGGCTGCCGGAACTTCCGGGAATTGCGCCAGAGCCATGGATGCCGGACGGCACTGCGGTGCTGTCCTGGCTTTCCACCCTCGACGGCAGCTTCGATACTTTCTGGCTCTCGGACGGGATCGCGCAGGATTGGCGAAGCGCCGCACTGGTTGAACTCCAGGCACACGGCCAAGTGTCCGTCTTTGAGTCCCGGCGTCCGGTGCTGGCGCTGAAGCCTGCACAAATCGGTGACGGGACGATCCGGGTGCCGGTTGCAAGAAGCCGAGGCACTGGAGCAAGCGCTATGACCGTTGTTGCGCATGGCCTTGACCCTGTCGGCATCGAGCGGCAACTGGCACGTGTCGACGTCGAAATCCTCGAGGGTGAGCGCGAGGCCGAAGCCGTTCTGTCGTTGCCGCCGGAACTCACGAACAGGCTGACGCGGTTCGAGATCGAAGGAGTCCGTTCTGCCGGTGCCGTCAGCCTGACGGATGACAGTCTCAGCCGTCACGAGATTGCGATCATTGCCGCGCGCGAGGAACGGGAAGGCTCACGGCTCCTTTCGCCGACGCATTACCTTGAACAGGCGCTGCGCCCGAGCGCCGACCTGATCCACGGCACCATTCAGGACATTGTACTTGCCAACCCGGACGTGATTGTCTTGGCCGACGTGGCTTCCCTTGCAGGTAGCGAACGCAGCGCGGTCGAGGAGTGGGTGCGCAATGGTGGCCTGCTGCTGCGGTTTGCCGGACCGCGCCTGGCTGCGTCCGACATCGGGCGCGAGGCAGAGGAAGTGCTGCTGCCGGTGCGACTGCGTGCGGGAGGGCGCCGGGTCGGCGGCGCAATGAGTTGGGGCGAGCCCAAGCAACTCAGGGCGTTTTCGTCGGCGAGCCCGTTTTTTGGGCTTGCTGTTCCCGATGACGTTACGGTGTCAAGCCAGGTGGTGGCACAGCCGGATCCAAACATGGCCGAACGGACGATCGCCACATTGGCAGATGGCACACCGCTCGTCACACGCAAGCGTCTCGGCAATGGACAGGTCGTGCTGTTCCACGTGACTGCAAATGCGGACTGGTCGAACCTGCCGCTGTCCGGCCTCTTCGTGCAGATGCTTGAACGGCTGGCGGTTTCCACGCGGCAGACGTTGCCGGCTGCGAAGGACCTGGAAGGCACCGTGTGGACGCTGGATCGACGTCTCGACGGGTTCGGCAACGTGGATGCGGCAGGGGCGATTGCTGGCGTAGACGGGGCGAGGCTGGTGACGGAGAGCCCAGGCCCTGACTTGCCGCCTGGAATTTATTCCGGAGAAAGCGGCAGGATTGCACTCAACGCGTTTGGCGACTCGGAGCAGTTGGCCGCAGCCGTCTGGCCCGTCGATGTTCCGGTTGAAGGACTTGGGGATTCCCAAGCTCTTCCCCTGAAGGGCCCGTTGCTCTTCCTGACAATCCTGGTGTTCCTGATCGACGTACTGGCGACGCTCTGGCAGTCCGGCCGCATGCCAAGAGTGGGCGCGGTGGCTGGCGGGATTGTCGCGGTGATTTTGTGGCCCACGTCACCCGCACATGCACAGCAACAGGACTTCGGTCGGCTTGTTGCGACGGCGTCGGAAGTGGCGCTCGCATATGTCATCACCGGTGACGCGGAAGTGGATCGGGTAGCTGCTGCGGGGTTGAAGGGGCTCTCGAACATTCTGTTCCAGAGAACTTCGGTCGAGCCCGGCGAGCCGGTCGGCGTGAATCTTGAGACAGATGAACTCTCGGTCCTCCCGTTCCTGTATTGGCCAGTGACCGACACTCAGCCACGCCCGTCGGCCGAAGCCTACGAGAAGCTCAACCGGTACCTCAGGGCGGGCGGACTAATCCAATTTGACACACGGGATGCGGGGACATCGGGATTCGGATCGGGTGGTTCGAACGCGTCCAAGCTCAGACAACTGGCGATGTCACTCGATGTCCCGCCGCTAGAGCCAATTCCTCATGACCATGTGCTGACTCGATCCTTTTACCTCCTGCAAGATTTTCCGGGTCGATATGCCAGCCGGGACGTCTGGGTAGAGGCGGCACCTGCCGATGCGTTGCAGGCCGAAGGCATGCCGTTCAGGAATCTCAACGACAACGTGACGCCGGTGTTGATTGGTGGGAATGACTGGGCAGCGGCGTGGGCCATGGACACGGAGGGACGGCCCATGTTCCCAGTGGGCCGTGGCTTCTCCGGCGAGCGGCAGCGCGAGATCGCGTATCGCTTCGGAGTCAACTTGATCATGTACGTCCTGACCGGGAACTACAAATCGGACCAGGTCCATGTGCCAGCCCTGCTGGACAGGCTGGGACAATGACTCACTTTTGCAAGGCACTCACGATGGCATGCCATCCGCCGCCCGCATTGCCAACGCTACCGCCAAGGCAGTTCGGCCAACTTCTGGGACTCGACTGACCAATGCAAGTCGTCCGCAGTATCTTTTTCGAGCCATTGCTTCCGTGGGCAATGCTGTGGTCTCTGGCGGCGGTTACGCTGGTATTGATCGTGATTGCTGTTCGCGGCGGCCTTTCTGGTTGGTGGCTCCGCGGGATTGCCCTTTCGCTGCTCCTGATGGCGGTCGCAAACCCGTCGACCCAGATTGAGGAGCGGGAAGCGCTTTCGGACCTGGTCCTTCTAGTGGTTGACGAAAGCGCGAGCCAGGGCATCGACATTCGCCCTGCCCAGACTGCGGAAGCGATTGCGAGGGTAGAGGAGGAAATCGCCGCCCTGGGCAACGTCGGTCTTCGCATGTTTCATGTGAAAGACAGCGACGGCAATCGCGGCACGCTCCTGATGAAGGCGCTCGCCGACGCGATAGCAGGCGAGCCGCGCACGCGTATTGCGGGTGTGATTCTCTTGAGCGACGGGCAGTTGCATGACATCGATCACCTTCCGGATCTTCCCTCGCCGATGCACCTGCTGTTGACTGGGAAGGACGATGACTGGGATCGCCGCCTTCTGATTCGGAATGCACCGGCATTTGCGATCATTGACGAGCCGGTCACCTTGACACTTAAGGTCGAGGATCAGGGAGCGGTTCCGGCCAGTCTTCCCAAGACGGCCGACATCGACATCTCCCTGGATGGCGGAGCGCCAGACCGGTTCCGGGTGCCGATCGGCCAGGAAGTCGAGCTTTCGGTGACGCTCCGCCACGGCGGCATGAACGTCATTCAGTTCACGATGCCCGAACATCCGAGAGAACTGACCACACGCAACAATGCGGCAGTCGTGCAGATCAACGGCGTACGGGATCGCTTGAGGGTCCTTCTGGTCTCAGGCCAGCCACATGCAGGCGAGCGAACCTGGCGCAACCTCCTGAAAGCCGATGCCTCGGTGGATCTTGTGCATTTCACCATCCTGCGCCCGCCCGAAAAGCAGGATGGGGTTCCAGTGAACGAACTCAGCCTGATCGCCTTCCCTACGCGAGAGCTTTTTCTGGACAAGGTCGGCGAATTCGACCTGATCATCTTCGACCGCTACAAGCTGCGCGGCATCATGCCGGCGGTCTATCTCGACAGCATCAGGCGGCATGTCGAGGGTGGAGGTGCGCTCTTGGTCGCCGCGGGTCCGGACTTTGCGACGGCCGAATCAATCTACCATTCGCCGCTTGCCGAGATTCTCCCGGCCACACCTAGCGGACTGGTGCACGAATTCGCCTACTTGCCAAGGGTAACACGTATTGGTCAGCGCCACCCGGTGACCGAAGGTCTGGATCCAGTCAAGGATGCGGCAACCCGTGCCGAACAGTCCTGGGGCCGTTGGCTGCGGCAAATCGACGTTGCTGCCAAAGGCGACGGTCACACACTCATGGAAGGCTTGAACGACGCACCGCTACTGGTGATCGACCGGGTCGGAGAGGGGCGCGTTGCGCTCCTCGCGTCAGACCACGCCTGGCTCTGGTCGCGGGGATTCGAGGGAGGTGGTCCGCAGCTGGAACTGCTCAGACGATTGGCGCACTGGATGATGAAGGAGCCCGACCTGGAAGAAGAAGCGCTGACCGCGATCTCGGAAGGACTGACCATGACGATTACGCGACGGACGATCCGTGACGAGATCGGAGACGTCGAGGTCATCGGGCCGGATGGTGAAGTCATCCTGCTGCCATTGGAAGAAATCGCGCCCGGCCGCTACACGCTGACCTGGCAGGCACCGGGAGAGGGGCTCTACCGGCTGAGGGAGGGTGACCGGGAGAGTGTCGCGGCACTAGGACCGGCTGCGCTGAAAGAGTTCGCGGCCACGATAGCGAGCGATGCGCTCTTGGCGGGTCCGGTGGCAGATACGCGCGGAGGCGTGCACAAGGTTGCCGATGGTGTGCCGGATATTCGCCGGGTCCGGCAAGGTCAGGTCGCGTCGGGACGTGGATGGATCGGAATCACGCCCCGTGAGGCATACCTGACGGCGGACATCCGCGTGTCGCCATTACTGCCGGCATGGACCATGCTGCTTCTCGCCTCGCTTCTGATGATCGGCACTTGGTTCTGGGAAGGACGGCGATAGCAGCGGCTCAAGTTCTGGATTGTGCGCACTGCGTTGACGGGTCTCGTCTACTCGGCAGCCCGCAGCTCCGCGTCCGCAGTTCCGGGGTAAAGGTAGTCACGCGTTATGGGAACCGCATCGACCTCACGTGATATTTGGAACTGGAACACGCCCTGACGCCGGAGTCGGAACGTCTGCTCGCAGGCGACGAGGTAGAATTTCCACATCCTCACGAATCTCTCGTCGTAAAGCTCGATCACCTTGTCGGCGTTCGCGACGAACCGGTCGAACCAGTGCCGAAGCGTATAGGCATAGTGGAGCCTGAGGGATTCGATGTCCGCTATCCACAGATTCTGGCGCTCGACCGAGGCAGCGATTTCCGAGAGACTCGGCACGTAGCCGCCGGGAAAGATGTACTTGGCGATCCACGGGTTGGTTCCGCAGGGCGCTTCCGAATTCCCGATCGAATGGATGAGCGCCACCCCGTCGGGGGTCAGGAGATTGCGCACGGAACGGAAATAGGCGTCAAAATACGGCAGCCCCACATGCTCGAACATGCCGACGGACACGATCCGGTCGAATTGTCCCGAAAGCTCGCGGTAGTCGGCCATTCGGAACTCGACCTGGTGTTCCAGGCCTTCGGACCGCGCACGCTCCTGCGCAACCGCCAGCTGCTCCTTGGATAGCGTGATGCCGAGTACCTGGGCACCATGATTCCGCGCCAGAGTGAGGCCCATTCCGCCCCAGCCGCAGCCGATGTCGAGCACGCGCATGCCCGGCTCGATTCTCAGTTTCTGAGCGATGTGGGCCTTCTTTTGCTCCTGCGCGGCTTCAAGCGTGTCGTCAGGCGACCGGAAATAGGCGCAGGAATACTGCCGGTCCGCATCCAGAAAAAGCTCGTAGAGCTCGCCCGACAGGTCGTAGTGATGTGCGACGTTCCTGACTGAAATGCGGGCTGCATTGTGCTGCATGAACCGTCTGAGAGTCGTGCGAAGTTTCAGCTGCGCGCGCTGCCACCAGGCCCGATGCGGGTTGTCGAGGTTGCGGAGGATCAGTTCGAGAAAGCCGTGGAGGTCATCATTTTCGATGACGAGCGTTCCGTTCATGTAGCTTTCGCCGACTGCAAGTTCCGGGTTGATCACCAAATGCCGGACAGTTGCGCTGTCCGTTAGGGACACGTGTGCCTGCGGTCCTTTACCGTCGCCGAACGTGAGTACCTTCCCACCCGGCAATTCGACCGTCAGCAGGCCGATCTGGACGACCTTCCCAAGTGCAATGTCGAGAGCCCTTGTCCACATGTCTCAATCCTCGCGTGAACTGGCTTGCAAGCCCTGTATTCTATCAAATTGCGATGAATCTGCAACGCCTTGCCGAAAGATGAAAGTCCAGAATCTTCTGCAATGAAGATGACCATGTCGTCGAACACATCCTAGGCCGGGGTTGGCGTGCGGACCTTGGAATATTTGTCTTCGCCGCAGTCGTGGCCTGACCCGTTCGGACCGGCAAGATGCGGCATCGCATGCCACTGCGATGAGTGATCCAATTTCATCATTTCTGGCGATTTATTGGGGGTTTATATACGTTACAAAACATCGGCCAGAAATATGTTGCGGTTTTGTTCCGTCTGTGAAATGTGCGGGAGCGCGCGGACAGCGCCTTGTCCCCAGACACCCTTCACGGGAGCGACCACATGACACGCGAGGCACGGGCTTCGGGCGAAAACAGACGCGTCAGGACAGTGACCTGCACGGCATCCGTCAACGCGGCCACGCATTGCCGGCTCGACGCATTCCTGCGGCAACAGACCGTCCTGTGGAATGCCGCCCTCGAAGAGCGCATCGACTGCTACAGGAAGACCGGGAATTCCATCACGGCCTTCGACCAGATGAAGTCCCTCACCGTCATTCGCGGCGATGACGGGGACTTCCGGCAATTCAATGTCGGACCGCAACGCTCCGTCCTGCGCCGCATCGACCGCGCCTTCCAAGCGTTCTTCCGCCGCGCAAAGGCAGGGGGGAAGCCCGGCTTTCCGCGTTTCAAGGGCCGCAGTCGCGGCATCCGGTCCTTCGACATCCCCGACCCCGTGATCCGCGACGGCTCGCTGTGGCTCAAGGGCGTGGGCCGGTTCCGCCTGCCGTCCGTGCCGGACGGCAGGATACTACAGGCGCGAGTGGTCAGGACGCCGCTCCGGGTCGTGGTCCAGTTCGCCGTGGAGGGGGAAGTGCCTGACGCCAGGCCGTCCGAACCCGTGGGCATCGATCTGGGCGTCAAGGACCGCGCCATCCTCTCGACGGGCGAGACGGTGCCCGCCGTCCGCATCGACCGCCGACCGCTCAGGCGGGCGCAGCGCGCCGTGTCGCGGGCGAGGAAGGGGTCGGCGTCCCGCCGGAAGAAGGTCAACGCGCTTCGCCGGGAGTGGGAGCGGACGAGGATGCGGGAGCGCAACGCGCTCCACAGGATTTCGGCATCGATCGTGAAGAGCCGCAACCGGATCGCCATCGAGGACCTCCAGGTCTCGAACATGATGCGCAATCCGACGCTGGCACGGTCGATCGCCGAACAGCAGTGGGGGAGACTCGCGGAGCAACTGACTTACAAGCATCCATGTTTCGGGGCAATCCCGGATTCAGTCCTTTTTCGGCGGTTTGCGGGGAGCGGGATCCGGGTTTTCCACATTCCTGTCCACAGGCGGGCACCATGCGGGCATCCCAAAACAGCCCGGCCACCGTGTCGTGA
>JAJDVJ010000030.1 GCA_022826205.1 Silicimonas sp. | reverse complement strand
TTTCGCCGGAAGCCGAGAAGCTGATACGGACACGGCTGCTGAATTCGATATCGCCACCATCTACGCTTTTCACACCCATACGGCCGTCACCGCCAACCGTCACTTCGGCAGCAGCGAAGCCGGCGGACGCGACGAGGGCGGTCGATGTTAGAAGAATCGTTTTCATGATTTCCCTCTTTCTAATGATTTGTCAGAGGTCACTTCCGCGATGCCCGTGACTGCGGGATGAAAGGTCGCCAAAACGCCCTCTTTCTTTGTCCTCCACGGATGTTGACACGACGCAACGTGACCTGAAGCGCCTCGAATTCGACGCAACTTGTTTGCCAATGGCTTGCCAATGGTTTGCCAGTCCGGCGAGCAGAATTTAGGGACAACTGAGCTCGTGGTAACCGTTCGGTCCTAGAGTGATGGCAGCCTTCGCGCATGCCGCGCCGCGTGACCGAAGCGGGACGCATGGGCAAAAAGGCACCGCGCAACCGTCATGTCTGCGCAGCACGATGCCTTGACGCCCTTCCTTGCGGACAGGGCCGAAGACAATTTGTCGGTGTCGTTCCTGGAAATGGCAACCGTCGCCATCGCCGCAATGCATGACGCGGCCGGCCAGGAGAATCCGTGCACATCTCGCATGATGAGGACTGCAACGCAGGGTCTCGTGTGCCAATCGGAGCAAGCAGGCAGGACGCAGCGCAAGGCAGCAGCACTGACTGCCTAAGCAGTGTGTGCGATCCGCCTTGCGCTCTTTGGCCATGTCACCTCCGCGAAAGCAAGAGACATGGCCATTGTCACGCTCATGGACTGCAGCGGCCTGCGCTCCGAAGTCGCCGCGCTCGATTGTTCGCTGGCAGAGGCGGAAGCGGACGGAAGCTGACGAAGCGCGACTCCGCGAGCTTGAAATACTCACATCGCTTGGGCTCGACGGCAACGGAGCGCCGACAGTTCCGCCAGCAGCTTTGAGCGCCACCATCGAAACCGGCGCACGGAAACTGAAGCAAGGGCCGCAAGTCCGAGAGGGGCTCATCGTCGACAGGGTGGAGTCCTTCGACTACGACACGTCGCTAGGCGCAACTGCCGAGGAACTGTGCAAGATGGTGCAGTTCACGACGGGCGTCGTCGCGCAGCGCAACCGCATTCTGCGGACGCGGGCGAAGTTCGACGAATGGGCGGTGACGTTCACCGTGGAAGCCGACGACGAACTCGTTGACGAACGACAGCTTGCGTCCTGGCTCGACATCGCGGGACGGCGCATCGGCCTCGGCGACTGGCGACCGGAGAAATCCCGTCATTACGGACGATTTTGTATGGAAGACATTGAGGAATTGTGATCTCCGGGCAATGCGAGGCATGGCATGGCAAGGCAGAGTATGGTCTGGCCTGGCACGGCTCGGCACGGCAAGGCAAGGAGGGGACGGCCTGTTGGCCGTCCCCGAACTGCAAGCCCTTTTCTTGTGTGATGCGAACGAACGTGCTTGTTGCCGACAAGGGGGAAGCGTGTAGGTGCGTAGGTGCGTTAGGGCGCGAAGTTGAGAGAGTTGCGCGAAAGGCGAGGCGAGACACAGCGCGAAGTTGGCAACGCGGTCGGCGTTTCCAGGTGCATGATCATTCGGCTGGAAAGGGGCCATTTCAAGAGAGCGACATCAACGGTTGTTGCCAATCTGGCCGACCACTTCGCCGTTTCGGTTGAGGAAATTCTGGGGGAGTCGCCGGACGATCTTGTCGCTGATGTCGAGAGCATGCTGCGCCGCGCTGGTCGGCTGGACGCGCGGGATCGCGTCTTGCTCAACCGCATCATCAGGCTCATGGCCGAAATCCAGGCTTCGCGTGATGACTAACGTGTCCCGCAAATTGAACGAAGGCCTCGATGCTACGGTGACCGCCAACGCTGCCTCGCCCCACGAGCGGCCCACCTGCGCATTCAACATCCTGGCCTGGCGCTGGTTGGTGGATGAAATCCTCTTGGTACAACCCGACCATTCAACGTACATGCGTGATAGTGACCATATATGACGGTGGCGACGCTCAGACGGCGCGACTCCAGGCTTTTGCTTGACTGGACGGAACAGGCCATGCTTCAGAAACGGGCATGGCGGAAACGGCATACCAAAAGAGAAGAAGGAAACGGATTGAGCAAGGACTTTGCACGGAGTGTGGCAGTGCGAACGACACGGACACACGACGCTGCAGTTCATGTCGTGCCAATGTCAACGCTTCGGCACGCGCGAGAAGGGCCGGGCGTGCAGCATCCGGATTCTGCATGGAGTGTGGCGGGCCGAACGACACGAAGACGCAGATTTGCAGCTCCTGCCGTGTCAAAGCCAGCGCATCAACACAAGCGAGAAGGGCCAACCGCGCGGCGTCTGGCATCTGCATTGCGTGTGGCGAACCGAACGACACGAACATGCAACACTGCACGCTCTGCCTCGCCAAAGCCGTCGCATCAGAACGGAAGCGAAGTGCTGAGCGCACAGGATCCTGCCTCTGCATAACGTGTGGCGAACCGAACGACACTGACACGAGGCGCTGCAGTTCCTGACGAGTGAAGGCCAGCGCGGCAGAACGGAAGAGAAGGGCTGACCGTGCGGCATCCGGCAAGAGTACATATTGCGGTGCCTTGCCACCGGCTCCGGGTAGGCTCCAGTGTGAAGCGTGCGTGCGAGCAAAGCGGGAAAGGAAGGCGCGGACTCAACAAACGTGATGCAGGCTTTTTCGCTATGGCAAAATTGTCACACGGCAAATCGTGAAAATCAAATAGGCAACGCCAACCGTTGCCTTGATGTCATCACTTTGACACCGTTGCGCCAGTCGCGACAGTGGCGACTCAAACAAATCATCAGAAAGAGGGAAATCATGAAAACGATTCTTCTAACATCGACTGCGCTGGTCATGTCTGTCGGCATGGCGGTCGCCGAAGTGGCGGTTACCGGTGATGGCCGTATGGGTGTGCAAAGCCTAAATGGTGGCGATGTCGCTTTCAGCAGCCGTATCCGTATCGTCTTCACGGCTTCCGGCGAGTCGGACAATGGCCTTACGTTCGGCGGCTCGATCCGTGCTGACAATGCTGGCAAGGGCGTTGACGCGAAGCATTGTGGTGATGCAGCGTCGTCTTGTACGGTGGCGGCTGACGGAAGCAATGTAGGCGACAACACTTCCTCCGGAGGCGGTGTCTCCGGTACGGCTGGCAGCGTTTTCATCATGGGCCCGTTCGGCACGGTCACCATGGGTGACACCGCCGGTGCCGCAAAGACAGCCGTTGGCCAGGCTGGGGGCGTTGGCTATACCGGCTTGGGTGACTTGAACGAAATCACCTACATTGCGGATGTCGGTCTCCCGACTGCACGTTGGGACTACACCATGGGCGATCTCTCGCTGCACGCTTCGGCTGACAACCCCGGACCGCCAGGTGACCAGGCGTTGAGTGGAGGCATGGCCTATAGCATCGGCGATGTCGGATTCGGGGTCGGCGTCGAAAGGCTCGGCGACAACCAAAACGTTGTTGCCGGCGTTAGCGCTGCACTGGGCGATGCAAGCGTCAAGATTGTTTTCGGCTCCAATGACGACAACAACGCCGCTACTGAAGATGAACAGTTCGGTGCCTCTGCGTCATTCGTCTCGGGTTCAGCCACGTTCACGGCCTTCACTTCGAGGAAAAACGACCAGGATCACTTCGGCATTGGCGCCTCTTTCGATCTTGGCGGAAGTGCCAAGGTAGTGGGCGGCTTCGTTGATGGCGACAGCTTGGCCGATTCGAGCTTCGATTTGGGCGTCACGTTGGGCTTCTGATCCGACACTCGGAGAATACAAACCTAGGGCGGGTCCTTCGGCCCGCGAACCAACAATCGCTTAGCAAGGAGCAAAGCACATGAACTCGAACTTGAAACTACTGCCTGCAGCCCTGCTTGTGGCAATGCTGGCACTGGCAGGCTGCGGAGGTGGCGACGACACGCCAGTTGCACCGACGGAACCTACGGAACCTACGGAACCGGCAGGCCCGACGGCGCTTGAAACTTCCGCCACGGCGAAGAACGCAGCGCTTGCGGCCAGAAAGGAAGCCATTGCCCTGCTTAACGCTGCAAGAGTAGCGTCTGCGAGCATCAGCACCGCCAAAGTTGACGGCGATTCGCGCTTGGCGGAAGACAATGCCGAGACCGTTCTCGCAGCCACGGCACTCGTAATGGCCGAGGAGGCAAAGGCCGCTGCCGCCGTCCAGACATTGGAAGGCATTGACACCGCCGGTCTTTCTGCAGAGCAAATGAATTCCGTTGCTGCCGACGTCATGGCCGCAAAGGACGCTTTGGCTGAGATCAAGGCCATCCTTGCCGATACCACCGCCAATTCGCTGATGAAGATCGTGGAAACCCTCATGGGTACGTCTACCGACGAAACAAAGGTCGCTGCGGCACGAAACAATGCCGTCGCAGCAGCGATCAAGACAGCGATTGCCGGCACCTTGGTTACCGACGGTTCCACGTTTTCGACTAGTTTCGACAGCGTCCGGCATGATCTGGTTCCCGGAAGTGCCACTCTAGTTCGCGTTGGTACTCCTGGCCGCACCTTCATGCAGATCACCGGTTCTGACTCCATGAGAGCCAAGGACGCAAAACTTGCGGTCTTCACGTTTACAACTACCCCGACGGCAATCGCTGTTGGTACGCCCGTAACAGATGCTGTCTGGAAAGGCATTCCCGGCACACTGACGTGCATCTCCGACGAAGATTGCGCAATAGAGAGCGACACGATCAGGGGCACGGTTCAGTTCACGCCTGACGATCCCGCCGCGTTCTATGCGCCAACGGATGACGGGTCGGGCTACAAGGTCGCGGCTAACGGCGGCGTTTATGGTTACTGGCTTGACGGCGGCGCCATCAAGCATCATGCAGCCACGAGAAGCGATGCCGCTCCAGGGGGAACTGGCAATCTGGACGGCCTCAACTGGACCAGGAACGATCTGGGCGAGGACGGCAATCCTACGGTCACGCGCTCCACGAACCTTACGGCTTCTTACGACGGCACGGCAGGCGGCTTCTCGGAGCGCAAGATCGGAACCGGCGCGACCGCGCAAAACGCTTCCGGCCACTTCGTCGCAGACGCCAGTTTGAAGGCCACGTTCGGCGATGGAATCGCGAACACGTCAATACACGGCACGATCAGGAACTTTTCCGCCGCGGCCGGCTCTGCCGGAACCGGTCACGTCAACTCCAATTGGGTTGTCGCTTTGGATGGAACCGGTCCGGATGCCACCACAGGCCTTATCGCCAATGCTGCAGTTGACGGCGGTCATGAATACCGTTCCGGCGAGGTTGGCGCGGCCAGCGGCAGGTGGTCTGCCAACGCATACGGCGCACCACTTCAGCGTCCTGCAGGCTTCGTCGGCGCTTTCAGCGCGTCCTTCACGGACGGTTCCGCAGCAGGCGTCTACCACGTCGAAGCGGACTGATGCGCCAGTAGTGACGGCTTGAAAAACAAGGTCCCGGCGCTGACGCGCCGGGACCATTCGTTGCAGCAGGGCTCCAAAGTTCGGAGATCGCCTGGCCAAAGCCCGCCGAACCGGGCATGCCCAATCCCGCCTGAGCCACTTGGTCTGTCCCGACTACAGACGACTACACGCGTAACTTGAGACCGCTGCAAGTGAATGGCGCTGCCGCAATGAACGGCGGGGTCTCGAGGCTCGGGAACACATCGTCACTTTAGTCAGCGTGGCAGACGCCCGGCTGATCCTTCGGTACCAAGTTCGATCGTGAAGGCACCCACAGAATCTGCGGGGCGCTTGCCCGACGCACCTTAGGTTTCGCAGCCTGGTGCGTTCATCCTCAATCCCGGCCTTTGCGCCCAAGACGTTCATTACGTTGTTGTATGCCAACTGTGAACCGCCGCTGAACGCGGGAAATCTTAATCTCACGCCCCGCAAAACCACCTGCAGGAGGACTCTGAACCGAGATTGACTGCGCAACGCACAGGACGTTCAGCCCACACGTCACTTTCCGAGCACGTCCTTCAGCAGCGCCTTGTGACGGTCAATGCGCCGGCCCTGCTCGAGGAACTGCGCCAGTTCCGCGGCCACAAGATCTCGCAGCTCATTGAGAGACTTCCGCCGGGCCAGCACCCACGCACCGAGGAGAATCAGCCGGTGCGTGCGTTCGCTCCGAGCCTTTTCGAGCTCGCCGGCGGTGCGGAAAGGCCCTTGTGCGCCGGGTCAGCAAGGAAGCCCGACAGGGCCTCGACGTTTCTTGCCCCCACCTTCTCGCTGCGGTGCGACAACAGCCATTCCCTGATGTCCGGGACCATCGCTGGCATGCACGTCCGGCTTGTGCCGACACTGGGCGACCACGAAGCCGTCGAGCAAGGCCTTCCTCCGCCGCGCGTCCCTGGCACGGTGGCCTGCGTAGTGTGCATCCCGCCGCCCCTCAAGACGGGCAAGCGTGGACGGCCGCCTAACCTCGGCCAGCAACGGTTTGCGGAAGAGCGCATCGATCTCCTCATTCTCCATTCGCACATGGAAGAACCCGGCCTTCCGGGCAAGCCTGATCAGGCGCGCCTCCTCTCGCTCGCGCTCGCGCGCAATCTCGACATCCAGGGCGTTGAGGGTTTCCATGTCGCCCAGGACGTTGGCGGGGTCGACCACCTCGCGCTCACTTGGCAAGGCATCAGTCGCCATTGCTCGAGGCTCCGATCTGGATCACCGGCCGCCACCATCCCCGTATCTCGTTCAGGCGGACCGGCCCCAGGACGCGGCTGTCAAGGGCGAGTGGCAAGTCGCCGGCGACCATGACATTGCCAATCGGCCGCTCCGCGATGCGCTTGAGGATCCGGACACCCGCCGGGTTGGCCGGCGAGCAGAAATGTCCGTACCATTCCGCCGCGCCGTCGCGGCGGCCAAGGCAGAACGTGACATAAGTCGCATCGGCCGGATCGGCCTTCAGGTAGAGCCCCCGAGGCACGGACGGGGTGGCGTTTCCCAGTATCAGACCGGCCGAGGCGGCAAGTCCGATCGCTGCAAGCACCCCGACGGCGCCTCTGATCGCAACAAGCGCGGGGTGCAGAAACAATTCGCCTCACGTCACCTTTCGTCGCCTCGCCGGTGTTCGCCCAGCCATGGCGGAGGTCCGCTCGGCCTCCCCGCGCATGCCGCGGCGAACCTGACCAGCGCCCGCGCGACCAGGCTTTCCTCGCGGCGCGCGACCCGCTCCGCGTGCAGGACGTAGCGGTCGTCGGGCAGGGTCGTGTGCCACGCGATCCGGTCCATGAACCGGGCTATACGCGATCCGTCGCGGGTTTCCCTCACGTGGGGAAGAACCTCCCATGTCCACGGCCTCAGGTTGACCGGCACGGCAACTCTTTCGACGTTTCCGGCAATTTCCGGCAACATTCTGGAATCCGACCCTTTGAGACGCCCGAGAAGGCCCCTCAAGCCATTTTTCCGGCTTGGTGTCGGACCACACGAGGGCCTCCGTAGGGACGCCTGCGCGGCTCCAGGGAGATTCCGGCCCGGACTCGACTGTTTTGTTCGCGGAATCTGCGGGAATCTGGGGTTCTTTGCCACCGGCAGTCACCTTTCCCGCCTCCAGCGCAGGATGCGCGGCCGCGGATGACGCCCCGCCAGCCGCTTCAGGAACGCCGTCGCCTTCCGCGTCACGCCGCTGGCCCGGAGGATGGGCCGTCATCTTCCTGCCCCTCGCTCGCGCGACCGGCGCTGCCGGGAAAAAGTCCCCGCCCGAACTGTTTCGCGCTCCATGCCTCGACTTCGGCAAGGCTCCTGCCCAGATCCGACGCTATCTCCGCGAGCGACATCTCGTCTTGGACCAGGCCCATGAACCTTTCGACATCTGCATCCGACCATTCTTTCGCCGATTTCCCGCGCTTCTGAGCTCCCTTCAAGAACTCGATCTCAAGGGCCTGGCGGCCGACCAGGCGCTCAAGGGCCGCGATCCTGCTCTCGTATTCTGGAAGAAGATCGGCTTCCACGGCGTCGTCGTCATATTCACCGCGCTCGTACTTCTCGATCCAGATCCGGATCAGGCTGCGGCACACGTCATGCTGCTTGCCGAGAGCGTGAAGCGCTTCTCCGTTCAGATACGCTTCCACGATTTCCCGCTTCTTGGCTGTGCTGTGACGTATATGTCTCTTGCTCGTGGGTCCACCTGAACGAAGGCCCCAGATGGGGGAATTCCTAAGATCCAAAATGTCCAATCTCAGGGGCGCACTCCAACTATGGGTCAGAATTGAACTGGACTTGACATGCGGCGGCGCCCGCCACTGGGGACGTGCGATCATCGACCTGGGTCACGAGTGCAGGCTGATCCCGCCGGTGTACGTGAAGCCGTTCGTCAAGAGGCAGAAGAACGACAGCAACGATGCAGCCGCGATCGTCGAGGCGGCCCAGCGCCCGACCATGCGGTTCGTGGCGGTGAAGTCGGAGGCGGCGCAGAGTGATTCGATGCTGTTCCGCACCCGTGCGCTGCTGGTGCGGCAACGCACGCAGACGATCAATTCGCTG
>JAJDVJ010000116.1 GCA_022826205.1 Silicimonas sp. | reverse complement strand
CGGCAGATGGAAGCGGTTCGAGCATGCCGCCAAGGTGATTGCGGATTGCGCGGCGACCCCGGAGCCTCCCGGGGAGGCCGCGTGCAGGGCGATGGCCGAGGCGGAGGGGAGTCTCGCCGACGACCGCCTGTCCGCCAGGGCACTGCACACGGGAGACCTCCTGCCGGTGAAGGACTTGCTCGCCGACCTGAACGAAAGGCGTGCGGCGGAGGACCGGATCCTCGACCTGCGCAAGGACCTGGGGACGATCGAGGCGGAGGCGGAGCGGCAGGGCTGCCATCCGTTCCACGTGGCGGGGCACCGCCGCTTCATCGAGCGGCTCAAGGGATTCGGGCACGACCTGCCCCCGGACCTCGCGGGCATGGTGGAGGAGCTGCCCGAACTGGAGGCGAGGGATCGCGGGATCCGGCGTCGCGTCAGGGAGGTGACGGACTTCGAGGCCAGGCGCAGGAGGATCATCGAATGGGCCGCATGGTGGCGGCCGGAGAGGGCGATGGGCAAGAGCCTGGCCAGCAGCTACGGGCGCTGGACCAGGGCCGCGCCGAAGATGATCGAGCAGGGGGAGACGCTGGCCAGGGACCCTCTCCTGTCTCCGGACGACCGCAAGGCGCTGGACAGGGCGATGGCGCGCATCGTGACGGCGCCCGACGCGGACGGCCTGGACGCGCTGCGCGTCTGGAGGTGGGAGGGGATTCTCGACCAGGCGGAGAGGCAGGGATGCCACCGCTACTTTGTCAAGGGATACCACGGCTTCGTCACGGAACTGGAAAGGAGCCCATGCCAGAGCCTGGAGAACACGCATTTCGGGATCCGCGAACGGACGGTGCGGCACGAGATGCTGGGGCGGGACGGGTGGGTCAGGCACATCGACAATGAACTCGCCAGGGCCGTCGAGGAGCGCGAGAGAGGCGGCGAGCGGTTCGTGTCGGAGGTGCACCCCTACGCCCGGTGGCGGCACGAGGCCACGCGCTGGGCCAGGGACGCCCGGGAGGTTCTCGGCAACCCCGAGACCTACGGCCCGCACATCGCCAGGGTTCCCGGGCTCGAGAAACGGCTGCGCGAGACGGCGGCCGCGGTCACGGAAACGGTGAGGCGCGACGCGCCCGTCCGAAAGGAGGTCGAGACCGCGCACAGGATGCAGATGGAGCGCGAAAGGGAGACCAGGCAGCGTGAACTGGAACTGGAGAGGAGCCGCAGGCCGTCGCGCTACATGGGCGCCGAGATCGACTACGGACGGTAGGCGACGGCGGCCCGTGCTTTGTGCGCGGCTTCCGGAACCGAAGTCCGGAACGGGCGCGTCATGCCCGCCTCGTCGGGCCGCCGACGGTCACCGTGACCGACTTCGCCCCGTGCCACTCCTTCACGGCCTTCGCCAGCAGCCTTTCCGCGTTCTCCGGCCCGAAGAGCTTCTCGAAGGCAAGGAAGAGCTCGTCGATCCTCCCTTCGGCGATCATTTCCGTCACCTTCGCGTCGCGGAGGAACTCGACCTGGTTGCCGAGCCTCTCGATCCAGGCACCGTCACGAGACGATCCGATCACGTTTACAATGAACTCGACCTGGCTCGACATCAGGGCCTGGTCATACGCGCGCAGCACCAGCGGTTCGGGTTCCGCCCGGGCGTCGAAGATCGACAGGTCCGCGTTCAGCGCCCGCTCGACGAGCCAGGGCGACGTCTTCATCCCGGCGGCGGCGGCCCGCCTCTTCGCCTCAGCCCACTGCCCGTCGGAGCACGAGATGTGGAACGTCCGCCTCTCCGGCCTGCCCCTGGCACGCGTCATTCCGGATCCCTCATGTCGAAGTCGAGCTCCCCGTCGTGCAGCTGGTAAAGCAGCTGGATGGCCTCGATCATCGGCGGCCCGCCGTCCGCCCTGCCGTGGAAGATCCCGGCGACCTGCCGCTGCAGCACGCGAACGTTCCTCAGGAGCTCCCGCTGCTCCTCGGGCGTGAGCACGAGCGGTGGCGGAAGCGCAGGGGAATCGTCGTGGAGGGCGCAGGTCATCACGAACTCCGAGACGCTCTTGCCGACCTTTTCCGCGCGTTTCCTGATCCGCTCCCAGTCGGCGGGATCCCGGCAGTAGACCGGCCGTCCCCTCTTCAGGCTCATCGCGGGATCCCCGTCTCGCCCGCGATCGTCCGCTCCGTGCGAAGCCGAAGCTCGACCCTCCGGAGCGCCGCCGTCCAGCCGTCGTCCTCGCCGCGCTCCGCCAACCGGATCCGCTCGACCTCGGCCAGCGTCAGCACGGCGGTCTCGATGCGGTCAAGCCGCGCCGCGATCGTCCCGAGCGACGGTCCCGGCGGCATTTCGGGTGCCGTGGCGCGCCGGACCACGTAGCCGCTCGCGGACATTCCCGCGGCTTTCGCCCGGGCACGGACGACGTCCCATTCGCTGTCGGTCGCCTTCACCGCCCTCTGCTTCCTCACGCCCTCGGACCTTGCGGAATCGTCTTGCATGCTCTCCCTCTTTCATGTGCAGGCACCCGATACAGGACCGTTTCCTGCAGTGAATCAGGCATTCATCGTATATTCCATAGAACCTTGCTCACGTCACCAATGTCAACCTGACATGCATGCTTCCGATCTTCGGCGCTGCCGCGTTGCTCCCAAAAATGCAACTCTCATGCTCTCCAATGCCGCATCCTGTCCATGTGCAATGCGCATGAAACGACTCTTGTGTATGACCGCAACCTGCTGTAATGTCTTCCTTATCGAGAGGAACAAGTGACTCTATGCAACGGTGACGCTGCGCGTCGATCTAGGGTCTTGTGTTTCACACCATGGATAACATCGCTCGGCAAATCGCGATTGACTTGGTCTGTCAGGACTATCGGTTCCCCGTCCTTGCGTAAGATTTCGATATACGTGCCATCGTCGTTCGACCGCGCCTTGGCCGGAATCAGGTTCATCGCGGGGCTGCCCATGAAGTCTGCCACGAACAGGTTTGCGGGCCGATTGTAGATTTCGGCTGACGTTCCGATCTGCTGGATTTCGCCGCCCTTCATGACAACGATCTTGGTAGCCAGCGTCATCGCCTCGATCTGATCGTGCGTCACGTAGACCATGGATGCCGCCAGGTTCTGGTGCAGAGCCTTGATCTCGGTTCGCATCTCAACACGGAGCTTCGCGTCGAGGTTCGAAAGCGGCTCATCGAACAGAAACAGCTTGGGGTCCCGAACCAGCGCACGACCCATTGCGACACGCTGCCTTTGTCCCCCGGAAAGCTGGCCTGGCCGGCGGCCAAGCAATGGCTCGATCTGAAGCTGCTGCGCAACTTGCGCCAGCTTGGCTTCTTGCGTCGACTGATCGACGCCACGAACCTTCATGCCAAAGGTGATGTTCTTCGCAACGCTCATCGTTGGATAGAGCGCGTACGACTGAAACACCATCGCGATGTTTCGGTCCTTAGGGCTGACGTTCGTCATGTCCTGCCCGCCGATGCTCAGCTTCCCGCCCGAGATCGGCTCCAGGCCGGCAATGCAGTTCAAGAGGGTGGACTTGCCGCAGCCGGAAGGACCGACAAGAACAAGGAAGTCACCAGAATCGATAGACACATTAATGTCTTTCAGGATCTCCAATGACCCGTAGTTCTTGTAGAGATTTTGGATTTCAAGGATCGGAGCCATCGGAGTTATCCTTTCACTGATCCGGCGGTCAGACCGCGTATGAAATACTTGCCGGCTACGACGTAGACGAGCAATGTCGGAAAGGCCGCAATGATCGCGGCCGCCATGTCAACGTTGTATTCCTTTACGCCCGTAGTCGAGTTTACGATGTTATTTAGAGCTACGGTTACGGGCTGGGTTCCGGCCTGGCTGAAGGACACGCCGAACAGGAAATCGTTCCAGATCTGGGTAAATTGCCAGATGACGGTCACAACGATGATCGGCAGCGAGAGTGGAAGGAATATCGACCAGAATATCCGGAAGAACCCTGCCCCGTCGACCTTGGCGGCCTTGGTGAGTTCAACTGGTATCGTGACGTAGTAATTGCGAAAGAACAGGGTCGTGAACCCAAGGCCATAGACGACGTGGACAAAGATCAGGCCCTGAATGGTCCCGGCAATCCCCATGATGCCCAGGACGCGCGCCATCGGAAGCAGCACCACCTGAAAGGGGATGAAGCAGCCAAAGAGCATAAGCGCGAAAATGATGTTGGCCCCGCGAAAGCGCCATTGGGCAACAACGTAGCCATTTATCGCACCAATGAGTGTCGAGATCGCTACGCCAGGAACCGCAATTAGGACAGAATTCCAGAAATAGGGCTGCACTCCTTCGCACTTTATGCCCGTGCAAGCGCCGGACCACGCGGTGAGCCAGGCGTCAAAGGTCACTTCGCGCGGCAATGCGACAAGGTCGCCTGTGCGGATTTCCTCAAGGCTCTTCAGCGAAGTCGTGACCATCACAAAAAGCGGCATGAGGTAAATCACTACGAAGAATCCCAGCGCGGCGTAGAGGCTCCATCGCAGGAGAAGCCTTACGGCCTGGCTTTGCCCGCGGGCCGGCGAGATCACAAGATCAGCCATCTTTTTGGGGCCTCAATTCAGAGTAGAGATATGGAACGACGATGGCGAAGACGACGGCCATCATGACCATGGCGGAACTCGCCGCTTGCCCGATGTCGCCACGCGAAAACGCCATTGCGTACATGTAGGTCGCGGGAAGGTCCGTGGCGAAGCCCGGCCCGCCGCCGGTCAGTGCGATCACGAGGTCGAAACTCTTGATCGCGAGGTGCGCCAGCACAATGAATGCGGACAGGAAGATTGGAGCCATCGACGGGATGATGATTGCCGTGTAAATTCGCCAAGTCGGTATTCCGTCGACCTGCGCGGCCTTGATGATCTCGCCATCGACCGATCTCAGGCCGGCCAGAAAGAGCGCCATCACGAACCCCGAGCTCTGCCAAAGTGCAGCGATCACGACGGTGTAGATTGCCATGTCCGGATCGACGATCCAGTCGAAAGAGAAGCGTTCGAATCCCCAGCCCTTGACCATCGCCTCCAGCCCAAGGCCAGGGTTGAGTATCCATTTCCAGGCTGTTCCCGTGACGATCATCGAGAGCGCCATCGGATATAGATAGATCGTGCGGATTGCACCTTCGGTTCGGATGTTCTGGTCCAGCAGGATGGCCATCAGAAGCCCAAGCGCCATTGCAATGACGATGAAGAGTGTCCCGAAGATATAGAGGTTGTTCAACGCTGTGTCCCAGCGCGGCGATGCAAACAGCCTTTCGTACTGAATGAGCCCTTCGATCTCGTATTTCGGCAGCAGACGCGATCTGGTCAGGGATACCCAGGCTGTCCACGCAATGAACCCGTACACGAAGACAAGAACCGCTACGAATGACGGCGCAAGCATCAGTTTGGGCAGGTGGTCTTCAAGCCATTTGGTCATGAGCTCATCCCCAACATGCGGGACTCCGCCGCGGAATGACCGCGGCGGAGCCGTTTTGCAGTTGATCACATGCTGTTTGCAACGGCTGTTGCCAGTTGCTGAACGGCATCTTCAGATGACATTTCAGAGTTGAAGTGGGCAGTCACGACATCGGTGATTGCACCTGCCTGGGCGCCGCGCAGCGCCATGCCGTGGGCATAGCTTGGCAAAAGGGAGCCGCCATCACTGGACGTGGCCATATCGCTTGCCGACAAATGTGCGCAGCTGTCAAACTCATCCAGTGCGACGTCGACCCGAGCCGGGATGGACCCCTTGTTGAGATTGAACACCTTTTGGAAATTCTTGCCGACGATCAGCTTGGCCAGCAATTTTTGCCCGGCCTCTTTGTCATCGCCGTCAACGGCGAACATCGCGAAGCTGTCAACGTTGTAAAGGAACCCGTCACCGGGCGTCGAGGCGCAAAGGAAATCTTCCCCTGGCGCCTTGCCGGCGGCAAGGAATT
Organism: Silicimonas sp.; assembly: GCA_022826205.1. Taxonomy (GTDB): domain Bacteria; phylum Pseudomonadota; class Alphaproteobacteria; order Rhodobacterales; family Rhodobacteraceae; genus JAJEFO01. The sequence goes on along the minus strand of JAJDVJ010000116.1, from coordinate 20,654 downwards.
CGCCCTTGGCCCAGTCGCCCATGATCTGAAACGCAGCTTCGCCGTTCATGACCATCGCGGTCGCAAGATTCCAGTCGCGGCCGGGGAAGTTCGGGTCGACGAATCCGCGCAGGGTGCGCATTTGGTCAAACACCGCTTTCATCCCGTCAGACTTGAGCGTGGCCTCGTCCAGTTCGACGAACGCCTTGTGGAACCCGTCCGCGCCCAGGATGCCAAGCGCCACGGCTTCAAAGACAGTCGCGTCCTGCCATGCCTGACCGCCGTGGGCCAGAGGAATGATGCCTGCAGCTTGCAGCTTTTCAGCCGCGGCATTGAACTCATCCCACGAAGTCGGCATTGCAACGCCGTTCGCCTCGAGCACGTCTGCGTTTGCCCAGATCCAGTCCACGCGGTGAACATTTACAGGCGCTGCGCACCACGTGCCTTCGCACTTCATGTGCCCGGCAATGGATGCGGGCAAGACATCTGCCCAGCCCTCGCCTTCCGCCACAGCAGATATGTCGGCAAGCACACCCTCTTCGTACCACTCCTGAATTGCCGGGCCCTTCAACTGAACGGCTGTCGGGGCATTGCCCGACAAGACGCGCGCCCGAAGTGCGGTCATGGCTGCGTCGCCGCCGCCGCCGGCAACGGGCATGTCGGTCCAGGTGCCGCCGTTTGCGGCGAATTCCTCTTGCAGGACGGCCACGGATTTTGCTTCGCCACCGGATGTCCACCAGTGAAGCACTTCGGCTTCAGGACCTGCGTGAGCCGCGCTGGATGCGGCAAGCGCAACTCCGGAAACGGCGCCGAGAACATGGGACTTCATTTTTGCTTCCTCCCTAAAGGATGCCGCGATCGCGGCCAGATGGGTTGATCTTCTAGATGCAGGTCCGGACAATACAATCGGCGCAAGTTCGCTTTTCAGGCCACGGAGCAAGAATTTTGCCCCGTCCGTTACACGTTGTTACCGAGCGTTCGATTCTGTTGCATGATGTTACGTAAACCGGTTCAGGCAAGTCACGAATCCGGACTTCATGGGAGAGCATGGCGTGACGATTCCCAGAATACTGGTCGTTGAAGACGATCCCGAAATGCGCAACATGATGACGCAATTCCTCAGGCAGAACGGGTCAATCGCTCTACCTGCCGCTACTGAATTCGAGATATCCAGGCACTTGGAAACCGGTCGAATCGACTTGATCTTGCTGGATGTCATGCTCGGAGACGAGAACGGGCTGGACATCTGCCGAAGGCTTCGCACGGAACAGAACGTTCCGGTGATCATGGTCTCGGCGCTTTCTGCCGACAATCAACGGATGGCCGGCTACGAGGTTGGGGCGGACGACTACATCGTCAAGCCGTTCAATCCGAAACTGCTTCTGGCACGTGTAAAGGCGGTTCTGTCAAGAGCCCGGCGGTCATCTTCCCTTGTCCATCGGCGCAACACCAAGACGTACAAGTTTTCGGGCTGGACCTATGATGCAAAACGCGATGTCGTTCTTTCTCCGTCAGGTGTTCAGGTTGCGCTGTCCCGGCGCGAATTGGCACTGTTGCAAACCTTGCTGGCCAATCAGCACATTCCATTGACACGCGAGGAAATCGCGGAAGCGCTGGACGTTACGGGCGACGCGGCGCAGTCTCAGGACAAGGTCGGGCGTTCGATCGACATGCTGGTCGCCAGGTTGCGTTCGAAGATTGAGACCGATCCCAAGGATCCAAGAATCCTGAAAACAGAACGAGGCACCGGCTACATCTTCTCCGTGGATGCGACGGAATCGGATACTTGAGAAGCAGTCTGCGAACACTAGGAACCGGTTTGGTCCTCACTGCCTTCGCCGTAGGCCTGCTTTCGATGTGGATCTGGATGCAATCCGTCAACGCCTGGCGTGCACATCAAGAACGGGCGTTTTCGGCGGGCGTCGTCTTGCATGGAGACCTGATACGCGGATCGGACAAAGAGGGCGCGATCTCAATCCGGCCACTTTCGCCCGGCGACCAGCGACTCGCCCTTGAGGGCGAATTCGGCCAGCTATCGGGAGCACCCAATCCCACTTTCGTGACAAACGTGCCGATCACGGCAGGCAGCGAGAATCCGCTGGACAGCAAGAGACTCGACTTTGTGGTGCTTTCAGCCGATCTTGTGTATCCGCTAGCCAATCTGCCCCCCCATTCCGGGAACACGGCGCAATCAGCGACTGGTGCTTTGGCGCGCCTGCTTGCCTCCTACTGCAGCGACCCCCTAGTTCTTGCCCAGATCGATGACGCTCCTTGGGTGCGGATCGATGGTATGTCCGTTTGGGGATGCGGTGCCGCGCCATCGGACAGAAGAGTCCTGGCTGCACTCGTTGCAATGGTTGCGTTGGCGATCCTGATCACCTCCGCGCTCAACACTTCATCGGCGTTCACGAATTTCGCAGAACGCCTGCGAGTCCACAGGGCGCTGGGCGGTCCAACAAGCTACGAGGCCGAAGGCCCCAATGAACTGCAGAAGATCGTCGGTGCATTGAACACCTACCTTGAGGCCGAACGCAGCCAGTTGCAGGAAAGAGCAGCCGTGTTGTCAGGGGTGAGCCACGATCTCGGCGCGCCGGCCACGAGACTGCGCCTCAGGGTGGCCTTGATCGAGGACAACGGGCTTCGCGAAAGGCTTGAGGCGGAAATCGACAAGATGACTGGCATTATCGAAAGTGTCTTGACCTATACCCATGCAGAAATGAACGCCGAGCCGCCACGCAAACTGTCGCTCAACTCGCTGATCGAGGCGATCGTCGCCGACTACCAGGACATGGAACGTCCGATGACATTTCGCCAAAGCGAGGATGTTGTTGTGCGCGGTGCGAGCTCTGTCTTCATGTCACGCCAGGGAAAGGGACTTGTCAGCGGTGATCGTCAGATCATCATTACGGGGCGACCGGTGTCATTGCAGCGGGCCATTACCAACTTGGTGGACAATGCGCTCAAGTATGGGCGGCGGGCTACCGTTGGGCTCGATGCGGACGCCGACATTGCTACCATCACAGTCGATGATGAAGGGGCCGGAACTTCGGCAGAGGAATTGGAGGCATTGATGGCCCCATTTCAAAGGGGGAGCAATGTGACGTCCATCAGTGGATTCGGGCTGGGGCTGACAATCGTCTCGGCAATCGCAAAGCTTCACGGCGGAAGTCTTACTTTTGAGGACTTTCCGGGCGGGCTTCGCGCCTGTCTTAGAATTGTCCGGCGGGCTTGACCCGACATAGGGGACACGATGCAGGGCAAAGGAATTGCACAACTCTCAGACCGCTACGCGATGTCCACCATACCGTGAAGCGTTATGCGGTAGGCGGCATTCAGCGTCAAAAGCTGTCAGGGCCGGTGCCTGTCGATTCTTGCTCCCAATGCAGAAAGTTGAGCGTTGACCAGCCCGCGCTCCCTTTCGTTTGACGGGCGATGACGCCGGTAGATCGGAGCGTCGCGGTCATTCAGGATCGGCGCATCCCAACCATCGGTCGTCTCGAAGAATCGCGTCACGCCTGGCTCGCCGAATTCCGCCAGATAGCCTTGCACCACCACGTCAAGGTACGAGAGCGCAATTGGCATCATGGACGGGGCGGGACGGTGCATCCAGTCAGGTGCGTGATAGATGTGGACTTCGGGATTTCGCGGCAACGTGTGTTCGACGTTGTCGACCTTGGCTTTCAGGTAGTTTTGTTCGCGCAGGTCGAGCGCCGCCCATTCCGCGTCCGGTACGGCCGCGATCAGGCCGTCAATTTGGGACCGGCGATCCTCGATGACCGTCAGCAAGGCGGCAGCCCGTCCCTCCAGATGTCGCCATGCACGCCGCCAGCCAGAAATCCGCGCCTTCCTCGCATCGCGGTATCCATGGGTATGCCGGTTTACGAGCGAGCCGTAGCCGAACACGTACGTATGCGTCATGCATGCAATCTAATTCGGGAAACGGGGGCTTGCCAGAGCCGGGCTGAGCAGCCTATAGGTTGATTCTAGGAGACGCGACGGGAGAATCCGGGTGTGACCCGGTGCCGAAGGAGCAACCGCCCCGGTAAACTCTCAGGCCAAAGGACCGTCGCGTTGAAAAGCTTCTGGAGAGACCCCGGGCACGGGGCGCCGAAGGGATAACGATCTCAGGCAAAAGGACAGAGGGGGCACGCGACGGGCAATATGATTGCCCGGGAGGTGCTCGCCGGTTTGCGCGGGCCGATTGAGAGGGACCGCGATGCCGAACCTGAACCGGACACCGCTGCACGACCTTCACTGCGAACTTGATGCCAGGATGGTGCCGTTTGCTGGCTACGAGATGCCTGTACAATACTATGACGGCGTGCTCTGGGAGCACCTGCATACACGGGCATCGGCGGGGCTGTTTGACGTAAGCCATATGGGCCAGGTCCGGGTTTCCGCTGACACGCTCGAAGAGGCCCAGCTTGCTCTTGAGGCGCTTGTGCCTGTTTCCGTCCTCGGGATTCCCGAGGGGCGGCAACGGTACGGGCTGTTCACCGGTGAGGCGGGCGGCATCCTTGACGACCTGATGATCGCCAATCAAGGCGACGATCTGTTGCTGGTGGTAAACGCGGCAACAAAGGAACAAGACATCGCTCACCTCTCCGCCAATCTTGCCGGTTGCTCCGTGACCCCGATCACTGATCGTGCGCTTCTTGCGCTTCAAGGACCGGCCTCCGAGGCGGCGCTGTCCGACCACGTGCCGGGCGTGGCGGAGATGCGCTTCATGGACACGAGCGTTCTGGACTGGAACGGAGTCGAACTATGGGTGTCCCGGTCGGGCTATACCGGTGAGGACGGCTACGAGGTTTCGGTACCGTCCTCTAAGGCTCGGGCCTTGGCGGAGGCATTGCTCGCAAGCGAGGCAGTCATTCCGATCGGGCTTGGAGCCAGGGATTCGCTTCGCCTGGAAGCGGGGCTTTGCCTGTATGGCTCCGACATCGACACCACGACGACGCCGGTCGAAGCCGCACTTGAATGGGCGATACAGAAGGCCAGACGTCGTGACGGAGAGCGGGAAGGAGGCTTCCCCGGTGCGTCGCGCATTTTGGAGGAGCTGGAGTCCGGGGCTCCGCGACGCCGGGTGGGCGTCCTGCCGGACGGGCGTGCACCGATCCGCGCCGGGGCGCGGATCTTCCGCGAGGGTTCGGACGACCCGGTCGGAGAGGTCACTTCGGGAGGTTTTGGCCCTTCGCTCGGGCGTCCAGTCTCCATGGGCTATGTCGAAATTGAACTATCCGGGACCGGTACCGCGCTGGAAGCCGAAGTCAGGGGCAAGAGGATGCCCGTGACCGTGGCTGACATGCCGTTCCGCCCCTCAACCTTCAAGCGATGAGGAAAGATGACATGAAATTCACTGAGGATCATGAATGGCTCCGCGTTGACGGCGACCTGGTCGTCATCGGGATAACCGAACACGCGGCCGAACAACTTGGCGACGTGGTGTTTGTCGAGCTCCCCGAAGCTGGAACGCAGGTGTCGTCTGGCGACGACATCGTTGTCATCGAAAGTGTCAAGGCGGCTTCCGACATTGCGGCACCGGTCGACGGCGAGGTCGTCGAAGTGAACGACGCGCTTGCCGACACGCCGGGTCTCGTCAACGCGGACCCCCTTGGCTCAGCCTGGTTCGTGAAGATGAAGGTGGACGATCCGAGTCAGCTCGACGGATTCATGAGCGAAGACGAATACAAGGACATGATCGCCTAGGGCCGTGGCCCGGCAGAACTCGGCAAGGAGCGCGCCGAACGCGCCTTGCCCGTACGGAGGTCAGGATGCCATTCAAGCCAACTGAATATCAGCCCTACGACTTTGCCAATCGGCGCCATATCGGTCCGTCCCCGGGAGAGATGGAGGCTATGTTGTCGGCAATTGGCGTCGCCTCGCTCGACGAATTGATCGACCAGACCCTTCCGGAGTCGATCCGGCAGGAAGAGCCGCTCGCGTTCGAGCCGGCGCTTTCCGAGTGGGAACTTCTCGAGCGGATGCGCGAGATTTCCGAGAACAATGACAAGTTCACGACCTTGATCGGCCAGGGATACTACGGCACGGTTACACCGCCCGCGATTCAGCGAAACATCTTCGAGAATCCGGCATGGTACACGGCCTACACGCCCTACCAGCCTGAAATCTCCCAAGGGCGGCTCGAGGCGCTTCTCAACTACCAGACCATGGTTTGTGACCTGACGGGCCTGGACATCGCCAACGCCTCGCTTCTCGACGAAGCCACCGCTGCGGCCGAGGCAATGACAATGGCTCAGCGTGTTGCCAAGTCGAAGGCCGGCGCGTTCTTCATCGACGAGAACTGCCATCCGCAGAACATTGCGGTCATGCAGACCAGAGCGGTCCCGCTTGGTATCGAGTGCATCGTTGGCGCACCAAGGGACATGGAGCCCGACAAGGTCTTCGCCGCCATTTTCCAGTACCCGGGTACCCTTGGGCATGTTCGCGACTTCTCGGGCGAGATCGCGGCGTTGCGCAAGGCCAAGGCCGTGGGCATCGTGATCGCGGACCCGCTGGCGCTCACGCTTCTTAAGGAGCCGGCCGCCATGGGCGCCGAAATCGCCGTCGGTTCGACGCAGCGGTTCGGCGTGCCCTTGGGCTTTGGCGGGCCGCACGCGGCCTACATGGCTTGCCGGGAGTCGTTCAAGCGTGCGATGCCAGGTCGCCTGGTGGGCGTTTCCGTCGATGCGCGCGGCGGAAGCGCCTATCGGCTGGCGCTGCAGACCCGCGAGCAGCACATCCGCCGCGAGAAGGCCACGTCAAACGTCTGCACGGCTCAGGCGCTGCTCGCCGTGATGGCAAGCTTCTACGCGGTCTTTCATGGACCCGAAGGCCTGAAAGCCATTGCGCAACGCATACACCGCAACACCGAGCGGCTTGCCATGGGACTCGAGGCGGGCGGCTTCAAGGTCGCGCCCGAGGCCTTCTTCGACACGATCAGCATCGAGGTGGGCGAGCGGCAGGCTGCCATTCTCGAAGCCGGGCGAGGCGAAAGGATCAATTTTCGAAAGATCGGGGAAAGTGGGATTGGTGTCTCGATCGATGAGACCGTTCGTCCGGAGGTGCTGGAAGCTGTTTGGCGCGCCTTTGGCCTTGATCACGACCTGAAAGATTTCGAGACGGATTACACGCGGTTTCCGGAGGAGTGCTGCCGCACCTCGGCCTACCTGACCCATCCCGTGTTCCACATGAACCGGGCCGAAAGCGAATTGATGCGCTACATGCGCCGCCTGTCTGACCGTGATCTAGCGCTGGACCGCGCTATGATCCCGCTCGGGAGCTGCACCATGAAGCTCAACGCCACGGCCGAATTGATGCCGGTAAGCTGGGCCGGATTTGCAGACATCCATCCTTTCGTTCCTTCCGACCAGGTCGAGGGCTATGTCGGGATGATCGAGGACCTGTGCGCACGGCTTTGCCGGATCACCGGCTACGACGCAATGTCCATGCAGCCCAACTCAGGAGCACAGGGCGAATATGCAGGGCTTCTCACCATTCTGGCCTATCACAAATCGCGCGGCGACGACCAACGCAAGACCTGTCTGATTCCGGGTTCTGCGCACGGCACGAATCCGGCAAGCGCCCAGATGTGTGGCATGGACGTGGTCGTCGTGAATTCGCTCGAGGACGGCAGCATCGACCTGGCTGACTTTCGTGCACAGGCAGAGGCGGCGGCCGATCGGCTGGCGGCTTGCATGATCACCTATCCCTCCACGCACGGCGTATTCGAGGAATCAGTGCGAGAGGTCTGCCAGATCACCCACGACCATGGCGGACAGGTGTACATGGATGGCGCCAATCTTAACGCGATGGTTGGCCTTGCGAAGCCGGGAGAGATCGGCGGTGACGTCAGCCACCTGAACCTGCACAAGACCTTTTGCATTCCCCATGGCGGCGGAGGCCCGGGAATGGGGCCGATCGGCGTGCGCGCCCACTTGGCGGATTTCCTGCCCGGTCATCCACATTCAGGCGGGATCACGGGACCGGTTTCGGGTGCACCTTACGGCTCGGCCGGCATTCTTGCCATCTCCTATGCCTACCTGCTGATGATGGGGGATGAAGGCCTGACGCAGGCGACCCGCGTCGCGATACTCAATGCGAACTATGTCGCGAGGCGTCTCGAAGGCGCGTTCAACGTCCTTTACAGGGGCAGCAAGGGATGGGTGGCGCACGAGTGCATCCTTGACACACGGCCGTTCGCGGACAGCGCTGACGTGACCGTCGATGACATTGCCAAGCGTCTGGTCGACAACGGGTTTCATGCGCCGACGATGAGCTGGCCCGTGGCGGGCACTCTGATGGTCGAGCCGACCGAATCCGAGACCAAGGCGGAGCTCGACCGTTTCTGCGATGCGATGCTGGAAATACGGGAAGAAATTCGCGAAATCGAGGAAGGACGTGAAGAGGCCGCGAGCAGCCCCTTGAAACGCGCGCCCCACACGGTCGAGGATCTTGTCGGCGAATGGGACCGGTCGTATTCGCGCGAGACTGGCTGCTATCCGGCAGGCGCCTTTCGTGTCGACAAGTACTGGCCGCCGGTCAATCGCGTCGACAATGTCTGGGGCGACAGGCACCTGGTCTGTGTCCGTCCATTGCCAGACGACAGCGAGGCCGGCGCGGAACAGTCTTCTGGAAGGCTGCCTGCACCCTGATGCTGACGCCAGTCCGATTTACGGATGGCTCTGTCATGTCGCGTGACGAAAGAACACGGCCATGCCTTTGCCGAAAGGACGGGGCTCAGCCTGCCCATCTTTCGAGTTTCGGAATCCCGCGCGTGAGCAACCAGGCCATGATTCTTGGCATGCCGTTGGCAGTCATCGCGTCGACGCAATTTGCCTGGAACTCCTTGACCGTGACGTCCGGATGACGAAAGGCGCCTTCTGCGTAACATATTGAGCAATACTTGGCGCTGCGGCTGCCGTCGGTTTCGCTGCCACCGCCTTCGGGATCCTTGGAAATCGGCATGCCGCAGCTCTGGCATCTCTTTCCCATGATTCTCTCCTGAGAATGATCCAGTCTTGAACCCCAATTTGTTGATGGTGACTGGCAACTTGTCAACGCGTCGGGCCCGCACGAAACTGTACTGGCTCAAGATCACCACTTGCCCAGGGCCCGGCGGATTGATCTTCCGAGCCGGAATCGCGCCCCGCTCCAATGGCGCAGCACCTTGACAAGACATCCCGCGTCCGCCACATGCTCTCTCGGCGGGGTCGTAGCTCAGTCGGGAGAGCGCGTCGTTCGCAATGACGAGGTCAGGGGTTCGATTCCCCTCGGCTCCACCAGCCACTGAATGCAACCTCCACGATTTTCGAGAGGGCGACATGCAGGAAGCTGCACAAGGTGCGGCTCATTTCCAGCCGCCACGATGTACGGCGAGCAAGATTCGCCTGTGGCAAGCACGCATGGTCCCGGAAGATGCCGACCCGTCTTTGTCGGCCTTCGCTCAGAGCATTTGTTCGTAAAGCGCCCTGGTGTTGGATTCCGTCATCTCAACTGGATTGCCCCCCGTTGACGGGTCACGTAGGGCGTCGGCCACGAGCCGGTCGATATCGGGATTGCTGACGCCCAGATCGGCCAAGGTCTTCGGTATGCCAAGGCGTTCGTTCAACGAGTCGACGAAGGCCCGGAACCCGTCAAATCCACCGTCAATTCCCAGATAGGCGGCTACCCGGTCAAAGCGATTCCGAATGGCCTCGGCATTGAATTCCAGGACTGCTGGCAGGAAGACGGCGTTCGTTGTGCCGTGATGCGTGCCATGATGTGCGCCAATCGGATGCGAAAGCGCGTGAACCGCTCCCAGTCCTTTCTGGAAGGCGCTCGCTCCCATCGCGGCGGCGCTCATCATCTGCGCGCGGGCCTCGATGTCGGAGCCGTCGTCATGCGCCCGCGGCAGGTACTCCTTCACCAGTCGCATGCCTTCGAGCGCAATTCCTTGACAGAGCGGGTGGTAATGCGGGCTTGAAAACGCTTCAACGCAATGCGCAAAGGCGTCAAGCCCGGTGCCGGCCGTGACAGCCTTCGGCAGACCGATGGTGAGTTCCGGATCGCATATGACAGCGGAAGGGAGCATCTTCGGATGAAAGATGATCTTCTTCTCATGCGTGGCTGAGTTGGTGATGACGCTGGCGCGCCCGACTTCCGACCCTGTGCCCGCAGTCGTGGGCACCGCGACGATGGGATGGATGCCGGCCGGGTCGGCCCGCGTCCACCAGTCGCCAACGTCCTCGAAGTCCCAGACCGGGCGTGACTGACCGGCCATGAAGGCGAGCGTCTTGCCCAGATCAAGGCCGGACCCACCGCCGAACGCCACGACGCCGTCGAACCCGCCGTCCCGGAAGAGCCGCAACCCGTCCTCGAGATTGTGCTCGTTCGGATTTGGATCGACGGCGGCAAAGAGCGCGCGTCCCAGCCCCGCATCTTGCAGGAGATCAAGTGTTCGCCCGGTGATCTCCATTTCCTCGAGACCTCGGTCCGTGACCAGAAGAGGCTTCTTGATGCCGACGCCTATGCAAGCCTCGCCGATTTCGGAGATTCGTCCCGCACCAAAGCGGACGGGTGCTGGAAATGACCAGTTGCCGATGAGTTTCATGAGATGCCTCTCTTCAGGTGGCAGAACTTTGATCGGGTCAATGCGCAAAGTGCAAGCATTGACACGCTTGCGTCACGTCCGGTGCCTTTCCAACCGATCCAGCAGAGCGCAGGATCAGGAAAGTCGCGGCGGTTCATGAATTAAGGTACGCACTCCATTACGATTGTCATTGCGCTCGGCCGATTGATCACGAATCAACTCTCAGGCAGCAAGCTGCTTTCGCCGGCAACTGATCGAGGCGCCGTCTTGAACGCGGCGAGCCGGCCTCGGCAAGGCGGAATTCCGCGCCGGGACGGACGGAACGCTCACACTCCGTAATTTCAATACGCGCCCAAGTCGCCTTCCGAGGCGGCGGTGCCGCTCAACCGGCGAAAGGCGTCGACCGAGGCGCTGGCCGCCGAAGCAAGGTAGCGCACGTCGCCCAGAATTGTGACCATGTCGTAACCCCACTCGATCCCGCGCATCGCGTAGTCGGGCGACCCGCAATGAAGCGCTGCATGTATGCCTGAATTCCTCGCTGCTGCGGCAATCTTCTTCTGCACGTCAATCATTTCCGGTTCTTCGCGGTCGAAACCGGGCGGCAGGCGTCCGCCCGAGACGCCGAGCGTCAGGTCTATCGGACCGACATACAGCCCGTCGAGCCCGGGTGTTGCGGCGATCTCGTCGAGATTCCTGACGCCGTCGGCGGTCTCGATCATGGCGATTGCAAGGATTTCCTCGTTCGCTGCTTCAATCGAGTAGCCTGGGTAGGCGAATGCGGCACGGGTTGGACCGAAGCTTCGCTGTCCTTTGGGCGGGTATCTGAGAAAGCTAACGAATTCGGCCGCTTCCTCTCTCGAATTGATCATCGGGCAGATTATGCCCATCGCACCTGCATCAAGGTACTTCATGATTACGCCGGGCTCGCGCCAGGGCACGCGTGCCAGAAGCGTCTTGCGTGACGCGCGCATGGCCTGGAGCATCGGCAGCGCTTCCGAATAGCCAAGTACTCCGTGCTGCCCGTCTACCGTGAGCGAGTCGAATCCCTGCGCAGCCATGATCTCCGCAGTGAAAGGGCTGCCGATCGAGCACCATCCGTTCAAGACCGGGACGCCACGGCCCCAGATTTCCTTGAGTGCGTTCTTCATGTTGTTCTCCCCCGGGACTATTGGCGCATGCATCGCCATGAGATCATGCGAGCGGCCGTTCCATGTCAATCAGATGTAGGTGCGAAGTCGACGGGCTACCCTGCCTACCCTGCTCATTGATGCCCGCATCCTGCATGAAGGCCGAACGGGCCGGGATGGCACGTCTTGCAGGATGGGCTGCGGTCATACTTCGCGATTCAATGCGCTCTCGTGCCATTTGCGAAGCATCAAGTGGCTTATCAACGAGGTGATCGCGAAGATTCCGATGCCAAGGATCGAAATCAGGATGAGCGCTGCATAGAGGCGTCCGAAGTTGAAGCGGTATGACGCCTCAAGCAAAGTCGACGCGAGACCGAGTCCAGTGCCGGTCCGGCCGATGACGAACTCGGCAACCACCGCGCCAATGAGGGCCAGTCCTCCGGCAATTCTCAGCCCGCCCAGGAAGTAGGGCAACGCGGACGGTGCGGCCAGGTACCGGAGTCTTTGCCAACGCGTGGCCCCGTAGATCGTGAACAAGTCATGCAAGTTGTGGTCGGCGGACTTGAGGCCTGTTGTCGTGTTGGAGAGGATCGGGAAGAAGGCCACGATCCAGGCGCAGAGCAGCGCCGCGACGAATGCGCTGTCCACGTAGATCTGCAGCAGGGGTGCGATGGCGACAACGGGAGTAACCTGAAGGATTACGGCATAGGGAAAGAAGCTCATCTCCGCCCATCGCGACTGGGTGAAGGCCACTGCAAGGGCAACGCCGCCAGTCACGGCGAGGAAGAGCGCGAGGATCGTCAGGCGCGAAGTTGTCAGCATCGCGGGCCACAGCAATGCCCAGTCCTCAATGATCGACTTGCCGACAGGAACAGGCCCCGGCAGCACGTAGTGGGGAACGTCATTCAGCGTTACGTATAGATGCCAGGCGAGCAGGCTGAGCGCCATGACGAGGCTTGGAAGCGTCCACTTGGCAACGCGATTGATCCGGTCGCGTCTTGCCCGGACTTCCTCCTCCTTGTCCAGGGTCGGAGCCGCGTCGTCGGGCAAGCTCATGCCGCCGCTCCCATGGCTTCTCCCAACGCATTCGACACGTCCCTTGTGTGGGCCGCATACTCGTTCGAGGTGCGGAAGTCGGCGTGGCGGGGATAGGGCGTGTCTATGCCGAGTTCACTGATTACCCGTCCGGGCCGCGCGGCCATGACGATGACGCGGTCAGAAAGGAAAACGCTTTCAAAAACCGAATGGGTGACGAATATCACCGTGCATCCCAATGCGGCCTTCATCTCCAGCAGGTCGTTGTTCAGCTTGAAGCGCGTGATCTCGTCGAGCGCGGCGAATGGCTCGTCCAGCAGGATCAGCCGGGGTCGCGTGACCATGGCGCGGGCAATGGAGACACGCATCTTCATCCCGCCGGACAGTTCGCGCGGGTGCGCTTCGCTGAATTCCGAGAGGCCAACGAGTTCGAGCGCGGATTTGATGTCGTTCTGCGCCTCCGCGAAGCTCTTTCCACGAAGGCGATACGGCAGCCAGACGTTTTGTGCGACGGTCAGCCAGGGCATGAGCGTCGGTTCCTGGAACACGATGCCCAGATCGCCGACGCCCCTCTCGCCGCTCCATTCGAGCCGACCGCTGGTGGGGTGAATGAGCCCGGCAATCAGCCTGAGGGCCGTTGACTTGCCACAGCCTGAAGGGCCGAGCAGCGACAGGAAGTCACCGCCGTTCACGGTCAGGTTCAGGTCCTTCAACGCCACGGTCTCGCCGCGAAAGGTCTTCTCGATGCGGGACATGGTCAGGAGGGGCTTGCGCCCGTGCCTGGCTGTCATGCGGCTCTCCGCGCCAAGGTCACTTCTTCAGGTCGATGCCGACACCCTTGCCGGTGAAGCTCGTGTCATATGCTGCCGGCCAGTTGACGTCGCTGTCAATCACGCCGGCGGTGACCATCTTGTTGAAGAAGTCCTCGACCTTGGCATCCGTGATGACACCAATTCCCATGGTCTCGGAGTCTCCTGAATCCACGATGCCGTGCTGCTTCATCTTCGAAATTGCATATGCGATCTTGTCGGACGACATTTCGGGGTTCGCTTCCTGGATCAGTGCGTTCGCGGCGGACGCATCGCCGTAAAGATACGAGTACCAACCCTTGATCGAGCCATCGACGAAACACTGCACCACTTCAGGCCGTTCGGCGATGTCGTGTGCCATGGTTTCGATGGTCGTCGCGTATGTGGAATAGCCTGCGTCCGCGATCAGGAACACGTTCGGCGTGAAGCCGCCCGTCTTTTCGACAAGAAAGGGCTCGGACGAGAGGTAGCCCTGCATTCCCTTGCGACTGTCGGCCAAAAACGGTGCCGGATTGAAGGTATATGGCTCGCGCTGCTCAGCTGTGAAGCCATGGGCCGCCATCATCCACTGGTAGTAGCTTTGAAACCCGTTGTCGCCGATCAGGAGCGTGAGATTCTTGAGATCGTCCCAGCTTTCGGCCTCACCGGGATGGGCAAGGATGACTTGCGGATGCTTCTGGAAGATTGCCGCAACAGCAACCACAGGCACGTTTTCCTTCGCGGCCGCGAAGGCCTGCAGCAGGTCGCCGCCCATGTGGAAGTCGATTCTGCCCGCAAGCATCAGCGCACGGTTGTTGACTTGCGGTCCTCCCGGCACGATCGTGACCTTGAGTCCGCACTCTTCATAGGTGCCGTCTGCAACGGCTTGGTAGAAGCCTCCATGCTCGGCCTGGGCTACCCAGTTGGTGCCGAAGCTGACTTCGGTAAAGTGGCTGCCCGCAAAGGCGGCACCGGACGACGCCAGGAAGGCCGTCGCGCACGCAAGTGACATTTTGGACATCATCGTCTCCAGGTTCTGGTTCGTGTTTCCCGGTCCGGCGGGACGGGGAACGCCGTCCGGCCAGGATGGGCGCAAGCCCGCCCCGCGTTCGGCTGCAGAAGCATTAATCGCACTTGCTTGATTCGCACAGGGCAGAGGCGACACCAATTGCGCGAGATTCGGCACTTTCCGGGCGCCGGCTGCGAGATTTTGCCGGAGCTGTGAATGTCGCGCGGTTTCCGACAGGCAGTTGCCGTGACGGTTCAACCGCGAATCAGGTATTCTGGGTCGGTGGCCGCAGCAATTTCGAGGATGCGATGCCTGGACGCATGTTTCTGGAGAGGCCGCTGACGGAAGTGGCGTCGGACGTCGGCATCGATGATGTCCCGAAAGACGAGCCTCCGCGCCGCAACATCTCTCCGGGCGAGGACGTGATCGTGTGCACACCCGGGCACCGCCTCGAACGGATGAGATGGGGGATGATACCCGTAGGCCGCGTCAACGCGCGTGGTCGTCCGGTGCTGGAAACGATCATCAACGCGCGGAGCGAAACGGTGTTTGACAAGACCGCGTTCGAAGGAGTTGGACGGGCCGTGGTGCCTGCCGACGGATGGTACGAGTGGACAGGCAAGGCACGTCGCAAGAAGGCTTGGCGCATCCGCCCGAGATCTGGCGATTTGCTCCTCTTTGCGGCGATCACGGACGTCTGGGAAGCGCCCGGCGGTCGGTCAGTGCACCAGGTCGCGACCGTGACCTGCGAGCCGTCTGCGGACGTGCGCGAAGTCCATCACCGGATGGGCGTGCTGATTGAGGCGGACGCGCTGGAGACCTGGCTGCACGGGGAGGAATCCCTTGCGCGGACCCTGATGCGGCCGTTTCCGGAAGGACGCCTGATCGTTGAGCCCGCCGAAGACGTGGACTGGAACGCGCCTTAGTCTCCGGGTTCACAGCGGTCCGGTACCGTTGTTGACCCTGCGATCCCGGTTCAGCAAGGATTCACGAATTGCAATGAATGTTGCTGCGGCGATG
Source organism: Silicimonas sp. (assembly GCA_022826205.1). Lineage (GTDB taxonomy): Bacteria > Pseudomonadota > Alphaproteobacteria > Rhodobacterales > Rhodobacteraceae > JAJEFO01. Next base: position 5,129 of record JAJDVJ010000116.1, on the reverse strand, counting down.
ATCAGGCAGCCTCCCAGGATGACCCAGACGTCGATGGCTTCGTGGAACACAAAAAATCCGATGAACACCGACCAGACGAGTGGCAAGAAGGCAACCGGCTGTGTCACGCTCAACGGCGCGACGGCAAACGACCTGGTCATCGTGTAGTGGCCACAGGTCGCGAGGCAGGCAATCAGCATTATCCAGGCGATTTCGCCGGGGGTCGGCCAGCGCCAGACCGCAATCGCAAGCGGGAGGAGGAAGATCGTCACGACTATCGACATCATCGCCACGATCACCGAGGCTGGAAGATCTGCTGTCATTCGCTTTGCGAAAAGGTAGCTGCCTGCGAGGCACATGGCCACGAAGATCATTGCAAGATGCCCGTCCGAGAGCTCCCGCAGCCCGGGTCTGAGGATGAGCAGGGCGCCGAGGAACGCAATCGCGACCGCAACCAGCCGGCGGATTGCAAGGGTTTCGCCCAGAAACAGCACGGCGCCAAGGGTCACGTAGACCGGGATCAGGTTGTTCATTGCCGTGACCTCGGCAAGTGTTATCCGGGTCATGGCGTGGAACCAGAGGCAGACGCCAAGCGCATGCACGGCGCCGCGCATTCCGACGAGCTGCCACTGTCGCCGGCTCAGGCGTGTTCTGAACAGGGTTCCCGTCATTGGAGCCAGGAAGGCCAGCCCGAATGCGAACCGCAGGAATGCAGATTCGGCGGCAGGAAGGTCCGCCGCACCATGCTTCACCGCTGCCGTCACTCCAACGAAGAGGATGCCGGTCAGCACCATCCACGCTATGCCCTCCAACGATCGCCGCGGGCTTTCGGAGGCGTATGCCGGGCTGGCCATTACCGTGCGAATTTCTTGTACTTGATACGCCTCGGCTCTACTGCGCTTGCGCCGAGCCGCCGTTTCTTGTCTTCCTCGTAGTCCTCGAAATTGCCTTCAAACCATTCCACGTGGGCTTCGTCCTCAAAGGCGAGCATATGGGTGCAGATTCGGTCGAGGAAGAAGCGGTCGTGGGAGATGACCACTGCGCATCCAGCGAAGTCGACGAGAGCATCCTCCAAGGCTCTCAATGTTTCGACGTCGAGGTCGTTGGTCGGCTCGTCCAGAAGCAGGACGTTGCCCCCGGCCTTCAGGAGCTTGGCCATGTGGACGCGATTTCGTTCGCCTCCCGACAGCATCCCGATCTTCTTTTGCTGGTCACCGCCCCGGAAATTGAATGCCGAACAGTAGGCACGGCTGTTCAGCCGGGCATCACCGAGCTCGATGATCTCGGCACCCGCCGAGATTTCCTCCCAAACGGTCGCATTGCCGTTCAGATCGTCGCGGGACTGGTCGACATACGCAAGCTCCACCGTGTCGCCGAACTCGATGCCGCCGCCGTCGGGTTGTTCCTGACCGGCAAGCAACCGGAACAGGGTGGTCTTTCCGGCGCCGTTCGGGCCGATGACGCCGACGATTCCACCGGGTGGCAAGCTGAAAGACAGATCTTCGATCAGGAGCTTTTCGCCCATGGCCTTCTTGAGACCGTTCACTTCGATCACCTTTGAACCGAGGCGAGGTCCGTTCGGGATGATGATCTGGGCGCGCGAGAGCTTCTCGCTCTCGGAGCGTGCCGCGAGTTCGTTATAGGCGTTGATCCGCGCTTTCTGCTTTGCCTGGCGTGCCTTCGCGCCCTGGCGGATCCATTCGAGTTCGCGTTCAAGCGTCTTCTGGTGCGCACGATCTTCCCGGGACTCTTGCGCAAGGCGCCTGGCCTTTTGTTCGAGCCAGGCCGAGTAGTTGCCCTCGTAGGGAATGCCACGACCGCGGTCGAGCTCGAGAATCCATCCTGTGATGTCGTCCAGGAAATAGCGGTCGTGCGTGACGATGAGGCAGGTGCCCTTGTAGTTGATGAGGTGTTGCTGGAGCCATGCTACGGTTTCGGCATCGAGATGGTTGGTTGGCTCGTCAAGCAGGAGCATGTCCGGCGCTTCGAGGAGAAGCTTGCAAATCGCGACGCGACGCCTTTCGCCGCCTGAGAGCGAGTCGACACTCGCTTCGTCCGCAGGACAGCGCAGGGCCTCCATGGCGACGTCGATCTGGGCGTCGAGGTCCCAGAGGTTCCGGGAGTCGATCTCGTCCTGGAGCTGAGCCATTTCCTCGGCCGTGTCTTCCGAGTAGTTCATTGCGAGTTCGTTGAAGCGATCAAGCCTGGCCTTGTTCTCCGAAACGCCCAGCATCACGTTCTCGCGAACATTAAGAGAGTCGTCCAGCTGAGGCTCCTGCGGCAGGTATCCGACACGTATGCCGTCGGCCGCCCAAGCTTCTCCCGTGAACTCCTTGTCCAGCCCGGCCATGATTCGCATCAGGGTCGACTTGCCCGCGCCGTTGACGCCCACGACACCGATCTTGACGCCCGGCAGGAAGGAAAGGCGGATGTTTTCGAGGCATTTCCGGTTGCCCGGAAGCACCTTGGACACTCCGTCCATGTGGTAGACGAACTGGTGGGCATGCATTTCCCTAGTCTCCGTTCAGCGTGTCCGAGGGATGTAGCCCGATGGTCGGGGTGACGCAATTGGTGCCAACATCAGGCATCCTTCGGACTTGATCAACGGTGCCTGGACACGTTGACAAGAGCGCGGTTCGGGAATGGCCCAGGACGGCGATGCACTGCTTGATGTCCAGGCGATTGCCCGCGAGACGAAGGAACTCCGCGGGCAATGGAGGAGGGCGGATGGTGTGGCCGGTTCCGGGAATTACGCTCCTGAGCCCAATGCTTCACATTCCAATGTGTGACGGTGCATACCTATTCCTGTACCGTCGTCGATGCCCGGAAGTGACGATCAAGGCGGGCTCAAGCGCCTGCGCAATTGGAACATGAAGACCGCGGATGAATGGTCGATGCTTTTGCTTGATCGGCTTTGACGTGCATCGGCTGGGAGGAAAACCGGAGGAATCGGACCATGATTGAGGTCAACACCGTCGGGAACCGGCGTGTGCCGAGCAGTGGCGGGGCTTGTGCGCGGCGAACATTGCCGCCGCCGGGTGTTCGTGGGGGACCAAGGTGATGCCGAGCAGCGACACGCATCGAAAGCTGAGCATCGTCTTTGAACCGACACCGTTGGCGATGTCCGAGCGATTGTCTGAGCTGTTGGGTGTCGAATTGTTCATCAAGCGGGATGATCTGGCGGGTCCGACCTTTGGCGGAAACAAGGCGCGGCAGCTGGAGTACTATTTTGGCGCGGCATTGTCCGAAGGCGCCGATACGACCCTTATCACTGGTGCAGTGCAGTCAAACTTTGCCCGACTGGCGGTAGCGGTTGCACGAGCTCAGGGAATGCACCCAATAGTGCAGTTGGAAGACCGTGTCCCCGGCAAGTCGGACCGGTACCGAGAATCTGGCAACGTGTTTCTTTCGCGGCTCATGGGCGCCGAGATCATGACTTTTCCCCGAGGTGAAGACGAGGCCGGCGCAGATGCTGCGCTCCACAAACGGGCTGATGCGCTCAAGCTCAAAGGTCGCCGACCCTATGTCATCCATCTTTCGGAAGGTCATCCGCCGCTCGGTGCATTGGGCTATGTGGATGCAGCCAACGAAATACTCGATCAGAAGGACGACTTCGACGTCTTCGTGGTCGCTTCAGGAAGCGGGTCAACGCATGCAGGACTGCTGGCCGGGCTGAGAGGAGCGGGTTCGGGTGCACGGGTCATCGGTAGCTGCGTCCGACGCAGCGCTGCTGAGCAGGGCCCACGTGTCGGCCGAACCATGAAACGATTGGCAAAGCTCTATTCGGGGGCGGCGAGCGTTGTCGATGCAGACATTCGCGTCTGGGATGGCGCCTTGGCACCGGGCTACGGTCAGCTTGGTCCGCCTGGAATTGAGGCGATAAGGACAATGGCAAAACACGAAGGCCTGATGCTGGACCCGGTCTACACCGCCAAGAGCTTTGCGGCCGTGCTGGCGCTTGTCGACAGCGGAGAGATCACTAGAGGCAGCCGTGTCTGTTACGTGCATACCGGCGGGCTTGCCGCACTCTTTGCCTATGAAGACGTCATCGCGCCCTGTTATTGAAGCTGCAATTCTGGATGTGCGCCTGCGCTTTCGAGAAAGCGGTGCACCTCTTGCGTCCAAGCATCGCGCACCTCGGTTGCGATGACTGACGTCGGGCGATGGGCCGGAGATATGATCGCGTAGCTGTATCGCAATGGATGATCGAGCAGACGGATGCATAGCGTCCCGGAGAAGGCACCGGTTTCCCTAACGTGCACAACCGTCAATGGGTCGAGAATGGCGCAACACTGACCGGCCACGATGAATTGCAGGATCGGCAAGAAGGTCTGGCTTTCGACCATCGGATTGAATTTGAGTCCGGCCTCGTCGAACGCGCGCCGGACATCTCGGGAGTGAACGTGATTGGCCTGGAGCGACCCCATGGGCTGACCGCCGAGGGCATCAAGAGATATGGTCTTCTCGCGTACGAGCGCGTGGGTAGCTGGAAGCGCCACGAAGCAATTGCCAGAGATGATGTCGGATCGGTAGAGCCCGCCGCCGTCTGCATCTTCCGGAATGTCTGCAAATCCAAAGTCAATGCTTTGCGCACGGGCGAGTTCGACAATCTGGTTGGAGCTTCGAGCAAGCATGGAGGTCTTGATTCCAGTCCTCTTTCCGATGTGCGTCGCAATGAACCGCGGAAAAAGCATGGTGACGGGGCCTGGCATCGCCGCGACGGTCAAGGTGCCCAAGTGTCCGTCACCGAGACCACGCATCGTCTGCCGAACCTGGCTGAGTTGCCGAAGGATCGCGTTGGCCTCGGTCATCAGATATTGTGCTTCCGGCACAGGCACGAGCTTGCGACCACGTCGTTCAAACAACTTCATGCCAAGCTGATCTTCAAGGGACCTGATCGCCGCGCTGATTGCAGGCTGAGTACGACCAAGCCGATCGGCCGCCTCGGTAAGTGTCGCCGAGGTCATGACAGCGTGAAATGCCGTAAGTTGCGAAATATTCATGCCCACGCTCTCTTGAGTAAAACTTCCCTACGCCATTGATTCCGCGTCAATTGTCCCCTCCGTGTCTTCGGGCATCCTGACTAGTTGGTAGCCGAGCTGCTTCGCGCGCCTCCCGAGGTTCGAGACGGTGCGGTCCACGCGGCGCTG